>CAZRZB010000051.1:0-18622 GCA_964604435.1 uncultured Aestuariivirga sp. | reverse complement strand
AGGTGGCCGCGCCATATCTGGGAACTGATCACGGGCTTGACCGAAACCGCGCGGGGCCATGGCGACCTGTTTGCGTATCGCTCGGTCGAAACCGATGTGCTGGCCTTTTGCCTGGAGCGCGTCACGGGAAAGCGCCTGCCACAGCTTCTGTCCGAGGAAATCTGGCAGAAAATGGGGGCGGAGGAGAGCGGCTGCATCACTGTCGACAGTGCCGGATATGCCCTTGCCTCAGGCGGCTTGAACGCGACCTTGCGGGATTATGGCCGGTTTGGCCAGCTTGTCCTTGAAAATGGCGGCGGCATCATTCCGGCTTCCTGGATCGAGGCCACACGCAGCGGCAATCACCGCATCTTCGGCGAGCCATATACATTTTCAATGCCACAGGGGGCCTACCGGAACCAGTTCTGGATCGAGGATCCGCACTCGCGGGCCATTCTGGCCAAGGGCGTGTTCGGACAGTTGATTTATATCAACTGGGATTACAACATGGTGGTGGTCAAGCTTTCGAGCTGGCCGGATTTCCTCAACCGCCCGTTTGACGTTGCAACTTTCAGCGCGACGCATGCGATCGGGAAAGCGCTGGGCTAAACCGTAATTCCCGGAAGTTTCAGGCCCTGTTCCCTGGCGCACTCCCGGGCGATGTCGTAGCCCGCATCGGCGTGGCGCATGACGCCGGTGGCGGGGTCGTTCCACAGGACGCGCTCCAGCCTACGGGCTGCGTCATCGGTGCCGTCGGCGACGACGACCATGCCTGCATGCTGGGAATAGCCGATGCCGACGCCACCGCCATGATGGATGGAAACCCAGGTCGCGCCGGAGGCGGTGTTGAGCAACGCGTTCAGTAAGGGCCAATCGGACACCGTATCGGAGCCATCAAGCATGGCTTCGGTTTCGCGGTTGGGCGAGGCGACGGAGCCTGAATCCAAATGGTCACGGCCGATGACGATGGGGGCTTCGACTTCGCCATTTTTCACCATCTCATTGAAGGCCAACCCCAAGCGATGGCGCTGGCCGAGGCCCACCCAGCAGTTGCGGGCGGGAAGGCCCTGGAAGGCGATGCGTTCGCGCGCCATGTCCAGCCAGTTGTGCAGGTGCTTGTCGTCGGGGATGAGTTCCTTGACGCGTTGATCGGTTTTGTAAATGTCTTCTGGATTTCCCGATAGGGCAGCCCAGCGGAAAGGGCCGATGCCGCGGCAGAACAGCGGGCGGATATAGGCGGGCACGAAGCCGGGAAATGCGAAGGCATCCTTCAGGCCCATTTCAAAGGCCATCTGGCGAATGTTGTTGCCGTAATCGAGGGTGGGAACTCCGGCCTTCTGGAAATCCAGCATGGCCTGGACATGGATTTTCATGGAGGCCATGGCGGCCGCCTTGACGGCCTGCGGGTCGGACACGCGTTTGTCTGCCCATTGGGCCAAGGTCCAACCGATGGGGAGGTAGCCGTTGACGGGATCATGGGCGGAGGTCTGGTCGGTGACCGCGTCGGGATGGACACCGCGCTTCACCAGGTCGGGCAGGATTTCAGCCGCATTGCCGAGCACGCCGACCGAGATGGGTTTTGGCGAACGCTTGATGATCTCCAAGGCTTCGTCGACGGTTTTGGCCTGGCTGTCGAGGTAGCGGGTGCGAAGGCGCATGTCGATACGCGACGGCTGACATTCGATGGCGATCATCGAAGCCCCGGCCATGGTTGCGGCGAGTGGCTGGGCGCCACCCATGCCGGCAAGGCCTGCGGTGAGGAACCATTTGCTATTGAGGTTGCCGCCATAGTGTTTGCGGCCCACTTCGGCGAAGGTTTCATAGGTGCCCTGGACGATGCCCTGGGTGCCGATGTAGATCCAGGAGCCCGCCGTCATCTGGCCGTACATCATCAGGCCCTTCCTATCGAGCTCGTTGAAGTGGTCCCAATTGCCCCAGTGAGGCACGAGATTGGAATTGGCGATGAGGACGCGGGGGGCATCCTTGTGGGTGCGGAAGATGCCGACGGGCTTGCCCGATTGCACCAGCAGGGTTTCATCGTCCTCAAGGGAGCGCAGGCTGGCCACAATGCGGTCATACGCCTCCCAGTTGCGCGCCGCCCGGCCAATGCCGCCATAGACCACCAACTCCTCGGGGCGTTCGGCAACGCCGGGATCGAGATTGTTCATCAGCATGCGCAAGGGGGCCTCGGTGAGCCAGGACTTGGCGGAGATTTCCGGGCCGGTGGGTGACTTGATGAGGCGGGTGTTGTCGCGGCGGGTGTTCATTGGGGTTTTCCTTGGGCGTTGACCTTGTAGCGGCTGTGCAGGGCATAGCGGCTGGCGGGGTAGATGAGGGTTGCAACGGTGACGACCTGGCCCTTGCTCCAGCTCCGGCGGTGCAGGGCAAGGCAGGGTTCGTGGTCGGAGATGCCGAGACGTTCCTGCTGGGTAGCATCGGGCAGGATGGCTTCGACGGAGTGTTCCAACTCGTCCACCGGAACGGTGTTGAGGAGATAGGCCGTGGCGGTTTGCCGGGTGAAACTCTGGATCAGGAAGTCCGGGGCAAGGTGGGGGTTCACCCAGCGGTTTTCGAGCTGGACGGGAAGGCCGTTTTCTTCGTGGACGACAACGAGATGGAAGAGCTGCTGGGGGGCTTTCCATTCAAACTCGTTGCTGAGGTGCTGGCTGGCTAGTATCTTCTCGCGGGTGATGAGGCGCGAGGTGTGGCGGTGGCCGCGGGCAGCGATTTCCTCGGCGATGTTGCGGAGTTCCATCAGGCTGGTGCGGGGCGTCTGCTCCCTGACGAAGGTGCCGACGCCGGGGACCCGGGCGAGGTAGCCATCGGCGGAGAGTTCACGCAGCGCCCGGTTGGCGGTCATGCGGCTGATGCCGAAGCTTTCGACCAGTTCGTTTTCGGAGGGAACGCGCGAACCGGCGGCCCAGGCGCCGGACTGGATATGGCCGAGGATGTGGTCCTTCACCTGCCTATAGAGGGGCTGCATCTGGTTCACCGGAGGGATCCCCGGATCACTTCGCCATTGCGGATGACGGCGGCGAGGGGGTTGAAGCCCAAGGGATAGCTCAGGTCGCCGGGGCGCTCGACATTCCAGAGGGCGAGATCGGCCTTCTGGCCCACGGCGACGGTGCCGCGATCCATCAGGCCGAGAGCGCGGGCGGCATTTACGGTGACGCCGCGCAGGGCCTCCTCGGGGGTGAGGCCGAAGAGGACGCAGGCCATGTTCATGGCGGCGAGCAGGGAGTGGACCGGGGAGGAGCCGGGATTGAGGTCGGTTGCGATGGCGATCGGTACCTTGTGCTGACGGAGCGCCGCAACCGGCGGGGCCTGTTTTTCGCGCAAGTAATAGAAAGCGCCAGGCAGCAGCACGGCCACGGTGCCGGACTTGGAAATAGATTCGACTCCTTCCTCATCGAGATATTCGATGTGGTCGACGGAGAGGGCATTGTAGCGGGCGGCAAGCTTCGCCCCGCCGAGATTTGAGAGTTGCTCGGCATGGAGCTTCACCGGCAGGCCGGCGGCGGCAGCGGCCCTGAAGACCATTTCGGTTTCGGCAACGGAAAAGGCAATGCCCTCACAGAAGGCATCAACCGCATCGGCCAGACCTTCAGCGACGACCCGCGGCAGGGCCTCGTCGCAGACCAGCTTCACATATGCCGCGCGGTTTTCGCGGTACTCGGCGGGAAAGGTGTGGGCCCCGAGGAAGGTCGACCTGACGTCTAAGGGGCGGAGAAGCGCAAGTTTCCGCGCCACCCTGAGCATCTTCATTTCCGTCTCGACATCGAGGCCATAGCCCGACTTGATTTCAACGGTGGTGACGCCTTCGGCCAGGAGAGATTCGAGTCGACGCAAGGCGGAATCGAGAAGCTGCGGCTCGGAGGCCGCCCGCGTTGCGCGCACGGTTGACATGATGCCGCCACCGGCTTGGGCGATGTCGGCATAGGTGGCGCCATTCAGGCGCTGCTCGAATTCGGCGGCGCGATTGCCGCCATAAATCAGATGGGTGTGGCAATCGATGAGGCCCGGCGTGAGCAGGCGGCCGCCGCAGTCGATGGCATCACCTGCGGGCCGCCCGCTTCCAAGCGAAGTGATGACTCCGTTTTCAATCGATACCGTGCCGTTCTCGATGAGGCCGTAGCCGTTGACCATGGTGGCGATGGAAAGATTGCTGAGGTGCACGATTTTTCCTACTTGTATAAGGTTGTATATACAGTATACTCTGGAGCATGACCCAACGCAAGTTCCGATTTTCATCCGCCCTCACAACTTCCGGCTGGCAGCAGAATGTTGGCGTTTCTGTTGATGAAAACGGCATGATCGAAAGAGTTGAAACGGGCGCGAAGGATGGAACGCTGATCTCGGGCGTTGCCATTCCCGCCGTTCCCAACGTTCATTCCCATGCGCACCAAAGACTGATGGTGGGGCTGGCGGAGCGGGCCGGACCGGGGGCCGACAGTTTCTGGACCTGGCGCGAGGTGATGTATGGCTTTGCCCTCAAGCTCTCGCCCGATGACCTCGAAGCGGTTGCCGCCCAGGCCTATGTCGAGATGCTGAAGTCGGGGTTCTCCTGCGTCGGAGAATTCCAGTATTTGCATCACCAGCCCGATGGCAGGCGTTACGACGAACCGGCAGAAATGTCGCTGCGCTGCCTTTCGGCGGCGGAACAGGCGGGCATTGCCATCACCCTGCTGCCCACGCTTTACAATTTCTCCGGATTTGGCGGCCAGCCAGCGCAGGCGGGGCAAAGGCGCTTTGTGAATGATGCGGACCGCTTCCTGGAAATTTACGAGACGCTGAAAGGGGTCTGCGGCGCCAATCCGTTGCGGCGGCTGGGCATTTCACCCCATAGCCTGCGCGCGGTGACGCCGGAACTTCTGAAAACGGTGCTGAACGGCATTGAGGGACGCGCCCGGGTGCATATTCATGTGGCTGAACAGGTGAAGGAAGTTGATGACTGCCTGGCCTGGTCCGGTCAGCGGCCGGTGGAATTCCTTCTCGACCGGTTTGATGTTTCCAGCCGCTGGTGTGCCATTCACGCTACCCATATGACGCAAGCGGAGACCCAGAAACTGGCGGAGTCGGGCGCCATTGCGGGATTGTGCCCGACAACGGAAGCAAATCTGGGCGATGGCATTTTTCCCGCCGATCACTTCCTGAAACAGGGCGGGGCGATTGCCATTGGCAGCGACAGCCAGATCAGCATCTCCCCGGCCGAGGACCTGCGGATGCTTGAATATTCACAACGGCTGCGGGACCGTACGCGTAATGCACTGGCTTCCGGGGCCGGGGCTTCGACAGGGCGCAGCTTGCTTGATGCGGTCCTCAAGGGCGGTGCCGCCTGCCTCGACCAGCCCGTGGGGGCAATTGCCGTGGGCAAGCGCTGTGACATCGCCATCCTCGATGATGAGCATCCAGCCATGGTTGGGCGGGAGGGCGACGCGCTGCTTGATACGTGGATCTTTTCCGCCGGGAATTCGGCGGTCAAAGACATGATCGTGGGCGGCATCCATGTGGTGAAGGAGCGCCGGCATATCAATGAAGACCGTATCGGTAAGAAATTTGCTGAAACAACAGGACGTTTGTCATGAAGATTGTCATTGGTGAAACGGCGCTGACGCTGGAGCATGCGCGGGCCGCATTGGCCGGGCCCGTTTCGGTTTCCCTGTCTGGCAAGGCCAAAGCCCTCATTTCCAAGAGCGCCGAAACGGTGGCGCGGCTGCTCAAGACGGGCGCTGCGATCTATGGCGTGAACACGGGCTTCGGCAAACTGGCCAAGACGCGGATCGCCGCGGAAGACCTTTCAAAATTGCAAATCAATATCGTGCGTTCCCATGCGGCGGGGGTTGGCGCTGCCTTGGACGGGAGTGTGGTGCGGCTCATCATGCTGCTCAAGCTCAACGCCCTGTCGCAGGGGGCGTCGGGCATTTCCCTCGCCGCGATGGAAACGCTGGCGGTCTTGCTCAATGCCGATGTCCTGCCGGTCATTCCCGGGCAGGGGTCGGTGGGTGCCTCGGGCGACCTGGCGCCGCTGGCGCATTTGAGCCTTGTGCTGATCGGCGAGGGCGAGGTTCTGCACAGGGGCAAACGCCTCGCGGGCGCCAAGGGGCTGGAGGCCGCCGGTGTCGCGGCGGTTTCGCTGGGGCCCAAGGAGGGGCTGGCACTTCTCAACGGCACGCAGGTTTCCACCGCCCTGGCGCTTTCGGGGCTTATCGCAGCGGAGCGCAATGCGGCGGCGGCCATTCTGGCAGGCACCTTGTCGATCGATGCGGTGATGGGGTCGGATACGCCGTTTGATCCCCGCATCCACGCGCTGCGCCCCCATCCCGGACAAATCCTCGCCGCCGGCCATTATCGCCGCCTGCTCAGCGGCAGCGCCATCCGCGCCTCGCACCTTGTCAACGACGAGCGGGTGCAGGATCCCTATTCCTTCCGCTGCCAGCCGCAGGTGATGGGAGCCTGCCTCGACATGCTGGCCAATGCGGGGCGCAGCCTGCTGATCGAGGCCAACGGGGTGTCCGACAATCCGCTGGTGTTTGCCGAAGACGGCGCGGTGCTGTCGGGCGGGAATTTCCATGCGGAGCCGGTGGCCTTTGCGGCCGACATGACCGCCATTGCCATTGCGGAAATGGGATCGCTTTCGGAGCGGCGGATGGCCGCGCTGATCGACTCCTCCATCTCGCTGCTGCCGCCGTTTCTCATCCGCAATCCAGGCCTCAATTCCGGTTTCATGATTCCGCAATGCACATCAGCCGCCCTGATGAGCGAGAACAAGCAGATGGCCCATCCGGCTTCCGTCGATTCAGCCCCCACCTCGGCCAACCAGGAAGACCATGTCTCGATGGCAACCCACGGGGCCCGGCGGCTGGGGCCGATGAACGCCAACCTGGCGCGCATCGTGGCGATCGAACTGATGGCGGCGGCGGAAGGCATCGATTTCAGGCGGCCGCTGACCTCATCGCCGGATCTGGAAAAAGCCTACGGTCTGGTGCGCGCAAAGGCGGAGCCACGCGAAGAGGACCGGGAATTCTCGACCGACATTGAAGCGGTTGCGGGCCTTATCGAGCAGGGGGCATTGCAACCGCTGGTGCCGGCGCTTCTCAGCGATCTTGGCTGCCGCTAGTTCTTGATGCGGTAGCCGGTCCGGAAGATCCAGGCGATGGCGGCAAGGCAGGCGCCGAGAAAGGCCGCGATGGCCAGCAGGCTGTAGCCAATGCCGACATCGGAGTGGCCATAGAAGCTCCAGCGGAAGCCGCTGACGAGATAGACCACGGGGTTGAACAGGCTGATTTTCTGCCAGAGCGGAGGCAGCATATTGATGGAATAGAAGCTGCCGCCGAGGAAGGTGAGGGGGGTGATGACCAGCAGGGGAATGAGCTGCAATTTCTCGAAACCGTCGGCCCAGATGCCGATGATGAAGCCGAAGAGGCTGAAGGTGACGGCGGTGAGAACCAAAAATGCCAGCATCCAGAAAGGGTGGATGATCTGCAGGGGCACGAAAAGGGCGGCGGTTGCCAGGATGATCAAGCCCAGGACAATCGACTTGGTGGCGGCCGCTCCCACATAGGCGATGACGATTTCCAGATAGGAGACGGGGGCCGAGAGCAGTTCGAAGATGGTGCCGACGAAGCGTGGGAAATAGATGCCGAAGGAGGCATTGGCGATGCTCTGGGTGAGCAGCGACAGCATGATCAGGCCCGGCACGATGAAAGAGCCGTAGGCGATGCCGTCGACTTGCTGGATGCGCGAGCCGATGGCCGCGCCAAAAACCACGAAGTAAAGCGAGGTTGAAATGACCGGCGAGACAATGCTTTGCGTCAGGGTGCGCAAGGCGCGGGCCATTTCGAAGCGGTAGATTGCCGTGATGCCGTGGAGATTCATGCGGGCTTCCTCACCAGGCTCACGAAAATCTCCTCCAGCGAGCTTTGCCGGGTCTCCATGTCCTTGAACCTTATTTTGGCGCCGTGCAGATCGGCAAGCAGGGCGGCAATGCCTGTCTTGTTGCCTTGGGCGTCATAGGTATGGGTGATCTCGGTGCCTTCGCTGTTGAGTTCAAGGCCATACTTGGCGAGTTTCCGGGGAATGCCTTTCAAGGGACGGTCGAGATGCAGGGTGACCTGCTTCTTGCCGAGTTTCAACATGAGAGCTTTCTTGTCCTCGACCAGGATGATCTCGCCCCGGTTGATGACGCCGATGCGGTCGGCCATTTCCTCGGCCTCGTCAATGTAATGGGTGGTGAGAATGATGGTGACGCCGGTATCGCGCAGGTTGCGCACGAGCTGCCACATGTCGCGGCGGAGCTCCACGTCAACGCCCGCCGTGGGCTCGTCGAGAAAGAGGATTCTCGGCTCGTGGGAGAGGGCCTTGGCGATCAGCACGCGGCGCTTCATGCCGCCGGAAAGCTGCATGATCCGGCTGTCCTTCTTGTCCCAGAGGGAAAGCTCCTTGAGGGTCTTTTCGATATGGGCGGGATTGGGCGGAAGGCCGAACAGGCCGCGGCTGAAGCTCACGGTTGCCCAGGGGGTTTCAAAGGCGTCGGTGGTGAGTTCCTGGGGCACCAGGCCGATGAGCGAACGCGTCTTGCGGTAGTCGGCAACGATGTCATGGCCATCGGCCAGGATCTTTCCGGAGCTGGCATTGACGATGCCGCAGATGATGCTGATGAGGGTGGTTTTTCCCGCCCCGTTGGGACCCAGAAGGGCAAATATCTCGCCCTTCCTGATCTCCAGATTAATGTTCTTCAGGGCCTGGAAGCCCGACTTGTAGGTCTTTGAAAGGGCGGAGATGGAAATGGCTGAGGACATTGCGGCAAAATAGGGGCTGGGGGAGAGAAGTACAAGGTTTGGCGCGTGCAAATGGAGGCTATTTTATTTGGTGCGTCAGTCGAGTTCGGGATACACAAATTCGTGAACACGGGACAGGATTCCAGCGGCTTGATTCAGATCAAGGGTGCGACCGAAAGATCCCGCGATAAAGCGACGGAAGCTGCTGGTGTGCCCGTCTGACTATTGCTGAAACGGAGTTGAACCATGAGTGTTGCCGCGCGAACCAAGTATGACACGGTTGCCATGGGCCTGCATTGGCTCATCGCGGCGCTGATGATTTTTATGCTCATCTTCGGCGAAGACCTCATGGACACGGAAGAAGGCGGCGGCACTCTTGCTCCCTCGTTGCACGTTTCCATAGGTATTGCCATTCTGGTGCTTTCCATCTTGCGGCTGATCTGGCGCGTGATGAATCCACCGCCGGCCTATCCCGCCAGCATGGCGCCCTGGGAGCAGATGGCCTCGAAAGCGATGGTCCTGATATTCTATGTCCTGCTGATCGGCATACCGCTGACGGGCTGGTTCGCCATGCCGAAATTCCTCAGCGAGGAACCGGCCATGACGGGGATCTCGGTCTTCGGCGCATTACCGCTGCCGACCGCGCCTAGCCTTGGGCTTCCCATGAAGGGCATTCACGAGCTTGGCTCGAACCTCAGCATTGCCTTGGTGGTGCTGCATGTGCTTGCGGCCTTGAAGCACCACTTCATCAACCGGGATGACATCCTGCGCCGCATGCTGCCGTGAAGCGGCATTGCGCGCAGAAATCTGCAACCGTCCCTAGGCCTTGGTCAGGCGCTGCTGGGCTGCCAGGTAATCAACAATGGCGATGGCGGCCTGTTCGGCCGAGAGCTTTGCCGTATCGAGGGCGATCTCGGGGTTTTCCGGAACCTCGTAGGCCGAGGAAATGCCGGTGAAGTTGCGGATCTCGCCGCGCCTTGCCTTGGCGTAGAGGCCCTTTACGTCGCGTTTTTCGGCTTCGGCCAGCGAGGTGTTGACGAAGATTTCGACGAACTCATCTTTCGCCACGCTTTCACGGGCCATGAGGCGCTCGGCGCGGAAGGGGGAGATGAAGGAGACCAGCACGATCAGCCCGGCATCGACCATGAGCTTCGAGACTTCGGCGACGCGGCGGATGTTCTCAACCCGGTCCGCGTCGGTGAAGCCGAGATCGCGGTTCAGGCCGTGGCGGATATTGTCGCCGTCCAGCAGGTAGGTCATGTGGCCCAGGGCGTGGAGCTTCTTTTCCACCAGATTGGCGATGGTGGATTTGCCCGCGCCCGAAAGCCCGGTGAACCACAGGATGGTGGGTTTCTGCCTGGCAAGACCGGCCCGCGACGCCTTGTTCACGTCCATGGCCTGCCAGTGGATGTTGGAGGCGCGGCGCAGCGCGAAGTTGATCAGCCCCATGCCGACGGTTGCGTTGGTGAAACGGTCAATGATGATGAAACTGCCGAGGTGGCGGTTGTCCTTGTAGGTGGTGAAGGCGATGGGGCTGTCGAGTTCCAGGTTGCACACGCCGATTTCATTCAGGGCGAGGGTCCTGGCGGCAACATGCTCCATGGTGTTGACGTTCACCTTGTACTTCAATGAATCGAGGGTGCCGGGAACCTGGCGGTTGCCGGTCTTGATGATGTAGGGCCGGCCCGGCAGCATGGCCTCATCGCCCATCCACAGAACTTCAACCTCGAACTGGTCCGACACTTCGATGGGGTCACCGGCATTGCAGATCACGTCGCCGCGGCTGATGTCGATTTCGCTGGTGAGCGTCACGGTGAGTGACTGGCCCGCCACGCCCACGTCTAGATCGCCATTGTAAGTGACAATCCGGTCAACCGTTGCCGTCCTGGCCGAGGGGAGAACCTTGATGGCATCGCCGGGGCGCACGGCGCCGCTGGCAATGGTGCCGGAAAAACCACGGAAATTTTGGTCGGGCCGGTTCACCCATTGCACCGGCAGGCGGAACGCCTTGGTGGCGAGATCATCATCCACCGGCACGGTTTCAAGATGGGCCATGAGGGTGGGGCCGTGATACCAGGGCATGGCGGCCGAGGGCTCGACGACATTGTCGCCGGCCAGGGCGGAGAGGGGAATGCAGGTGATGTTTTCGGCGCCAAGGCTCCGGGCGAAGGCGCGGTAATCGGCCTCGATATCGGCAAAGACTTTTTGATCGTACTTCATCAGGTCCATCTTGTTGATGGCAACGACGAGATGGCGGATGCCGAGCAGGGTTGCGATGAAGGTGTGGCGGCGGGTCTGGGTGAGCACGCCCTTGCGCGCGTCGATCAGGATGACGGCGAGATCGGCGGTGGAGGCGCCGGTTGCCATGTTGCGGGTGTATTGTTCATGACCCGGGGTATCGGCCACGATGAACTTGCGCTTGTTGGTGGTGAAGGCGCGGTAGGCCACGTCGATGGTGATGCCCTGTTCGCGTTCGGCGGCGAGGCCATCGACCAGAAGGGCGAAATCGAGATTGCCGCCCTGGGTTCCCATTTTCCTGGAATCGGCCTCCAGGGCGAGGAGCTGGTCCTCGAACAGCATCTTGGCTTCGTAGAGCAGCCTGCCGATCAGGGTGGATTTGCCGTCATCGACGGAGCCGCAGGTGATGAAGCGCAGAAGATCCTTGTTCTCCTGGGTCTTCAGATAGGACTCGACGTCGCCGCCTTCGAATTCAATGAAGCGCGCCATCAGAAATAGCCCTCCTGCTTTTTCTTCTCCATGGAGGCGGCCTGGTCCTTGTCGATGACGCGGCCCTGGCGCTCGGAGGAGGTGGCCACCAGCATTTCCTCGATGATGTCGAGAAGCGAGGTGGCGCTGCTTTCGATGGCGCCGGTCAGCGGATAGCAGCCCAGGGTGCGGAAGCGGATGTTGCGCAGCTCCGGCGTTTCACCGGGGTTCAGCCGCATGCGTTCATCGTCCACCATGATCATCTGGCCATCGCGCCAGACGATGGGGCGGGGGGCGGCGAAGTAAAGCGGAACGATGGGGATGTTCTCGAGGTGGATATACTGCCAGATGTCGAGTTCGGTCCAGTTCGACAGCGGGAAGACGCGGATCGACTCGCCCTTGTTCTTGCGGGCGTTATAAAGGTTCCACAATTCGGGGCGCTGGCTCTTGGGATCCCAGCGGTGGCGGGTGTCGCGGAAGGAGAAGATGCGTTCCTTGGCGCGGGACTTTTCCTCGTCGCGCCGGGCGCCGCCGAAGGCCGCATCGAAGCCATACTTGTCGAGGGCCTGTTTCAGGCCATCGGTCTTCATGATCTGGGTATGGAGCGCCGAGCCATGGTCGAAGGGGTTCACATCCTTCGCGATGCCGTCGGGATTGACGTGGACAATGAGGTCGAGCCCCAGGCGCCTGGCGGTTTCATCGCGCAGGGCAATCATGTCCTTGAACTTCCAGCGGGTGTCGACATGCATCAGGGGGAAGGGCGGTTTCGCCGGGTAAAAGGCCTTCATGGCGAGGTGCAGCATGACCGCCGAATCCTTGCCGACGGAGTAGAGCATCACGGGCTTTTCGCACTCGGCGGCAACTTCGCGGATGATGTGGATGGATTCCGCTTCGAGGCGTTCGAGATGGGTCAGTTTCCTGGGGGCAGGGGCCTGCTGCATTGCACAATCCTTGTTCGGGCAGGGTTTATGGCGATCTCTTTGTGCAAACGCAAGGCAGGACTTGCCCGATCCTTGTCTTTGGGGCTAGTGCTTAAGCAGATTTAATAATGAAACATCCAATGCACAATAAACCGGCAAGCAAGAAGGGCGCAGCAAGCCTTCCCTATCAGGAGCCGCATCTGGGTGCCGCGGCACGCGGCAAGCTTCTGGAAGAGGCCATTGGCCGCGAAGTGCGGCGCTTCCGGGAAAAGCTGGGCATCACCATTTCGGAACTTGCCAAGGCCGCGGACATGTCGGCGGGCATGCTGTCAAAAATCGAGAATGGCGCAACATCACCCTCGCTCGGTTCCCTGCAGGCCTTGAGCCAAGCCCTGCAGGTGCCGGTCACCTCGCTGTTTCGCGGCTTCGAGGAAATCCGGGACGCCTCCTTCGTCAAGGCCGGGCAGGGCCTGACGATAGAACGGCGCGGCACGCGGGCGGGCCACCAGTACCAATTGCTCGGGCACAGTCCCCATGGGCCGGTGATGGTCGAACCCTACATGATCACGCTGACGGCCCAATCGGACGTGTTTCCCACCTTCCAGCACAGCGGACTGGAGATGCTCTATATGCTGGAAGGCAATGTGGTTTACCGCCATGGCGACAAAACCTATGACATGCATCCCGGCGACACGCTGTTTTTTGATGCCGACGTGCCGCATGGCCCGGAGGAACTGAAAACCCTCCCGGCGCGCTACCTGAGCGTGATCAGCTACCGGCGGGAAGATTAACCCTCTCATTCCTCTTGTGAAAAAATAATTCCTACTAGTTGATATTGCAATTGGGCCCTGTTACAGTCGCCCAGCGCTCTTGCAAAGAAGGTTTTGCCCCATGTGCGGAATTGTCGGACTTTACCTGAAGAATCCCAAGTTGAAATCGAAACTGGGAAAAATGTTCAAACCCATGATCATCGAGATGACCAACCGGGGCCCCGATTCGGCGGGTGTTGCGATTTACCGGGATCCGGTGAAGAAAGCCCAGACGAAATTTTCCCTGGCCCATGACGACGCCAATTATGACTGGAAGAAGATCGACACCGGGCTTGAGAAGGCCCTGAAGTGCGAATGCACGATCAAGAAGATCGGCAATCACTGCATCCTGGTGACGACGGGCAAGGAGCCCGCCGTGGTGGCCTGGCTCAAGGCGCACCATCCGGACGTGCGCGTGGTCGGTTCCGGCCATACCATCGAGATTTTCAAGGAAACCGGCCTGCCCGCCAATGTCTATGACAAGTTCAACCTGGACGAGGCCCATGGCACGCACATCATCGGCCACACCCGCATGGCCACCGAAAGCGCGGTGACTACGGCAGGGTCGCATCCGTTTGCCACCGGCGCCGACCTCTGCCTGGTGCATAACGGTTCATTGTCCAACCACAACCGCCTGCGCGAGAACCTGCGCAAGGAAGGCATGGATTTCCAGACGGAGAACGACACGGAAGTAGCGGCCGCCTACATGACCTGGAAACTGCGCGGCGGCGCCACACTGAAAGAAGCGCTGGAAGATGGCCTGCGCGACCTCGATGGCTTCTACACCTTCCTGGTGGGAACCGCCGACGGCTTTGCCGTGGTGCGCGATCCCATCGCCTGCAAGCATGCGGTGATGGCCGAAACCGACGACTGGGTGGCCATGGCAACGGAATACCGCGCCATCGCACACTTGCCAGGCGCCGACGATGCCAAAATCTGGGAACCGGAACCGAGCACAATCTACACCTGGGGCGGACACGCATGAGCGAGCTAGATCTACATAAGGAAGGCGTGCGGGGGATCAATTCCAAGCTGCACAGCCTGCCCAAGAACACCAATGAAAAGCATTGGGTCATCCACAATCCGATGGGGCAGCATTCGATTGCCTGCGGCGTGGACGGGCCGCTGCAGATCGATATCCGTGGCCATGTCGGCTTCTATTGCGGCGGAATGAACAAGGAGGCGGAGCTGACCATCCATGGCCATGCGGGCGTGGGAACGGCCGAAAACATGATGTCCGGCGTCGTCTGGGTGAAGGGGAACTCCTCTGAATCAGCCGGGGCGACGGGCAATGGCGGACTGCTGGTGATCGACGGCGATGCCTCCTCGCGCTGCGGCATCTCAATGAAAGGCATCGATATCGTGGTGGGCGGTTCGGTCGGCCACATGTCGGCCTTCATGGCGCAACGCGGCAACCTTGTCGTCTGCGGCGACGCGGGCGATGCGCTGGGCGATTCGATTTATGAAGCGCGGCTCTATGTGCGGGGCAAGGTTGCCAGCCTGGGCGCCGATTGCATCGAGAAGGAAATGCGCCCCGAACACCTGGCCGATCTGGAGCGGTTGCTGAAGGCCGCCAACCGCAAGGAGAAGCCATCGGAGTTCCGGCGTTACGGCTCGGCCCGCAAGCTTTACAATTTCAGCGTCGACCACGCGGACGCATACTGAGGACCCCATGGACAAGACACCTCCCACACTGCCACGGAAATCGGCAACCTTCGACGACTACACGCTTTCCGAGATCCGCCGGGCCGCAATCACCGGCATCTACGACATCCGGGGCGGGGGCGCCAAACGCAAGGTGCCGCATTTCGATGACCTGCTGTTTCTGGGGGCTTCGATTTCGCGCTACCCGCTGGAAGGCTACCGGGAAAAATGCGGCACCAATGTCGTGCTCGGCACGCGCTTTGCCAAGACGCCGATCGAACTGAAAATTCCGATCACCATTGCCGGCATGAGCTTCGGCTCGCTTTCGGCGCAGGCCAAGGAAGCGCTGGGGCGCGGGGCAACGATTGCGGGCACCTCCACCACCACGGGTGACGGCGGCATGACGCCGGAAGAGCGCGGCCAGTCCAAGACCCTGGTGTACCAGTACCTGCCGTCGCGTTACGGCATGAATCCCGATGACCTGCGCAAGGCCGATGCCATCGAGGTGGTGATCGGCCAGGGCGCCAAGCCGGGCGGCGGCGGCATGCTGCTGGGCCAGAAGATTTCGGACCGGGTGGCCGCCATGCGCTGCCTGCCCAAGGGCATCGACCAGCGCTCGGCCTGCCGCCATCCCGACTGGACGGGGCCCGACGATCTTGAAATCAAGATCAATGAGTTGCGCGAAATCACCAATTGGGAAAAGCCGATCTATGTGAAGATCGGCGGGGCCCGGCCCTATTATGACGTGGCGCTGGCGGTCAAGGCCGGGGCTGACGTGGTCGTTCTGGATGGCATGCAGGGCGGCACGGCGGCAACCCAGGAAGTGTTCATCGAGCATGTCGGCCAGCCGACCCTGGCCTGCATCCGGCCGGCGATCCGGGCGCTGCAGGAACTCGGCATGCACCGCAAGGTGCAGCTCATTGTTTCAGGCGGCATCAGGAGCGGGGCCGATGTGGCCAAGGCGCTGGCGCTTGGCGTGGACGCGGTGGCGATCGGCACGGCAGCCTTGGTGGCGCTGGGCGACAATGATCCGCATCTGGAATCCGAATACAAGGCGCTTGACACCACGGCGGGCGCCTATGACGACTGGCATGAGGGCCGGGACCCGGCCGGCATCACCACGCAGGATCCGGATCTTGCCAAGCGCCTCGATCCGGTGAAGGCCGGACGCCGGCTTTCCAACTATCTGAAGGTGATGACCCTGGAGGCGCAGACCATCGCGCGCGCCAACGGCAAGTCCCATGTGCACAATCTCGAGCCGGAGGATCTCTGTGCGCTCACCATCGAAGCTGCGGCCATGGCGCAGGTCCCCCTTGCGGGAACGGACTGGATTCCGGGCAAGCGCGGGTTTTAGAATAACAAGACAAAACACAGAATCATCAGGGAGAAACGACAATGGCCGGCGAACTCGAGGCATATGCCAAGAAGAACAAGATAAAGTTCTTCCTCTTCAACTTTACCGACCTGTTCGGAACCCAGCGGGCCAAGCTGGTGCCGGCCGAAGCCGCAAACCGCATGCAGAAGGCAGGCGCCGGATTTGCGGGCTTCGCCACCTGGCTTGACCAGACGCCGGCGCATCCGGACATCCTGGTGATGCCCGATCCCGAGGCGATCATTCCGTTGCCCTGGCGGCCGGAAGTGGCCTGGGTTGCCGGCGATCCCTGGATGAGCGGCAAGCCGCTGGAGCAGGCGCCGCGCTATGCCTTGAAGAAAGCCATGGAAAAATCGGCCAAGAGCAATCTCAAGCTGATGGCCGGCGTGGAGCCGGAATTCTTCCTGATCAATGCCGACGGCACGCAGATCTCCGACGGCCGCGACACCCAGGAAAAGCCCTGCTACGACCAGGCGGCGATCATGCGCCGCCTCGACGTGATCACCGAGATTTCCTCGACCATGGTGCAGCTGGGCTGGGGGCCGTATCAGAATGACCACGAGGATGCCAACGGGCAATTCGAGATCAACTGGAATTTCAACGATGCGCTGACCACGGCGGACCAACTCGCCTTCTTCAAGTTCATGGTCAAGAGCATTGCCGAGAAGCATGGCCTGCGCGCCACCTTCATGCCCAAGCCCTTCATCAACCTGACGGGCAGCGGCTGCCATGTGCATCTCTCGGTGTGGGACAATGCCCGCAAGAAGAACCTGTTCGACGATGCCAAGGACGAGATGGGCCTGTCGCCGATGGCCTATCATTTCCTCGGCGGGCTCATCCACCATGCGGACTCGCTGGTGGCGATCACCAACCCGACGGTCAACTCCTACAAGCGCATCAACGCGCCGCGCACCATCTCGGGGGCCACATGGTCGCCCAACACGGTGACCTTCGGCGGCAACAACCGCACCCACATGGTGCGCATCCCTGACGCCGGGCGGACTGAATTCCGCTTGCCGGACAACGCGGCCAATCCCTATCTCATGATGGCCAGCATCCTGGCGGCGGGCATGCACGGCATCGAGACGAAGATGGATCCGGGCAAGCGCCTCGACATCGACATGTATGCGAACGGCCACACGGTGAAGAACGCCAAGAAGCTGCCGCTCAACCTGCTCGATGCGCTGCGCAATTTCGAGAAGGACAAGTATCTGCAGGAGGCCTTGGGGGCGGAGGTTTCCGCGGCCTATCTCAAGCTCAAGCATGCCGAATGGAACCAGTATTGCCGCCACCTCACCCAGTGGGAGCGGGACACGACGCTGGACTGCTAGACTTCACCTCTCCATGGCCGCGAGCGACGCGGCCATGGGGGCAATGAAAAGCCGGAAATGAAATACTCGGTCTTCTCCCTTCTCAAGAACACCCTGTCGGGCCACAAGCACTGGACCCCGGCGTGGCGTGAGCCTGAGCCGAAGAAGGAGTATGACGTCATCATCGTCGGCGGTGGCGGGCACGGGCTTTCGACCGCCTACTACCTAGCCAAGGTGCATGGCATCACTAATGTGGCGGTGCTGGAAAAATCATGGCTCGGCTCCGGGAACATCGGGCGCAACACCACGATCATCCGCTCCAACTACATGCTGCCGGGGAACAACCCGTTCTATGAATGGTCGATGAAGCTGTGGGAAGGACTGGAGCAGGACTTCAACTTCAACGCCATGGTTTCCCAGCGCGGCGTGCTGAACCTCTGCCACAGCGACCCGCAGCGCGACGCCTTCGCCCGCCGCGGCAACGCCATGCGCATCGACGGGGTGGACGCGGAGCTGCTCGACACCGAAGCGGTGCGCGAGATGTATCCCTTCCTCGACTTCAATAACGCGCGTTTTCCGATCAAGGGCGGCATCCTGCAACGGCGCGGCGGCACGGTGCGCCACGATGGAGTGGCCTGGGGCTATGCCCGGGGCGCCGACCAGCGCGGCGTCGATATCATCCAGAATTGCGAAGTGACGGGCATCAAGATGGTGCAAGGCAAAGTCACGGGCGTGCAGACGAACCGCGGTTTCATCGGCTGCAAGAAGCTGGGCCTGGCGGCAGCGGGCAATTCCTCGGAAGTGGCGGCCATGGCCGGACTCAGGCTGCCGATCGAAAGCCATGTGCTGCAGGCCTTCGTCTCGGAGGGCCTGAAGCCCTACATCGACGGGGTGGTAACCTTCGGCGCGGGGCACTTCTATGTTTCGCAATCGGACAAGGGCGGCCTGGTGTTCGGCGGCGACCTCGACGGCTACAATTCCTATGCCCGTCGCGGCAACCTGCCGATGGTGGAGCATGTGATCGAAGCGGGGGTTGCGATGATCCCCGGGCTGGCGCGGGTGCGGGTGCTGCGCTCCTGGGGCGGCATCATGGACATGTCGATGG
>CAZRZB010000050.1:0-18796 GCA_964604435.1 uncultured Aestuariivirga sp. | reverse complement strand
GGGCGTAGTCGATATTTTCACCTCCAAGGAAGTCGAGGAAGACAAGATCGGCGGATTGATCTGCGGCTGGATGATCCATTCCAAGGATGGTTCGCCCATGAAGGCGGGACCGCATCCGATCCTGGCCAGCGGCAAGGTCCGTTTCGTCGGCGACCAGGTGGCCGTCGTCATCGCCGAAACGCGAGAGCAGGCCAAGGCCGCCGGGCAGGCGGTTGCCGTGTCCTACGGCGTGCTGCCCCACAATGTGGATGCCGCCAAGGCCATGAAGACCAAGGCCCAGGTCCATGACGCGGCACCGGACAACCGGGTTTTCAACTGGTCGATCGGCGACCAGGCGGCAACCGATGCCGCGTTCAAGGCAGCCAGGCATGTCACCAAGATTGACCTCATCAACAACCGGCTCATTCCGAATGCCATGGAAACACGCGCCGCGATCGGCTCCTACGATACAGGGGCCGACCACTATACGCTTTATACCACGAGCCAGAATCCGCATGTGGCCAGGCTGGTGATTTCGGCCTTCCACGGGCTTGCCCCCGAACACAAGCTGCGGGTCATAGCGCCCGATGTGGGCGGCGGCTTCGGTTCCAAAATCTTCATCTACGGCGAGGAAGTGGTTTGCGTCTGGGCCTCCAAGCGCATCGGCGGGCGTCCCATCAAATGGACGGCGGACCGCTCCGAGGCCTTCCTGGCCGACGCCCATGGGCGCGACCACGTTTCGCATGCCGAACTGGCGATGGACGCTTCGGGCAAGATCACTGGGCTCCGGGTGCACACGATCGCGGCGTTGGGGGCCTATCTTTCGACCTTCTCATCCTGCGTGCCGACCTATCTCTATGCCACACTGTTGTCGGGCCAATATAATATCCCGAACATCTATGCGGAAGTTGACGCGGTCTATACCAACACGGCGCCGGTTGACGCCTATCGCGGGGCTGGGCGGCCCGAGGCCACCTATCTTGTCGAGCGAATTGTTGAAACGGCGGCGCGTGAATTGAAGATTGACCCGGCGGAATTCCGGCGGCGCAATTTCATCACCAGGTTCCCGCACCAGACTCCCGTCATCTTTATGTATGACGCGGGCGATTATGGCGCGGCGCTGGACAAGGCGCTTGAGCTCTCGGACTACAAGAACTTCGCCGCCCGCAAGGCGGCTTCAGCCAAGAACGGCAAGCTCCGCGGCGTAGGTTTCTCGGCCTATATCGAGGCCTGCGGCATTGCGCCGTCGGCGGCGGTGGGGTCGCTGGGAGCCGGTGTTGGCCTTTGGGAATCGGCCGAAGTCCGGGTCAACGCGGTGGGAACGGTGGAGGTTCTCACGGGCTCCCACAGCCATGGCCAGGGCCATGAAACAACCTTCGCCCAGCTCGTGTCGGAGCGGTTGGGCGTGGACATCAACAATGTGGCCATCGTTCACGGCGACACCGACAAGGTGCAGATGGGCATGGGCACCTATGGCTCGCGCTCGGGTGCCGTCGGGATGACGGCGATTTCGAAGGCCCTGGACAAGATCGAAGCCAAGGCCCGCAAGGTTGCCGCCGCCGTCATGGAAGCGTCAGCCGAGGACATCGACTTCAAGAACGGCACTTTCACGGTGAAGGGCACCGACAAGAAGATGGCCTTCGGCGAAGTAGCGCTTGCCTCTTATGTCGGCCACAAGTTCAATACGGCGGAAATCGAGATCGGCCTGAAGGAAACCGCTTTCCATGATCCGACGAACTTCGTTTTCCCGGCCGGTGTCCACATTTGCGAAGTGGAAGTTGACGCGGAAACCGGCCTGACAAAGATTGCGGCCTATACCGCGGTTGACGATTTCGGCACCATCATCAATCCGATGATTGTCGAGGGCCAGGTGCAGGGCGGGGTTGCCCAGGGCATTGGCCAGGCGCTGATCGAGGGCTGCAAGTATGATCCCGAGTCAGGCCAGCTGCTGACCGGCTCCTACATGGACTACAACATGCCGCGGGCCGGCAACATGCCTCACATCGAGAACTTCAAGCTTGGCTTCACGGTGACCAAGTGCCCATCTAACCCGTTGGGCATGAAGGGTTGCGGCGAGGCCGGCGCCATTGCGGCGCCGGCGGCAGTCATCAACGCCATCACAAATGCCATCGGAGTGCGTGACATACCCATGCCGGCAACGCCGCTCACGGTGTGGCAGGCCATGCAGCCGATGAAACGCGCAGCAGAATAAGGGGATAGAACATGGAAAACTTCAATTATCACCGCCCCGCGACTGTCAACGCCGCCGTTGCCCTTTTGAAAAAAGCCAAGGGCGGCAGCTACATGGCAGGCGGGCATACGTTGCTCCCCACCATGAAGCAGGGCCTTGCGGCACCGACCGACATCATCGACCTGACCGCCATCAAGGGATTCTCCGGCATCACCGTCAGCAAATCCGCCGTTGTGATCAAGGCCGGAACGACTCACATGGAGGTGGCGACCTCAGCCGCGGTCAAGAAGGCCATTCCCGCCCTGTGGGAAATGGCCGGAAAGATTGGCGGGGTCCATGTGCGCCACAAGGGAACCATCGGCGGTTCCATCGCCAACAGCGACCCTGCGGCGGACTACCCCTCGGCCTGCCTGGCACTCGGCGCCACGATCATCACCGACAAGCGCAAGATCGCGGCGGATGCCTTCTTCACCGGCATGTTCCAGACGGCCCTGAAGGCCGGCGAAATCATCACCGCCGTGAGCTTCCCCATCCCCAAGAAGTGCAGCCACCAGAAGTTCCCCAACCCGGCGTCGCGCTACGCCCTGGTCGGGGTGTTTGTGGCCCAGGACGCGGGCGGCAAGGTGCGCGTGGCGGTCACCGGCGCTGGCCCCAAGGTTTTCCGGATTCCGGAGATGGAAGCGGCCCTTTCGAAGAGCTTCGCGGTTTCAGCCCTGTCCGGGATTGCCGCAAAAGCCAAGGGGCTGAACACCGATATGCACGCCACGGCTGAATACCGGGCGCATCTGATCGGGGTTCTGGCGCGCCGGGCGGTTGAAGCGGCGAAGTAAAAACTCCATATTGGAGTCTGGGGACCCGCAGGGACTGTCCTTGCGGGTCTTTTCATGGGTTGTGAGGCGTGATGGCGGCAGTTCCAAAATCCATTGACGAAACCGCTTCATTGCTGAAGGCCAACGGCTATGTGGCCGGGCGGGACCTGGCGACGGTGGTGTTCCTCGCCCTGAAGATGGGGCGGCCGTTGTTTCTTGAGGGCGAGGCGGGTGTCGGAAAAACCGAAATCGCCAAGGTTCTGGCGGAAGGCCTGGGGCGGAAGCTGATCCGCCTGCAGTGCTACGAGGGCCTCGATATCAACTCCGCCGTCTACGAGTGGAACTACGCGGCCCAGATGATCGAAATCCGCCTGTCCGAAGCGGCGGGCGTGCTCGACCGCGAGCGGATGGGGCAGGATATTTTTTCCGAAAGGTTCCTGATCAAGCGGGCCCTGCTTCAGGCGCTTGAATCCCTGGATGGCGCCGCGCCGGTATTGCTGATTGATGAGCTCGACCGGACCGACGAAGCCTTCGAGGCTTTCCTGCTGGAGGTCCTGTCGGATTACCAGATCACCATTCCGGAACTGGGCACGATCAAGGCAGCCGAGCCGCCCATCGTGGTGATCACCTCAAACCGCACCCGCGAAATCCATGACGCGCTGAAGCGGCGCTGCCTCTATCACTGGGTTGGCTATCCGGATGCGGGCCGCGAACTGGAGATCGTGAAAACCAAGCGGCCCGAAGCGTCCGCTTCCCTGGCACGGGAGGTTGTGGCTTTTGTGCAGGCGCTTCGTGGCGGCGACCTGTTCAAGGCGCCGGGCGTTGCGGAAACGCTCGATTGGGTTTCGGCGCTGCATGAACTTGACAGCGTGACTCTTGATCCGCAGACAGTGAATGACACGCTCGGCGTCCTGCTCAAATACCAGGACGACATCGTGCGCATGGAAGGCTCGGAGGCCAAGCGCATTCTCGACCAGATCAAGGACGAGATTCGCACGGCGGCGGCGCTGCGCGTGCCCTGATGCGCGAGGCTTCCGGACAGGCCCCTTCGGGGAAACTTGCCGCCAACATCATGCATTTTGCCCGCGTCTTGCGCGAGTCCGGCCTGCCGGTGGGGCCCGCCTCGGTTCTTGATGCGCTGGATGCGGCGGAGAGCGGATCGCTGCGGACGCGGGAGGAATTCTACTGGACGCTGCATGCCATTCTGGTGAAGCGGCGCGAGCACAAGGACGTCTTCGACCAAGCCTTCCATGTGTTCTGGAAGAAGCCAAAAATGCTCGAACAGCTCATGCAGTTGATGTTCCAGCAGATTACCCGTTCGGGCGGCGAGAAGCCGAGGGATCCGGGTTTCCGCCGGCTGGCGGAAGCCATGTTCGACCAGACAAAAAGCCAGAGCAGGCGGGAGGAAACGCCGGAGGCGCTTGAGCTTGACGCGACCTATACCGCGTCAAGCAATGACATCCTGCGCGCCAAGGATTTCGAGCAGATGACATTGGCGGAGCAAGTGCAGGCCAGAAAGGCGATTGCGCTCCTGCGCCTGCAGCGCCGTGAAAGGCTGTTGCGGCGGTTCCAACCGAGCCGTTCGGGTGAACGCATCGATATGCGCCGGACCTTGCGGCAATCGCTGCGTTCGGGCGGCGGGATGATCAGCCTCGCCAGGCGGGAGCACCAGAGGCGCGAGCGGCCCCTGGTGGTGCTTTGCGATATCTCGGGTTCCTGCTCGAACTACAGCCGCATGTTCCTGCATTTCCTGCACGGCCTGGCGAATGACCGGCACGGCATGACGGTCTTCTTGTTCGGCACGCGGCTGACCAATGTGACCCGCGAATTGCAGAACCTCGATGTGGATGAGGCCATTGCCAAGGTTTCCGCCGCCGTCAAGGACTGGTCGGGCGGCACGCGCATCGGAGCGACGCTCAAGGAGTTCAATTACAGATGGGCGCGCCGCGTGCTCACCCAGGGCGCCGATGTCCTGCTGATGACCGATGGCCTGGAGCGCGACGATATCGGCCAGCTGAAAACGGAAATGCAGCGCCTGCGGCGCAGCGCCAAACATATCGTCTGGCTCAATCCGCTGTTGCGCTTCGACCGGTTTGAGGCGAGGGCCGCCGGCATTCGCGCCATGATGCCCTATGTCGACGAGTTCCGCCCGGTCCACAGCCTCAATTCCCTGGCCGAACTGGCGCAGACGCTTGCGGCACATGGAAAGCCGGCCCATGATCCGCGCCAATGGATGGGCAGGGTGTAGGGTGAAGGGTGAAGGAAACCCTGCGATGAAAATCTCCGGCAGGCTGAGTTGTCACGCCCCTGGCAGGCGGCCGCGGTTCAGGCGCTGGGCCAGCAGCACCAGCGCAAAGCTGACCAGCATGACGATGCTGGCCATGGCGTTGATCTCCGGGGTCACGCCGAAGCGGATCATCGCATAGATCTGCATGGGGAGCGTGGTTGAAGCCTGCCCCGCCCCGGCGGTGAAATAGGCGATGATGAATTCGTCAATCGACAGGGTGAAGGCGAGGAGTGCCGCGGCGATGACCGAGGGCAGGATCAGGGGCAGGGTGATCTTGCGGAAGGTCAGGAGGTGCCCGGCGCCGAGGTCGCGCGAGACTTCGGTGAGGGACCAGTCGAAGCCCTTCAGCCGGGCGCGGACCACGGCGCAGACAAAGGCAATGTTGAAGACCACATGGGCCAGGATGATGGAGTGCAGGCCGAGGCTGAACTTGAGCAGGGTGAAAAACGACAGCAGGGCGATCGCCAGCACGATATCCGGCACGATCATCGGCGCGAACAGGAGGGCATCGCGGGCGGGCGACGGTTTGGCCCGCGCGACGCCCAGCGCCAGCAGGGTTCCCAGCACAGTTGCAATCAAAGTTGAAATGGTCGCCACAATAACGGAGTTCCAGGCCGAGGCCAGGATCTTGGGATTGCTGGCGAGCTTGCCGTACCATTCCAGTGAGAAGCCCGACCAGGCGGTGGGCAGGCCCGCCTTGTTGAAGGACAAGGCGATGAGCACGGCAATGGGAATGTAGAGGAAGGCAAATGTGCCGCCGAGGTGGAAATTCAGGAGTCTAGACATGGTCCCCCCGGGCGCGGCCCGCGCCTACGGCCTGCAGGAAAAGGGCGATCATCATCAGGGCGATGAGCAGTCCCGACAGGGTGGCGCCGAAGGGCCAATCGCGGGCGGTGAGGAACTGGTCATATATCAAATTGCCGATCATCTGCAGCTTGCCGCCGCCGAGAAGGTCGGGGGTCACGAAGTTTCCGATGGACAACACGAAGACAAAAACCGCGCCCGCCGCCACGCCCGCCGCCGTAAGGGGCAGGGTGATCCTGAAGAACGTCGTCACGGCACCAGCGCCCAAATCGCGCGAGGCCTCGGCATAGCTGGGGTCAAGGCGCTGCAAGGCCGAATAGATCGCGAGAATGACGAAGGGCGTGTAGTTGTAAACGAGGCCCAGGATGACGGCGAATTCATTGTAGAGCAGCGGCAGTGGCCGCGAAATGAGGCCGCCGTGGATCAGGATATTGTTGATCAGGCCGACCGGATTGAGCAGCACCATCCAGGCATAGGTGCGGATGAGGTAGTTGGTCCAGAAGGGCAGGATGGCGAGGAACAGTAGCGAGGTCTGCCAGCGTTGGGGGGCGCGCATGATGGCGAAGGCCGCCGGATAGCCGATGAGCAGGGCGATCACCGTCGCCATGAGGGCGATGCGGGCGCTGTCGAGGAAGATCGAGAAATAGAGCCGGTCGAAGGCGCGGGTGAAATTTTCCAGGGTGGCTGCCGACCAGTCGATGCCGCCGTAGGTACCGCGCTCGAAGAAGGCCAGCACAAAAATGAGCAGGCAGGGCACAATCATCAGGGCCGTCAGCCACAGGAGGCCCGGTGCCATAAGCAGCCATGAGGTGAGGCGTGGCGACATCTGATGGACCCTCGCCCCGACGCTGCCCGCCGGTGAGCGGGCAGATCAGGGCGAGGACGAGATTACTTTGCGGCCATGATTTCCGAAACGGTTTTCGAGAAGGCTTTCATGCCATCGCCAAGGTCGCGGAGCTGCTCGTATTTCAGCAGGTCGGCCGGGGCAATGGCCATGTTCGGGTAGGTTGTCAGCATGGACTGGTCGATCGCTTCCATGCCGGCCTTGTTGGGCGTCTTGTACATGATGTTTTCAACCACCCACTTGCCGCTATCGGCTTTCAACAGGAAGTCGATGAATTTTGCCGCCGCGTCGGGGTTCTTGGACGATTTGGTGATCACCATGGTATCGACCCAGAGGTCCGAGCCTTCCTTGGGCACCAGGTATTTGATCTTGGCGTTCTCGGCGATGCCGTAGTTGCACCAGCCGTCCCAGGCATGAACGAGCGTGGCTTCACCCGACACCAGCTTGGAATAGAAAGTTGTGTCGTCATAGGCCAGAAGGTTCTTCTTGGCGGCAACGAGCTGGTCGCGCACCTTGTCGAGGCTGGCCTGGTCGGCGGTGTTCACCGACATGCCGCCGGCGAGGAAGCCCGCTGCCATCAGCCAGCGGTCGGTGGCCAGCATGGTGATCTTGCCCTTGAGGTCATCGGCAGGAGTGAGCAGGTCGTTCCAGCTCGCAGGCTCCGCCTTCACCAGGTCGGAGCGGTAGCACAGCCCGGTGGTTCCCCAGGTATAGGGTACCGAGAAGGTGTTGCCCGGATCGTGCTGCAACTGGTTTGCTTCAGGATAGAGGTTGGCAAGGTTTGGAATCTTGGCGTGATCAACCGGGGCCAGAAGGTCAAGCTTGTGCAGCGCCTCGGCAAAGGGCGAGGAGACGAAAAGCACGTCAAAGCCCTCGCCGCCGGAGGCTGTGACCTTGCCCATGATTTCCTCGTTGGTGGCATGGACGGCGATCTCGAGGTCAATGCCGGTCTCGGCCTTGAACTTCTCGGCGATGTCCTTGGGCATGTAGCCATCCCAATTGGAAATCACGAGTTTCTCGGCCTGGGCCATCGATACGGTGGCCAAAAGGGCAACCGCGCTGCCAAAAGCCAATGCTGTCATATGCTTGAAATTCATGGTGTTTCGCTCCCTGCGTGGTGTTTTTTTGGATCACGCTTAGGGACATTCTGGCGCGAATTTGCGGGCGATGCAATGCCATGACAATTTTAATGAAATTGATAAGACCAGTTTCAGGTCTTTGCCTTAAGGGATCAGGGTGAAGAATTGGCGTCGGGCTTGACCATGAAAAGCAACGTGCAGAGCAATGATCTTCGCCGGTCTCCCCGGCGCAGGGCTTTCATGCGGGCCACCATCTTCCATCCCAGCCAGGCCGGGCATCTGGATTGCGTGGTGCGCAATCTTTCGCAGGATGGCGCCTTGCTGGAACTGCCGCGCGCCCGGGAACTGCCGCTGGTCTTCTCGCTGCGGCTGGAAGGCGAAAGCAAGTTGCGCTTCTGCCATGTCGCCTGGCATTCGGACAACCGCCTGGGCGTGGAGTTCAGCGAAGAGATCGTCGACCGGCATCGCGTCGAGCGCTGGGGTGAGCCATTTTCGGTGTGCGTGAAGCCGCACCTGCCAGCCTAATAATCCTTCTTGAATCCCGGAAACGGTTCCCTACGTAGTGATCTGTTGGGCATAAAGGAGGACGTTCATGTCACAGGCCGCATCGGGCACGTTTGAAGCCAATCCGGGTACTGAAGAGAAGGCCCGCTGGGGTTGCTGCAAGGGCAAGAAGCGCTGGTCCGCTTTCGAAATCGCCGCCATGGTTCTGGGTTTTGTCATTTTCTGGCCGCTCGGGCTTCTGGCGCTGTTTGTCAAACTGAAGAATGGCGAGATGTGGCCCGGCGCCGCCGAAGGCCAGGCGCCTTGGGCGAAATGGAAAATGCCATCGACCGAGAGCTGGCGCTCCACCAGTTATGGCTTTGCCTCGTCCGGCAATGCCGCCTTCGACGATTACAAGCGCACGCAGCTTGCCCGCCTTGAAGAAGAGCGGCGCAAACTCGATGAAGAGCAGAAAGCTTTCCGCGAGCATCTGGCGCGCCTGCGCAAGGCCAAGGACCAGGAAGAATTCGACCGCTTCATGGCGGAGCGGAATGCGCCGCCGCCGAGCGCATCACCCGCCACGTAATTCACAAGAGCCCGGAAAGAGTTTCCGGGCTTTTTCATTTTCAAGAGTCTGATCATTTCTTATCTGCATCGATAGCCTCTGTTTTTCCTCGCCCCGTGGGGGAGAGGAAGGGGCCCAACACGCCAGTGTTGGGAAGGTGAGGGGGAGCAGGTGCCGCAAATGAATCACCTGTTCCCCCTCATCCTCCCAAGCTTCGCTTGGGCCCCGCCTTCTCCCCTATGGGGAGAAGGAAAATAGAAAAACTTCGATTCAAGCAAAGTTGATCATGCACTAGACCCGGCCACGACATCCAGCAGCGCTGGTGCAAATGCCATTCGCCGGGCATATGGAATCCCTGTTCCTTCAGCGTCATCATAGCAACTGTCCGATCGGCACGAATTTCATCTTCAGGCCATATTAGGGTTGATAGGACAGCGATCTAAATGAATTTATCGGGTGCCGACTATGAGTAGGATTCATGAATTTTGGGATTATCGCCTTCGCCCGTGAGCGAAGCGAATGGGAGAAGGTGGCCGAAGGCCGGATGAGGGCTCTTCCTTCACTTCCTAAACCCGGCGACAGGCTCCTGTTGCCTTATGCGGTGGATATTGCCACCGACATAGAGCCGGGTCATGAATTTTTGGATTATCGCCTTCTCCCGTCCTGCGTAGCCTTGGCGAAGCAGGATGGGAGAAGGTGCCCGACAGGGCGGATGAGGGCACTTTCAAGCGCGACAAATGCTGCAACTGGCTGAGCATACCATCTAACTTATGCCAAGAAATCGCATTTTTCTATCGTTAAGGTCTCGTAATACGTCCTCTCCAAATACCTCCTTTAGCAATTTCATCTTGGATTCTTGGACTAGTTTGTCGAGCTGCTCTTGAAAATATCGCAGATTTGTTGCGCCACTGTATGCAGCTCCATATCCAGCCCTAAGACTTTCAAACCAAGAAAGATATGCTCTCATATCCTTTGATTTTTTAGAACCCTTTGCTTCGAACTCTGCGAATGAGACCTCGCTATCTAGTCTTTCCCGCAGATCGTCAATTGCAAACCGAGGAATGCGTTTTGCATAGCTGCCATTTTTCTGACGATAAATCTCGAGACCCAAGAAAATCACATCCGAAGATGGATTCTTGATCTCAGTTTTGCTGTTTTCAACGCCGATTCCAGGTATTTCCAATCCCAGCTTATTTAATTCGTTTTCAATTAGGTCGCGCGTTCTCAAACAATCGGCCTCACTTTCCTCGAAGACTGCTAGATCATCCACATAGCGAATGAATGACTTTCCGAGACTGGAAAGTTTTCTATCAAACTGACGGAGAACAAGATTTGAGAGCAGCGGGGAAAGAGGCATTCCTTGCCTCAGGCCCTTACCTTCTGTAATGCCTGCTGCTGCAATTTTCGCTTTTGCCTCAGAACTCCTCGTGGTAATTTCGGTGGTCACGACTTGTTCTAGTAATGGCACGACGCTTCGCCTCCGAAGTCGACTTCGGATCTGTTCCATCAAATATTCGCGTGGGATGTTGTCAAAAAACTTTGAAATATCTGTTTTCAAAACAAACGAATTTTTCTGCCTTCGTTTGATCGCGGTATCGATGGCATGGTGTGTGCCTTGTTCTTTTCCTTTGACCACGCCAAAGCTATTTGGACTCAACACACCAAGTAGGTCCTTTTTGTAGGTCAGGTAGTGAAGTATTGTCCTTTGTACCAGCCTATCTCGAATTGTAGGCACACAGATTATCCGGAATTTTCCTTCGCCTTTTGGGATGGGAGATGGACGAAGTTTTGCAAAGCGAAATTCACCGCTGGAAACTTCATAAACGATCCGGTCGATATTCTTATCTAGGTTTGATCCGAATGAACTTGCTGTTATTCCATCTAAACCGGGCGAACCACCCTTACCTCTTGAGTCCTTGCTGTTTAGCCAAGTTGACTTAAGGTTCTTGGAATTCAGTATTCGTGTGGACTGTGGGTATATAATGTCTCTCATGACTTGGCTTTAATTAGCGCACACCAAGTCATGCAGGAAGCTGGTTCCACCTACTGTTGCCAGATTGCCTGTCCTGTGTGTTTCCACGCCATGACAAGTTAGCCGAAACAGACGCGACACCGACGATGCAACCAATTACCCAACGCAACAGCCCAATAAATCCGCGCGATAGGAATAAAATAACATCCAGGACATCCTGTCCTGAAGTCGGTGATCTGCTAAGCCTTGCCAAGCATTTGCTCAGTATAGCCGAACGAGAAACTTTTTCAACTTTCTCAGTTCTACGCCGCCGGGGCGCCCGGCCCGCTCCTGCAAAATGATCGCTAGCCCCTATAAATTTACCGTGCGTACGGGGCTCTCCGTTCAATGAAAAACCAAACTTCAATGCCATTGTCCTCTTGTTCCACCTACTGTTGCCAGATTGCCTGTCCTGTGTGTTTCCACGCCATGACAAGTTAGCCGAAACAGACGCGACACCGACGATGGTTTCCATTTCTCAGACGCGACCTCGTGCCAGAATCGACCGGGGTCAGACACAGCCCAGTGTGAGTGCGATTGTGACGGAAACATGGCTGACATCAATTTTATCGGTGAAGGTATCAAAAGATTGTTCATTCCTGCCTGTCTGAGGGAGTGTGGGGCAGGGCGTGGAATGCGGCTTGTGATAGTATTTTGTTGGCGCTGGAAAAGCGGACGTAAGGAAGGGCCCTCATCCGGCCTTCGGCCACCTTCTCCCATCCGGCTTCACTTCGTTACGCAGGACGGGCGAAGGCGATTGTTCTGTCCTCCCCTCAAAATCTCCTCTTGACTTATATTCCTATAGGTGTATATTCCTTGTCGATGGTTCCGGAAAGGAGGGGACAGTGTCGACAGCGTCTCGAAATTGCCGGAACCATGTGCAGCGCCTGCAGGAGAGGGGAAAGATAGCGCCCCGCTCTTCCGGGAGCCGACGGCTAACCCCGTGGATACTACGGTCCACGCGCCTTAAATGGCTAAACAACCCTGGCGGCAAACCTCAGACACCGTGCGATCCAGGGCTCTGCAAGTGCAAACCGAAGGCAAAAACCGCTGCGTTCCAAGGCCGGGCTTTGAGCCTAACCACACACCACACCACACTTTTTAGCATATGCGGGCTTGAAGCCAGGGCGGGGACTTCCCCTCCACCTTCTTTCCTCGAAGGGGTGCCGCCATGAGCTGACGCGGCCTCCCCCATAAACATCTGTCTACGGAGGAATCGGGACTTTCGCCTCAGTTCTCTTCGGGCTCGTAGTTGCGCTGCGGCATCAGCGGCGGCTCGACTGGGCGGAGGGGCGGGCGGCGCTCGGCGAAGACGGGGGCGCGCGGTGCGTTGCGGAGCGGAATGGGGGCGCGCGGCGCTTCGCGCATCTCGTCCATGCCGCCATTCAGGCTGATGCCGCTTTCCACCACGATATCCTGGGCCCCGCCGATGAGGATGAGATGCTCGGTCTCGTCGCGGCGCACCAGAACCAGCCGCCGGGTCTTGTCGATCTCGTGATATTCGCTGATCCCCAGCCTTTGGCCCTTGCGGCCCATCACCGGCCCGCTGAGGGCTTTGAAAAGCACCACGCCCACGACCAGCACGGCCAAGGCAATCGCCGCCGTGATGACATAGTTCATATAGGGGGCGAGCAGTTCCATGGGCCGTCTCCTTACAAAAACTCACGCTGGCGCGAAACATAGCACAAATCCGGCCCGAGTGGAGCACAGATTTATGCCGGGCGGCGGCCCATGCGCGAGGATTCCGAAGCCAAGGGAATCGCCTATACTCAGATGATTCGGGGATGGGGACGGAATGGCGGATCGGAGAGGAAATGAGGTGGCCGGCACGGCATCTGGCCGCTGGCCTGCGGTTCTGTCATTGTCGTTGGCGGTCATCCTGGCGGGGGCGGTTATTGCCGCCGTATGGCAGTTGCAGAGCGCTATTTCCTTCTGGCTGCTGCTGGCGGGCGCCGTCCTGTCCTTCGCCGGGTTGCTGGCCAGCTTCGGATTTCTCGCCGGGCTCATCCGCTTCGACCGGCAGAACCGCAACAGGGCGTTCTACGACGGCCTGATCGATGCGGTAGGCGATGCCTGCGTGGTGACCGACAACAAGTCGCGGGCGGTCTATGGCAATGGGCCCTTCCTGCAGCTGGCAGCAGCAGCGGGGGGAAGCCGCCTGGTGGGCTTTGACCTGCTCTATGCCGGGCAGGCGGCGTTTGTCGAACCCATCTACCAACTGGCCCAGGCGGCGCTTGAGGGCCGGAGCGAGTCCCGGGAAATCCGCCTGCCAGCGGGATCCACTGCCGCAGGGGCCAGCCCCGATGCGCCGAAGTGGCTGAAACTCAGCGTGGCGCCAATTGCCACGCCGGCCAAACGGGGCCACGCCCTGTGGCGCCTGCAGGATGTGAGCGTGGACCGGGCCCGGCAGGAAAAAGCCTTCGGCCGCCTGCAGTTCATCATCACCTACCTTGACCATGCGCCGGCCGGTTTCTTCTCGACCCTGCCGAACCAGAAGATCGACTATTTGAACGCCACCCTGGCTGAATGGCTGGGGATCGATATCGCCGAGAGCCAGAATGGCGAACTGCGTCTGGTGGATATCCTGGGGGAAAGCGGGGCCAAGCTGCTGACCGCCATCGAACCCCTGGCCGGCAGCGGCCGCACCGAGCTGTTCAGCCTCGATCTGACGACGCGCAAGGGTTCGGCACTGCCGGTCGAGGTTATCCACCGGGTGGATTTTGACGCCCAGTCCAAGGCCCTGCCAGCCCGCACCCTGGTCGTGCCGCGCCGGGACAGCAAGCAGAATGAGGCCCGCGAGGCATTGTCGCGCTTTGTCGGCGTGGCTCCCATTGGCATTGCCGAAATCGATGGCCAGGGAATTATCCAGTCGGCGAACCCGGTTTTCCTGTCCTATTCGGCCCGCGCCAAGCGCGGCGCCAGCCTCGCCTCCATGGTGGTGGAAAATGACCGGGCGAACCTCCGCCATGCCCTGGACAAGTTCAGAATTGGGCAGGAGCCGACGGTTGTGGTTGACGCAACCATGATGGATGAGAATCCGCGGCTGGTTCAGTTCACGTTTTCCCGGCTGGAGGGTATGGGCGGCAGCCTGACGGTTTTCGCGATCGACAGGACCGAGAGCAAGACGCTTGAGGTGCAGCTGGCGCAGAGCCAGAAGATGCAGGCCGTCGGCCAGCTGGCGAGCGGCATCGCCCATGACTTCAACAATGTCCTCACACCCATCATCGGTTTTGCCGATCTGCTGCTGGCCAAGATGCGGCCAACCGACCCGGCCTTCGCCGACATCATGAGCATCAAGCAGAATGCCAACCGGGCGGCCAACCTGGTGCGGCAGTTGCTGGCCTTTTCGCGCAAGCAGACCCTGCAGCCAAAAGTGCACTCGCTCACCGATGCCATGTCGGACCTCGACAACCTCCTGGGGCGCGTCCTGGGCGAGAAGGTCGAACTCAAGATCAGCCACAGCCGCGACCTCGGGCTGGTGCTGGTTGACGTGCACCAGTTTGAGCAGGTCATCATCAACCTGGCGGTCAATGCCCGCGATGCCATGCCCCAGGGCGGCACGCTGTCGGTGAAGACGCGGAACATCAGCGAGGAAGAATCAAGGGCCATCCTGCGCGAGCCTATGCCGCCCGGCGAATATGTGCTGTGCGAGGTGAGTGACACGGGCTCAGGGATTGCGCCGGAGATCGTCGAAAAGATTTGGGAACCGTTTTTCTCGACCAAGGAAGTGGGCAAGGGGACCGGGCTTGGACTTTCAACGGTCTATGGCATCGTAAAGCAGACGGGCGGCTTCATTTTCTGCGACAGCGTGGTGGGAAAGGGAACGACGTTCAGCATTTATCTGCCCCGACACTATCCCAGCCTTGCTGATGCGTCCGCCGCGGCCGGCAAGGAAGAGGTGAAGGCGAAGCGTTCCGATTTCACCGGCAAGGGGCGTATTCTCCTGGTCGAAGACGAGGATGCGGTCCGGGCCTTCGCCATCCGTGCCCTGACGTCGCGGGGCTATACGGTGGTTGAAGCCGATTCCGGCGAGCGCGCCCTGGACGTCATGGCGGCACAGAAAGAACCCTTCGATCTCATTCTTTCCGATGTCGTCATGCCGGAGATGGACGGGCCCACCATGTTGCGCGAGTTGCGCAAGCGCGGGGTCAAGACGAAAGTGATTTTCGTGTCGGGATATGCCGAGGATGCGTTCGAGAAAAATCTGGAAGGGCAGACGGATTTTGCCTTCCTGCCCAAACCATTTTCGCTCAAGCAACTGGTCGAGAAAGTCAAGGAAGTGATGGAGAGCTGATGAAGGCCAAGCGGACACTGGACGGGATTGCGGGAGAATTGCGCGATGGCAAGACGACGTCGCGGAATTTGGTAGAGAAGGCGCTAGCCGCGATTTCCGAGCCAACGGGGGAGGGCTCCCGGGCCTTCATCAAGGTCGACGCCGAAGGGGCGCGGGCCGCGGCTGACTATCAGGACGTGCTGCGGCAGCGGGGGCGGGCGCCTTCATCCTTCGCAGGCATACCCATTTCGGCGAAAGATCTTTTTGATTTGGCTGGCGAGGTAACTACCGCCGGTTCAACGGTGCTGCGGGACGCGCCTCCGGCGCTTGCCGATGCGCCCGCCATTGCCGCATTGAAATCGGCCGGCATGGTTGTGCTGGGCCGGACCAACATGACGGAATTCGCCTATTCGGGTGTCGGGCTCAATCCCCATTATGGAACGCCACGGTCGGCGTTCGACCGCAAGACAGGACGTATTCCGGGAGGGTCGTCGGCGGGGGCTGCGGTGGCGGTCGCCGACGGGATGTGTGCCTTGAGCATCGGCTCGGATACGGGCGGCTCCTGCCGCATCCCCGCGGCCTACAACGGTATCGTGGGCTACAAGCCGAGCACCGGGCGGGTGAGTACGCGCGGCGCCTATCCGCTTTCGCCGCGCTTTGATTCCATCGGTCCGCTGGCAAATTCAGTGGCCTGTTGTGCGGCGGCCGATGCACTGATGGCAGGTGACTGGTCCGGGCAGATAGCACCGCGCCACGTTTCGACCCTTCGCCTTGGCGTTTTGAGGACGGCGGTGCTTGAAGACCTTGACGCCGAGGTGGCTCATGGATTCGAGCGTGCGTTAACCCGCCTTTCAAAGGCTGGTGCCGGTCTTGCCGATCTTGCGTTTCAAGAGCTGCTGGAGTTCCCGGCACTTACCGCCAAGGGCGGCATTGTCGCCGCCGAAGCTGTCGCCCACCATCGCAACCTCATGGCCCAGCGCGGGGCGGAGTATGACCCGCGGGTACGGATGCGCCTGGATGTGGCCGGCAGCATCAGTGCCGCGGATTATCTCTCCATCCTGAAGCGCCGGGGCGAATTCATCTCGCGCTTCAATGGCCTTATGGCGGGCTTTGATGCGGTGGTGCTTCCCACGGTGATGAACATTCCGCCGCCCATCGCGGCGCTCGGCTCTGACCAGGACTATCTCCGTTTCAACTCCATGAGTTTGCGGAACACCTATGTGGGCAATTTTCTTGAGTGTTGTGCCTTGTCGATGCCGGTGAACGAGCCGGGGGCCGCACCGGTGGGGGTGATGCTGATGGCCCCCCACGGCCAGGATCAGGCCCTGTTTGCGGCGGGCATGGCGGTGGAACGGCTGCTCCAATAGGGCGTTTTCCGGCAGTTGGCGGGGTGGTGACTGTCCCGGTTCATTTTTTGCCAGTCCGGGAAAATATGGCTTGCAATTAGAACAAAATTAGAACATAACATCAACAACGCTGGTACAAGTATGTGATTGCACCGAGCGCGGCAACTGAATTAAGGAGTATGGGCAATGGGGCAAGCGAATCTGCGGGTAGTTGAGAATACTTCAATGGACAAAAACAAGGCGCTGGATGCGGCCCTGAGCCAGATCGAACGGGCTTTCGGCAAGGGCTCCATCATGAAGCTGGGGGCCAATGCGGCGGTCGAGATTGAGTCTATTTCGACGGGTTCCCTCGGACTCGACATTGCCCTGGGGATCGGCGGTTTGCCGCGTGGGCGGGTTATTGAAATCTATGGTCCGGAATCTTCCGGCAAGACCACTTTGGCGCTGCAAACCATCGCCGAGTCGCAAAAGCGCGGCGGCATTTGCGCCTTCATTGACGCGGAACACGCGATGGACCCCGGCTATGCCAAAAAGCTGGGCGTCAACATCGAGGATCTTCTGATTTCACAGCCGGACACGGGCGAACAAGCCCTTGAAATTGCCGATACGCTGGTGCGTTCGGGGGCCGTCGAAGTCCTGGTGATTGACTCCGTGGCAGCACTCACGCCCAAGGCCGAGCTTGAAGGGGAAATGGGTGATTCACTGCCCGGCCTGCAGGCCCGGCTGATGAGCCAGGCGCTGCGCAAGCTGACGGCCTCGATTTCGAAAACAAACTGCATGGTTATCTTCATCAACCAGATTCGCATGAAGATCGGTGTGATGTTTGGCAGCCCGGAAACCACAACCGGCGGCAATGCCTTGAAATTCTATGCTTCGGTGCGCCTGGATATCCGCCGGATCGGGGCGATCAAGGAGCGCGAAGAGGTGGTTGGCAACCAGACCCGGGTGAAGGTTGTCAAGAACAAGGTTGCGCCGCCCTTCAAGCTGGTTGAATTCGATATCATGTATGGCGAGGGCATTTCCAAGGTTGGCGAGCTGGTTGACCTTGGCGTCACCGCCGGCGTGGTTGAAAAGTCCGGTTCCTGGTACTCCTACAATGGCGAGCGTATCGGCCAGGGCCGGGACAAGGCCAAGGAGTTCCTGAAGGCCAACCAGGATATGGCCAATGCCATCGAGGCGGCTATCCGGGCCAATGCCGGGTTGATTGCCGCCAAGATTACGGTCGGGCCAACGGCCGAGGACTCCGACGACTAGATTCCGTTCCCGTGCGATTTCCTGGCGCCTTTGTTAGGGGCGGCAGGTTAAGCTGGTGTGTCCCCCACACCGCAGGCGAAGCGCCCTCCGTGCCCCCGGAGGGCGCTGTTTTGCGGATTGGCAGCCTGACCGGAAGACTGCGGAAATTCTGGACAGGACGGGCCATCGCATCTTAAAGAGCATTCCAGTTGTTTCACCCGCCGGCACACTGGATCATTCATGACTAACCTTGCCCAGATACGCTCCACTTTTCTCGACTTCTTCAAGTCCCGCGGCCATGAGGTGGTTGCGTCCTCGTCGCTCGTGCCGCGCAACGATCCCACCCTGATGTTTGCCAATTCGGGCATGGTGCAGTTCAAGAACGTGTTTACCGGGGCGGAGCGCCGCCCCTACAGCCGGGCCACGACGGCGCAGAAGTGCGTGCGGGCCGGAGGCAAGCACAATGACCTCGACAATGTGGGCTACACGGCGCGCCATCACACCTTCTTTGAAATGCTCGGCAATTTTTCCTTTGGCGACTACTTCAAGCCGGATGCCATCGAATGGGCCTGGACGCTGGTCACCAAGGAATATGGCTTGCCCGCCAACAAGCTGACGGTGACGGTTTTCTCCGAGGATGACGAAGCCTTTGGACTGTGGAAGAAAATTGCCGGACTCCCGGACAGCCGCATCATCCGGATCCCGACCTCGGACAATTTCTGGTCGATGGGCGACACGGGCCCCTGCGGCCCGTGCTCGGAGATATTCTACGACCACGGTGACAAGATTCCGGGCGGCCCCCCGGGGAGCGCGGATGCCGATGGCGACCGGTTCATCGAAATCTGGAACCTGGTGTTCATGCAATACGAGCAGGTGAGCAAGAGCGAACGCA
>CAZRZB010000049.1:0-18908 GCA_964604435.1 uncultured Aestuariivirga sp. | reverse complement strand
CATCGGTGAACTTGAAAAGAGCCATGTCCGGCCGGCCCCATGGCCCATAGACGGTGAAAAAGCGGAAGGCGGTGGTCGGTGTTCCATGGAGGCTGGCATAGGAATGCCCCATGACCTCCATCGCCTTTTTTGTCGCCGCGTAGAGACTGACCGGCTCATCGGAGCGGTCTGTTTCCTCGAAGGGAACTTTCGGGTTGGCGCCGTAGACCGAACTGGTCGAAGCAAGCAAGAGGTGCTGCGGTTTCAGTTTCCGCGCCAGTTCAAGCACGTTCCATGATCCCAGCAGATTGGAATCAATATAGGCCCGGGGATTTTCAAGACTGTAGCGAACCCCTGCCTGGGCCGCCAAATGCACGATAACGTCCGGCCTGGCGCGTTCGGCCGCAAGGTTGAGAGAAGCCGCGTCCTCAAGCTGTCCGAATGCGGCAGTAAAGCCTTCGTGGCGGGCCAGCAGGCGGTTGCGGGCCTCCTTCAGCGTGACGTCGTAGTAAGGCGTCATGGCGTCAAAGCCGGTCACCTCATGCCCCTCGTCCAGCAGGCGCTGGCTCAGGTGATAGCCGATGAAACCGGCGCTGCCTGTGATGAAGAATCTCACCGGCCAACCTGTTGCGGGGCAGTTAATGTGTCCGTTCGGCCGACGCTGAAATAGGCAAATCCGTGGCTGGTGACATCTTCGGGGCGGTAGACATTGCGGAGGTCAACGAGTGTCCGGGTCCGCATGGCCGCCGCCAGCCGGTCAAAATCCAGGGCGCGGAAGGCATCCCATTCGGTCACGATGACAAGGACATCAGCATCCTTGGCCGCCTCATAGGCGTTGCTGCAGAATTGCACATCATGGAGGAGGTCGCGGGCTGCGTCCATGCCTGCGGGATCATGGGCGCGGATGCTTGCGCCCTGATCCTGGAGGGCCTGGATCAGCGAAAGGGAGGGGGCCTCGCGCATGTCGTCAGTGTTGGGCTTGAAGGTCAGGCCGAGAATGGCAACCGCCTTGCCGCGGACCTTTCCGCCACAGGCCGCAAGCACCTTGCGGGCCATGCCGCGCTTGCGCTGGTCATTGATGGCCACCGTCGTCTCGACCAGGCGAAGCGGGCTGCCATGGTCCTGCGCCGTCTTGACCAGGGCAAGCGAATCCTTGGGAAAACACGACCCGCCATAGCCCGGCCCGGCATGGAGGAATTTCGAACCGATCCGGTTGTCAAGGCCAATGCCGCGGGCAACCTCCTGGACATCGACTGCCGCCACCTCGCAGAGATCGGCGACCTCATTGATGAAGCTTATCTTCATGGCCAGGAAGGCGTTGGCCGCATACTTGATCAGTTCGGCGCTGCGCCTGGCGGTAAAAAGAAGCGGGGCCTGGTTGAGGTAGAGCGGCCGGTAGACCTCGGCCATCACGGCGCGGGCGCGGTCGTCGTCCAGGCCGATGACGATGCGGTCGGGCTTCTTGAAATCGCCGATGGCCGAGCCCTCGCGCAGGAATTCCGGGTTGGATACCACGGCCACATCGGCCGATGGGTTGAGTTCGCGGATGATGCGTTCAACCTCGTCGCCGGTTCCGAGCGGCACTGTCGATTTGGTGGCAACCACGGTGAAGCCCTGAAGCGCGCCGGCAATCTCGCGGACTGCCGCATAGACATATGACAGGTCTGCATGGCCATCGCCCCGGCGCGATGGGGTTCCAACCGCGATGAAGACAACATCGGACTTGGCGACGGCGGCGGCCAGACCGGTTGAAAAGAAAAGCCTTGCCGCGGCGGCGTTGTCTTTTACCAGCTGCTCGAGGCCGGGTTCGTAAATCGGGATTTCGCCCCGTTGCAGGGCCGCGATTTTTTCGGCGTTGCTGTCGATGCAGGTCACTTCATGGCCAAAATCGGCCAGGCAGGCGCCGGATACCAGTCCAACATAGCCCGATCCGATCATCGCGATACGCATTTGAGTTCCGCTACTTTTTTCAATGGGCTAGGCCCGGTTTTTGTCGGGGCACTGCTTAGACGATCGCCGCAGGGGCGTCTAGGTGCGGGGTCTCAAGAGGCGGTTCGTGGGGCCCCGGCTGCCCGGCTGCTGCGGCTTCCGCCATCAGGCCTGCAGCGCCCTGCGGAAATCTGCGACATAGGCGTTCAAGGTGTCTGATATTTCATAGCCTCTTGCATAGGCTTTCAGCCTCGCGCTGTCTTTTGGCAGGCGCAAACGCCGGACAATGGCGTCGGCAAAGCCGCTGAGGTCTCCCATTGCCACGACGTTTTCAGCGCCCGCTGGCGCCACCACTTCGGTTATTCCCGTGGGGCAGCGATAGGCGACAATGGGAGTGCCTGCCGCCAGCGCCTCAAGCGCGACATTGCTCGATCCCTCCCAAAGAGACGATATGGCCACGAGGGATGCCCGTCCCAACCAGCGGAAGGGATTGGCGTCGAAGCCCGCCAGCAGCACCGCGTCTGCGACACCGAGATCTGCGGCGCGTTTTTTAAGTTCGGCTTTCCGGGCCGGCGGGCCATCGCCAAGGATCACCAGCCGTGCCGGGATGCGTTGCCGCACCCGGGCCAGAACTTCGACAAGATCGGCAAAATTCTTCTGTTTTGAGAGCCTGCCGACCGCCATGATGACGGGCGTTTGGCCATCGGCCATCCAGGGATGGTCAAGAGCCTTCGCGGCAAGATCCCCTATGTTGTCAACATCCACACCGTTTGGAATCACGGTTATGCGATCAGGCGCAATGGCAAGATCGTCGGCGAGGCTGTCGCCGAGTTCGCGACAGACCGCTATGATTCGCTCGAACCCGTCGTACTGCAGGCGATTGATCGCATTGACCATGCGTCCTGCCAGCGGGGGAAGCGGCCTGCCCAGCCAGGCTCCGAGGGGGTACTGCAGCGGGGCGTTGCTCGCGCGCGCCCACAGTTTCACGCCGCCAGGGCGTCCCGCCAGCCTGTAAGCCAGCGCTGCCGCGAGGTGCAGGTGATTGCCTGAAGAAAGGGCAATCCGGGGCCGCCTCTCGCGCAGATAGGCAGCCAGAGGCAATATCGACGCGGCAAGGCCAGTTGTGCGGCCCAGGGCCTTTCTGCCGTGGCCGGCATCGCGGAGCACGACGCCTGCCGGCACCTCCGCCTTGAGGGGCCCATCGGCATAGGCCACCCAGAGTTCCGTATTCAATCCTGCGGCCTGTGCCGCTGCCGCGATGCGCAGTGCATTGCGGACGACCCCGCTCGCCCGCAGGTCGTAGCCGATAATGCAAAGGTCGGGGGGAGTATTCATCTGGAAAAGGCGATCCCGGTTGTGAGGCACCAACTCCTTAGACGGTAGCGCCATGAAAAGGCAATCAGCCAGGAGCCCTGTTGTGCACGGACGGGACCTGTCGCATCGGCAGTTCCAGCAGTGGCGGCTTTGGCTTGAGATTGGGGGCGGGGCCAAGTATAGGTAGGAGTTCCTCCGTCAAGTCTAACCATTTGACAACGCAATCAAAAATAACTGGGGATTCTGCCTTCTTGAAACCGGATTTTTCCAATGTAACCCACGCGCGGGGCGTTCTATTCGTCGTTACCGGTGAAAAATACACCACTGCCGCGGTTGCCGCTGCCTATTCGGTCGCGGAAACGAATCCATGGGTGGGAATCGCAATATGTTCAGACCAGGACATTTCAGACGGACCCTTTCATTATGTCGTGAAAATGGAACCGGGCGCCAGCCGCCGGAAGCATGAATATGTCGGAAAATCGCCGTTCCAGGAAACATTGTATCTGGATTCCGATATCCGCGTGACAACCGATCTCGGTGACATGTTCAGATTGCTTGAGAAGTTCGATATGGCCGGGGCGCATGTGCGCTTCCGGGAGTCGCCGGACAGGCTGCGTTCGTTCCGCGCCGACATCCCGAAAGCCTTTCCGCAGATCAATTGCGGCGTTCTGCTCTACAAGAAGTGTCCTAGCGTGGAGGCGCTGTTCGCCGATTGGTGCAGGATATATGATGAAGGCGGGTTCAAGCGTGACCAGATCCCGTTCCGGGAAGCTCTCTGGAATTCCGCCGTGCGATTCTACGTTTTGGCGCCGGAGTACAACAAGCGCTATGTTCCCCTGACCCGGTTTGGCGGCGAGCCGCCGCCAAAGATATTGCACCTGAAGGGCTATAACTCGCGCTCGCTGGTGGTGAAGGTTTTGCTGTCGATCGCGCTTTGGCCGACCTGGCGCAGGATCAGTTCGGCCCGCCGGCGGCAAGCCAAATAGTGCCTTCTCTGGCGATATAACACTAGGTCCAAGGACTAACAGTAGATGTATGTTCAAGCAGATACGCCTCCTCCGCCTTTCGCTATTGCGCTAGCCCTGTGTGCTGCGCTGAAACGCGCCGGCGTGCAGTTTGTCCACTGGAAGAGCAATGATCATCTTGCCGAAGCCCTTGCCGGGGAAACCGATATCGACATGTTTGTCCGGCCCGGCGACCGGCTCGTTTTTGAAGCGGCCATGAAGGAGCTTGGCGGGCTGAAGATCATCAGTCAGCCTTGGGGCCGCTATCCAGGAATTGAAGATTGGCTGATTCTCGATCCGGAGACTGGCAAATTTCTGCACATTCATCTCCACTACGCCCTTATGACCGGCTTGAAACGTGTCAAGCACCTTCGCTTGCCGTGGTCGGATTCCTTGCTGAGTCATGTGCGCTATGACGCGCGCTCCGGCTGGCCGATACCCACCGCGGAAATGGAGCTTGTCATCCTTCTTGTGCGCATATGGGCGAAGATGCCGCCGTGGCGGCGTGTCTTGAGCCTTCGCATACCATCGCATATCAGAAGGGAACTCGACTGGCTCCGCGGCAGCGCCTCGCCGGAGGATCTCCGCACGCTTCTTGGTGAACTTTTCCCGGCTATTGACCCGGAGCCGGTCCTGCGTCTTCTGCAGGCCGGCCCACTTGGCACGCGCGATGTCACGGATGTCGCAAGAATGCTGTATTCCCAATTGGGCGCTAATTTTCGGATGCCCTGGGCCGTCGCGCTCGGCCTTGCGGCATGGCGAAACTCCCGCATGGCTTGTGCCAAAGCGCTTCGCGCGATCAGACCGGAAGTGCGCACCGGCAAGACCCTTGTGGGGCCGGGCCTGATGATCGCGCTGATCGGCAGCGACGGCGCCGGAAAATCCACTCTCGGCAAGGAAATCACCAGGTGGCTGAGGTTCAAGCTGGATGTGCACAACTACTACATGGGATCCGGCGACGGCGGCACGCATTTGATCGACTGGACAAGGCGCGCGATCAGGGCCGTCGTAAAGGCAGTGAACAGGAAGAGGTCAAGCGGCCAGCCAAAGCTGCCTAAGGCCGGAAAGTCCCGGTCATCTTCGTTTGGCGCGAAATTGGTTGAACTCTACCAACTCATTCTTATGCGCCACAAGATCAGGTTGCTGCGTGCGGGCCGCAGGCTTGCCGATGGCGGAAGCCTGGTTTTGACAGACCGCTATCCGCAGACGCAGGTTGAGGGCATTTGCGACGGCCCGAAACTTCAGTCCGGTGCCGGTTTTGCCTGGGCGGCAGCGCAGGAAGCCGGCCTGTACGCGCAGGCAAGGTCATTGGGACCGGATATCCTGCTCAAGCTCAAGATCAGCCCGGCTATCGCCCACCAGCGCAAGCCGGACCACGACCTGTCGGTCATCGAACGCAAATGCCGGATTATCGATGAGCTGGAGTTTCCGCAGAGCAAGGTTGTTGTGATTGACGCGGCCGCTCCCTTCAATGAGGTTCTGCTTGCCGCAAAGGCGGCGATCTGGGCCCATATCCTGGGGCGCAAGGGCCCATGAGGACCGCACGTCCAGCCGGATCGCCTTTCGTGATCGAGATGGCCGGCCTTCCGGGCGCGGGAAAGACCAGCCTGGTGGAACGCCTTCCAGTCCAGCATGCAGGCTACAAGGCTGGTCGGCCTCTGCGGGGAAAATTCTTCAGGCCCGCATGGCGTGTGGCGACAGCCTCATTGAGGTTGGCTCTCAGCATACGGCCGTTCAGTTTCTACTATCTGCTCCGGGCCGCAATGCTTGTCGCGGCACTGCCAAGCTACCGCCAGACCCGGGAGCAGATTCTTGTCATGGACCAGGGGCTTGTCCAAAAGGTTTGGTCGATGATCATCGAAACGCAAAACTACTCGCCGTTTCTGCTGGAAGGCCTGGTCAAGGCGCTCGCGCCTTTTGCCGCCGATTACCTGGTTTGGGTTTCGGTTTCCCCGAGTCGCGCCGCGGAGCGCATTGCCGGCCGCTCCCATGGCAACAGCCGCTTTGACGGCCTGCAGCGCGAGGCCATATCAAAACGCCTGGAAAATCTGGAGGCGACATACATGATGGTCATGAAACTGTTCCGGAAACACGCGGACTTGCCCGTTCTGATGCTCAATGGCGAGGATACGGTAGAGGCAAACGTGAAAATAATCAGCGAGATCATTACGCCCAATTCGAAATTCAGGGCGCAGGGCTGAATTTTTTCCGGAGCGGGAGTTTTGTTGTCATCAGGCGGCGTTAGGTCTAAGTCAGCGGCATTGTTCAATATTCAGGATGGTTAGATGATCGGGAAGGCGGAGTGGACCAGGGAGAGGATAAGCGAAACCTTGCGGCAGCTGGATTTCGGGTATCAGAACGTGCCTCTTCCCTTTGGCCTGTCAACAGGAGGCGTGGATCGCTCCGAAACCGCGAAGGCGATATTTGGGGATGAGACGGCTGGCAAGTCAGTCTTCGATCTTGGCTGCCGGTTCGGGTACTTTTGTTTCCATGCAGAGGAGCGCGGCGCGAAGGATATCCTGGGCGTGGATATCGACCCGGACTTCATTCGCAAATCCAGAATACTGGCGGACATGCGACAGTCCAGCGCCAAGTTCCAGACATTTAACATCGAGACAGAACAGCTTCAGCAAAAATTTGATTATGTGCTGTGCCTGAACATCCTGCACCATCTCCGGGATCCTTTGGGCGCGCTGAAGAAACTGATTGAGGCAACGCGGGAAAAACTGGTTCTCGAAGTGGCTGGATTTTCATGGCGTGATCGCAGGCAAACCGGCGTATCGCTGGTGACGGCGACGCTTGTCGGCCGTCTTCCGGTCATCTATGTCGCAAAAAACTCAAAGCAGACGTTTTTCATCACGCCGGAGGCCATAAAGGTCTTGCTGCTGGAGAAACGTGCGGATTTCGCGCGGATAGATGAGGTGCGGGCCGGCCCGAAGGGGCGGCCCATTCTTATTGCCCACCGCCGCCGGATTCGCAGGCTTGTTGTGGTCGCGGGTTTTTCCGCAGTGGGAAAGTCAACTTTCATTGAGCACCTGCTGTCAAAGGACGGTGCGGGTCTGGCCCAGCAATTGGAACTCGAGCGCGATGTAGCGTGGACTGTGCTCCAGTTCATGAAGCTTAGGGAAGTGCGTGACCCCGCCATCGAAAACGTAATCCTGCACTACAATATCGGCCAGTACATCATTGATGGCGACATGTACCATCATGGAAATTTTCTTGCTGATCTGATCTCCGTCGCCGAGCAAGTCCTGGTCATAACCGTAGCTTGCCCGGGCAGCCGCCTGCTTGGCCAATTCAAGGAAAGCAGGCTGCCAAAATCGCAGCGGCTTTTCAAATCGGCGCGCACCCGGAAGAAGCACAAAAAGCTTCTGGAGACATACGAAAACAGGGCTGCCTTGAACGAAGTGTACGACCAGTGGTTCAAATTCCTGCAGGAGGCGCGGTTGAAGTCGGCAATCGTCAAGCATGACGGCCCCCCATACACCATCTCGCACACGAACGATTTGACTGACTACTGAAGGCTTCGAGCCATGCCTGCCTATCGTATCAACAACAAGAATGTGCTCTTCATTCATGTCCCAAAGGCTGGCGGGACGACGATTGAGACATTTCTTGCGGCTAATTCACCGATGAGCCTGTATGGAAGGGGAAAGAAAATCCTTCGCCCCTATCATTCAACGTGGGTTTCCGGCCACATTCCCCTCCAGCACTTTCACGCCGGTCTCCTGGAGGCAATGTTTGAGCCCGGATTCTTCGACTATGTGTTCATGGTGGTGCGTGATCCGCTGGAGCGTTTGAAGTCGGAGTACCGTTACTCTCGCAAGCTGGGGAGGATCAGCAGCCGTCTGCCATTCGGCGCCTGGGCAAGGCTGGAACTGCGGTTTGCGAGGTTGTCGCCCCACTGGCGCAGCAATCACTTCCGCCCGCAAGCGGATTTTCTCTGCTTCAACGCTGAGGTATTCAAGCTTGAATCCGGAATGGATTTCATTCTCAAGAACCTCAGCGAGCGGCTGAGGCTTTCGGTAAATTATGATGTTCCTCATATGCGGCGGTCGGAGAGTATCGATATTCCCGTATCGGCCACAACAGCCGCGCGTATCCGCAAGTTTTACGCCAGCGATTATGACAGATTTGATTATGGATGAGTTTTTCGGGTGTACCGAGCCTGTTCCAGTCGTTAGAGGCATTGCTCCATACCGTATTGCTCACGCCAGGCATCCAGGCTTGCGCAATATATTAGTTAGGCTGGCCCCTCGCATGCGGCCGTTTGGCTTCTGCTATCTGCTCCGGGCGGCAATGCAGCGGCCTTGCCGAGATGTAGCTATTCATCGGTCTTTTTAAGGAGTATGAAGGGGTTCGCACTCCAGCCTTGAACAGTGAAGAAATGTTGGATTTGAACGTGCCAGGAACTGTGGATTTCGTCGCCAAGAACCTCAAATGCAGGGAGCAAGAAAGTTGAGCGGGGAAAGGGTTGCGATCCTGATCAAGACCTACAACCGGCCAGGCAGATTGTTGAAAGCAATCTCGTCCATCAGGGAATTCTGCCTTGAGCCATACCGGCTTTACATCGCTGATGACGGCGAAATTTCGGCAGATGTCAACCGGCTCTACGATGAGTTGCGTTCAGAGGGGCATTATATAAAAATCTATCCGGAACGCGTGAACGTGACAACTGCACGCAATCACCTTGTCAGCATGCTCGGGCCCGAGGAATTTGTGCTGCGGCTTGACGACGACTTCAATTTCACGCCGGAAACAGATCTGGGCGCGATGGTCACGGTTATGAAGAACAGGCCGGAAATCGGCGCCATGTCCGACCTGGAGCGCCAGCTTGGAAATGGCAAGGGCGTCTTGTCCGGGGAGATCAGCAGCAAGCAGGGCCATACCTTCCTTAAGGACGATGTTCTCCACAAAATGTGCGTTTCACATCAATGCTGGAATTACCTGAAGGTGTGTGATGTCCGGTTTGCTTATGCAAATTTTACCCGCAACTTCCTGCTGATCAGGCGCATGGTGTTCGACAGGGTAAAATGGCGCGATGACATCGAAGTCCACGGAGAGCATGCAGCTTTCATGCTCGATCTGCAGGCTGCTGGCTGGGCGCTCGCATTCACCCCGGATAGCATTCATGTGCATAATGAATCGGCAGCGGGTGATCAGACCGGCTATGGGCGAATTCGTCACGCCACAGGAAGCAGGGATATATATAGAAAACTCTTTTTGAGGGTTTATGGCATCAGAACGGTGCGGAGTCTTGACGCCGAAGGCGCCATGTCGATGGCTTTTTTTCACAAAATCCGGAAGCGGCTTGGCTTGCTGCGGGCTTCACGGACACCATCCTAGACTGCTTTCTGGAGCGCCAGTTGCCGGGCGGGATGCTCAAGCTGCCGCTCCTGCAGCCACCGCAGATACCGCATCGCCCAGGTGGTCTTCGGCGGATGGAACCGCAAAGGAAATCCCGGCGCGCATGAGCCGGACCCGCATGCGCAAGCGCCAAAGGGAATCCAGAAAATAGGTCTTCCGCTAGGCGATAACTATTGGATTTTCTACAAACTTCGGCGATTGCTGCCGAAGGCAACTTGTGCTTCCACTCAAGTCAGCGGAGCCCCAGGGATTTGAGCGCCAGCTTGGCCATGTGCTTCAAGCCTGTAGCCGTGTGCTCTCCTGCGACCCGCCAGGCAATCCATCGGCTTCTGGCCGCGCCCAGCACGCCCGCGGCCTTGCGATGTGCTTCCATCTCCATGCAGGCATGATAGTAGGAGAGGCGGCGCGCAAGCGCATCGAAAAAAGTGCGGGCTCTGTATTTGTTTGCCCCATCGGAGCCAACTTGGCAGTAAAATAGCGCTTCATCGCAATAGACAACAGCAAAATCGGTCAGCATCTTGTAGATCACCAACCGGTCAAACCCCCACACATAAGGGCACAATTCGCGACTCCGCAACAAATAATCGGTTGCTGGACCGACTCTGTAAATACCGTAGTACCAGGTCGCCGGAAAGCGGATCGTCCAATTTGCCATGCGGCTGCGGTCCAGAATTTTCTCAATCAGTCCGAAGCGCTGGCCGACTTCAACTCCATCCTTCCTTACCTTCACGCTCTTGGCAACAGCAAGATGGCAATTGGGGTTTTGTTCCAAGGAGGAAACCAGGCATTCAAGATAGTTTTCGGATGTATAGTCATCTGCTGCGCGCAAACAAACATATCGAGACGCTCGGGCAGCGATTTCAACCGCGCGATGAAAATTCTCCATGACAGGAAGGAGCTTTTCACTAGCGCAAAGCTCAAAACGCCGGTCCATCGCCACAAACTTCTTGGCTATCCCGAGCGTTCCGTCAGTCGAGCCGTTCTCAAAAATTAGGACACGGAAATCTCTTAGGGTCTGCGTTCTGAGGCGCTCGAGGCAACGCTCGAACTCAACCCCGCCGTTATGGACCGGCACTGAAACGGTAACGAGAAACTGACAACTCTCCACTGAAACCCCAACGTGTCTTGCAGCGTCAAGCGTCGTCAACGCATTTCACTCTCAAGCTCGGACCATCGTGCGACTTGGCGCGAAAGATAGTTCGAGAAAACCTCATCTGCAAGAGCCGTGCTTGATTTTGAATTCAATTTGTCAGCGAGGGCTTTCCAGATCTTGAGATCGATTGCTGAGAGAGTTTCAATTCTTTCAAGAGCATGGCTATCAACCTGACTGCGAAAGTCAAAGACTCGCCCCAAGTCTACCTCTGTTTCATTGCGCCGCTCAAGGCTGAACTCTCTCCCGAGCCAGCGACCGACTTTTTCTTCAAAATCATGTTCCTCCAATAAGCCAACAAAATCGAATTCTGCCAACTTATTCATGGCGTCATTGAACAGCTGATCGTGAAATCGCGCTTCGATGAATCCTTCTATGGGTATGCGTGGTTCAGGCCCGAGGAGCATACGCGCAAAAACATTGTCGGAAAAACAGGCTATTTCACTCGCCCACAAGAAGTCGTGCAGGCTCCCTTCAGCGATTGAAATCAGTTTGGCGAAAGAGCCAAATTTCTGGGCGATCGGTGTTGCCGAAATGGAGCGATAGTAGAAAAAGTGTGACAGGAGCCTCAAGCGCGGTTCCCTGAATACGGTAATGAAGCGGGCCTGTGGAAACCGACGTTTCAAGTTGGAATAATAGAAATGTCCATACACTAAATCAAACTTTCGGAGAGGTAATTTTTCTAGATAGGCGCGTCTCTTCATGCGGCTGCTGAATGACTGAAAATCCTCAAATCCACCAAAAAGTGATCGGTCAAATCCCCGGAGAACGGATTTTGCCTTCAGCGCCGTTCCGATCGACTTTCCCAACGACGATCCGGCGCATTTCGGTACATGCATAAAAACGACTGGTTCAGGTTTTTTACCGGGTGTAATATTATAGATGGTACCTGACAGCCAATCCGAGAACTTGGAAATTTTCAACAATTTGAATTCCTTTAATCCAGGTCTTGGCAATGTCCAACGATGCCGGCAACTTTCCTTTTACCGGCGTAAGAGCGGAAGAAAAGCCTAAATGACAAAGGATTTTCTGGCAATTATCGCGACCCTTATCTCTTTTTTACTGCTCTGCCGACAACATCGGACGACAAGCTCTCATCCCTGTGAAAGAACCGCTCATCTCCTTCTGCAAGTAACCGCAAGCATGCGATCTCCTTCAACGGCGGATTTCAACTCAGGAAGCGCCGAATGGAAGCGCGCATCAGTGAACCCCGCCCGTTCCAGGCAAAACAGGATCTCGACTGGTGTAAACAGCATGAGATTATGAACCGACGAGAATTGTTCTTCAGGTTCGCCTATCCCGTTCCGCTTCGCAACACCGTCAGCGAATATCCTTATGTCATATGTCAATTGCAATCGTTGGCGAAAGAGATCGTGTCTCGGAGTCACGACCCTTACAAAACGCCTTCCGTCCATCAGATAGGTGCGCTCAACTGTCTCCGCGGGCGCAGCTATCACCGCGATAGCATTCCAGCATTCGAACAGATACTCACCGCCGGATTTTAGCCGGAAAGCTACCGCTGCAAAAAAATCCTCCAGTTCCCTTAACGAATTCAGGCAATTAATGACATTAAAGAGAGAGAAGGCAACATCAAAATCACGCTCCTCAAGTTCGGCTAGGTCCAGCGCCAAGAACCGCACGTCACTCGGCCTTGATCTGGCAATGTTAATCATGTCGCTTGACACATCAAGGGCGGTGACAAGGTGCCCGCAGGCACCCAAGCCGCGGGCATGGATTCCAGTACCGCATCCCACATCCAGTATCTTCTTAGGTCCGCTCCCCATGGCGCCTTGGACATAGGCCTGCAACATCTCAATCTCACGGGGGTAGTTCTTGTGGGAAGTGAGGATATCGTAGTATTTGGCGAAACTGTCTTCATAGGTTGAGAGTTGTAGATTCGCTTCCTTGTTAGTCATCGACTATCTCTCTGCGGCAGATCAGAATCCAAACATGCTCCACTTCAAGTCTCACTAAAGAACTGTTTTATCGCAAGAACAATGCGAGTAACTTGATCCTCAGTAATCTGGGAGCTCAGAGGCAGGGAAAGCACCGTCTTGCCTACTCTCTCGGTGACTTCAAGGTCGCCTCGCCTCGAATTTTTCAAGAAAGTGAACCAGTGCCCCGGTTGCCAGTGTATTCCCGTGTCGATTCCGCGCGCATGCAGATACTCCTGCAGCGCGCTCCGACGCGTTTCGGGAACACGGATGTAGTAAAGAAACGGTGTGACGCTCGAAAAATCGGTATCAGGGGCTTTCACCTCTGCTACCTCCGAGAGGAGTTTTGCATAGAGCCTGCACGCATCTTGCCGGACTTTCGTGATACGATCCATCTTGGAAAGCTGGCTCAGCCCGATTGATGCGTGCAGATTGGTCAGGTGATAACGGAAGCCAAGTTGCTTGACGTCATAGGTCCAGGCTCGCTTGTTCTGGTACATTACGCTGGCCGGCTGACCCATTCCGACCAACCTCATTTCGTGAAGGGCTTCCAACTCTTCCTGACTGCGTACGACAAGAGCCCCACCGTCAATGCAGGTGACAGTCTTCACGGGATCGAAACTGAACATGCACAAATCGGAAAAAGTTCCTACCATTCTGCCCTTGTAATAAGATCCAAGCGAGTGGGCGGCGTCATGAACAATGCGCAAACCATGGCGATTCGCCAATGCGCTCACGGCGTCATGATCGGCTAGAAAGCAGTCATAATCCATCGCAATGATAGCCTTGGTGCGGGGAGTGATAAGGCGTGACGCCTTTTCCACATCGATGCAGAGAGTGTCTTCACGGATGTCGCACAGAACGGGTGAGGCGCCAACCGCCATGATCGCCTGGAAATCGGCAATGTTGTTGAAAGAGGGCGTTATGACCTCATCACCCGGCTTAAGGCCAATGATCATCATGGCGAGGTGAAGGGCGGCGTGTCCCGTGCTGAGCGCGACGACGTGACGGTCTTGGCATCCCAGATAGCTCTTTAAAGCCCGCTCGAATTCTCCGACTGAAGCTCCCATTCCCAACCAGCCCTGCCTTAAGGAGAGAACGGCTGCATCTATTTCTTCATCTTCGATGAGGGGCTTAAAAACTGGGATATGATCCATTTACATCGACTCTCTGAAAGAACTCATTCCTCTTAGCGAATGCTACTTGAAGGTAAATCTATATTTTTGGTCACTGATGGATTTCGAATTCATATTACATCCAATCTTGGAATTGCAGTCACAAAACGGACTCCCATACCTGCCAGGCCGTTGAGTTGCAGTCTCACCTCATCGCCTATATTCCAAGGAAGGATCAGCACGTAATCTGGCGGTTTCTCATAGAGTGCATCCGGCTTGAAGATGGGAATGTGGCTGCCCGGCAGAAAACGCCCCTGTTTGGAGGGCGCTGCATCCGCCACGAAGGGCAAGAGATCAGACTTGACCCCGGCATAGTTCAGCAAAGTATTGCCCTTGGCGGCCGCGCCATAGGCGGCAATCGTCTTGCCTTGGGCTTTCACATCGAGGAGAAACTGGAGAAAGTCATTCTTCAGCCGATTGACGCGCAGCTGAAACCCCTCATAAACGCCGAGTTTGCCGAGGCCAAATTGGCTTTCCGTCAGGCGCAATGCCGCCACGCGGGCATTTTCATCATGCCCTGCCTTTTCCAGGCAGCCATAGATGCGAAGGCTGCCGCCATGAGTGGCAAGTTCCTCGACATCGAAAATGCGCAGTCCCGCCGATTTGAAGATACGCTCGACCACTGCCAGCGACAGGTAGGAGAAGTGCTCGTGATAGACGGTATCGAACTGGCACTGCTCGATCAGCCGCAGCAGGTGCGGGAACTCGAGCGTTACGACGCCTGCGGGCTTCAGCACCGCGGCAAGGCCGCGGGTGAAATCATTGATGCCGGGCACATGGGCATAGACATTGTTGCCGCAGACGAGATCGGCGCGCCGGCCTTTTGCCGCGAGGGTCTTGCCCAGTTCCTCGCCGAAGAATTCGCGGAGCACGGGGATGCCGAGGGCTTCGGCGGCGGCGGCCGTGCCGGTGGCCGGTTCGATCCCCAGGCAGGGGATGCCGGAGGCGACGAAATTCCGCAGCAGGTAACCGTCGTTCGAGGCCACCTCGATCACCAGGCTGGCCTTCGTGAGACCGAGGCGTTGCGTGATCATCGCGCAGTAGCGGGCGGCATGATCGAGCCAGCTTCTCGATGTCGACGAGAAATAGGCATAGTCGGATGTGAAGAGATCATCCGCGGCAGCATAATCCTCGGTCTGAACGAGATGACAACTGGAGCAGACGAACAGCCGGAGCGGATAGGTTGTCTCCGGCGCGCGCAGTTGGGCGGCCGTCAGGTAGGCATTGGATGGCGGCGCGTGGCCCAGATCGAGGAACACGTCCGTGAGCGGCGTATGGCAGTGGCGGCAATTCATGCGGCGATCGGGCCGGTTGAGGCAAGCGTTGGATGGGACGCATCACGCGCCGAGATTTCAGTCACGCTCCGGGGCCACTTGATCGCCAGTGCAGGGTCGCCATGATGGAGGCCACCCTCATGCGCGGCGCTATAGGGCGCGCTATGGAAGTAGAGCAGCTCGGTATCCGGTTCCAGCGTCTGAAAGCCGTGGGCAAAACCCTTGGGCACATAGACCATGCTGCGGTTGTCTTGCGTCAGCTCCAGGCTGTCCCATGTGCCAAACGTCGGCGAGCCGGCGCGGAGATCGACGATCACGTCGAAGACCGCGCCCCGGAAGCAGCGCACGACCTTCGCTTCGGCCATCGGCGGGCGCTGAAAATGCAGGCCCCGGAGCGTGCCCGGGCTGCGGCTCATCGACGTATTCATCTGTGCCCAGGAAGACTCCAGGCCATGGGCCCTGAATTCCTCCACGCAGAAGAGCCGCGCGAAAAAACCCCGCGCATCCTCGCGCTTTTCCAGATCGATACGAAAGGCTCCAGCAAGGGCAAGCGGGGTGAAGAGCATCACGGATGTCCCTGCTCGAAGGTGTGGATCTGCGCCGTCGTGACGGTGCGTGGCGCCGCGCCTTCATGCACGGCCCGGTACCATTGCACCGTCTGGCGGACAGCCTCATCGAAATTCCATAGCGGCGCCCAGCCCAGGGTGGCGCGCGCTTTTTCCGTCGCCAGGCTCAGCCGCCCGGCTTCATGGGGCGCGTTCGGGTCGGAGGCATCCTGCCAAGACCCGGGCCAGTGCCCGAGACCGGCAGCGACCAGTTCCCTGACGCTCCGCTGGTCCGCCGGATCGGGTCCGAAATTGAAGGCGCCCTCGGCTTCGGGCCTTGCCTGAAAGAGCCGCTCGGCCAGCATCATGTAGCCCCGCAGCGGATCGAGCACATGCTGCCACGGGCGGATTGACGCAGGATTGCGGAGGCCCACCGCCGACCCGCTTGCAAGGGCGCGCGCCATATCGGGCACGATGCGGTCCTGCGCCCAGTCACCGCCACCGATCACATTGCCGGCCCGCGCAGATGCGAGCCGCACCGGCCCGCCCTTGAAAAACGACTGACGGTAGCTTTGCACGACAAGTTCGCAGGCGGCCTTGCTGGCGCTGTAGGGGTCATGCCCCCCCAGATGATCGGTTTCACGATAGGCATGGAGCCATTCACGGTTTTCATAGACCTTGTCGGTTGTCACCACGACCACGGCGCAGGGCGCGCGCCAGCCGCGCAGCGCGTCAAGCAGATGCACGGTGCCCATCACATTGGTGTTCCACGTCTCCTGTGGCATCTGGTAGGAGAGGCGCACGATTGGCTGTGCTGCCAGATGAAAGATGACATCGGGTTGTGTTTCATGGATCCGGCTGGATACCGTTGCGGGATCGCGGATGTCACCGATGCGGTGACCGATTTCGCCTTGGAGGCCAAGCTGCCTGAATAGGGAGGGTGTCGTATCGGGTTCAAGGGCCAAGCCTGCAACATGGGCACCCAGATGTTTCAACCATAATGTCAGCCACGCCCCCTTGAATCCCGTATGCCCCACCACCAGCACGCGGCGTCCTTGCCAAAAAGCGCTCATTCCCAGACCTTCCACGGGGGCGCGCCTTCTGACCAAAGGTTTTCCAGAAACATCTTGTCGCGCAGCGAATCCATCGCCGCCCAGAAGCCCAGGTGTTTATAGACAGAAAGCTGGCTCGCGCGTGTAAGCGCATCAAGTGGTCCGCGCTCCCAGACCACATCATCGCCAGAAATATGATCCAGCACCGAGGGTTCGCAGACAAAAAAACCGCCGCTGATCCATCGACCGTCGCCCTGCGGTTTTTCATAAAAGGATTTCACCCGGTTGCCTTCGATCTCGATGGCGCCAAACCGGCCCGCAGGCTGAATCGCGGTGACCGTTGCCGCAGTTCCCTGCGCCTTGTGAAAGGCAATGAGAGCTTTGATGTCGATGTCGCTGACACCGTCGCCATAGGTCAGGCAAAATGTGCCGTCGATGTGATCGCGGATTCGCCCGATACGGCCACCCGTCTGGGTGAGTTCCCCGGTATCGACAAGGGTCACGCGCCAAGGCTCGGCATGGCGCTGATGGACCTCGACACTGTTCGTGCTCATGTCGAAAGTGACGTCGGACATATGCAAGAAGTAGTTAGCGAAGTATTCCTTGATCACATAACCCTTGTAGCCGCAGCAGATCACGAAGTCGGTGATGCCGTGGGCGCCGTAGAGCTTCATGATGTGCCAAATGATCGGCCGACCGCCAATGTCGATCATCGGCTTGGGCTTGAGATGAGACTCTTCGCTGATGCGCGTACCCAACCCGCCGGCCAATATAATAGCTTTCATGTGCCTGTTTCATCAAAATCTTCGTGCATATCACCATACACTTGTTAATCGTTGGAAATCAAACACGTTAGGCCCCCGCCATCAAAGAGCTTGCAGCTTGCTCATCGGCACAATCTTCAGGCCGATTGGCCTGCTAGTGGCTCGTTGAACACTGAATTGAGGTAATTACTGGCCGCAGTTTGCCGCAGGAGATAACGGCGCTTGATGCAAATATTGATGAACGCACAGTTCGCTTCGAAGCGATTCTTGTTTTTTCAGATGGAACTTATGTCACTGTCAAATAGATGAATGTTGGGTCGTCCCTTCGCCATCTACCCGCCGCCGAGATGACAGCCTGGCTTCCTCTTGCCCTCCAGATATTCATCGACGATCTGCCGGAAGCGCGTGGGGCCGAAGCTTGGGAAGTGGCCGCCGTGGACCACCGATACGGGCAGGCCGCGAAGCCTTTCCATCGTCGCCACATAATCTTCAGTGTTCGAATGATAGGCATCTTCGATGAGGGGGCCGTCATAAATGATGTCGCCGGAGAGGAAGATGCCGCTGGCCTTCTCGAACAGGCCGATGCCGCCGGGCGAGTGGCCGGGGGTGTGGATCACTTCAAAGTGCCGGTCGCCGAGATCGATAACATCGCCGTGGGCGAGCAGGCGTTGCGCCGGGGCGGGCCGCACCCGGTAGCGGGCGGTGTCCCAGCCCTCGGGCTGCCGGTCGAACATATCGTCGGTGGCATAACGGTCGGCCAGGGTCCAGTCGTTGCGCGGGTCGGCGAGGATATCCGCCTCAGCCTGGTGCACGCAGCGCTGCGGAAATTCGTGGTGGCAGCCGATATGGTCGAAATGGGTGTGGCTTGCCACGCAGGCCAGCGGTCGCTCTGTGACCAGCGGCACATGGCGGCGCAGGCTGAAGTGGCCAAGCCCCGTGTCGAAGAGGAGGTCCTGGCCGCGGCCGCGGACATGCCAGATGTTGCAGCGGAAGAAGGGCTTGATCCAGGGTTCATGGATGAGCGTCACGGCATCGGCGAGGCGGATCGTCTCGTACCAGTGGCGGGCTTCGACGGTTGCTGGCTTGGCCATGGCTATTTCGCCAGCAGGATAAGGTCTTCGATGTGGCAGCAGGGGGTCACGACCTCGCCGGCGTTCACCTCCGCCTCGGCCGGCAGCCTGGCGATGAAACTTGGCCCGGACAGGCTGGTGGACTGGGCAATCACCCGCTTGAAACTGCCCTGGAACACCACCGAGGTGACCTCCGCCTTGCCAAAGGTGATGCTGCGCGAGTCGCGGGTCAGGCGCAGGTGCTCGGGGCGGACCGCCAGGGTGACCTTGGCGCCTTCAGCCAGCGTTGCAATGAGCGGAAACGAGCCGAACATCGTCTCGATGGAAACGGCCTCGCCGCTGGGATTTTTT
>CAZRZB010000048.1:0-19173 GCA_964604435.1 uncultured Aestuariivirga sp. | reverse complement strand
GGAGGTCGAAATCCGCGCCCGCGCGCGGATTGAGGGTGGGGGTCTGGTGGTGTCGGAGCGACCCCCACCCCTAACCCCTCCCCACAGGGGGGAGGGGAATGATCAAAAAAACAGGAACCTCCATCCATGCACATCCGCCGGGAGAAGAGCCGGCTGGCGCAGCCCTTGTCGGCCTGCTCCGGCACGGGCGTGTTCGTGGGCTATGCCAGCCTGTTCGGCGTCCGCGATGCAAGCGGCGACATGGTGATGCCGGGCGCTTTCGCCGCGAGCCTGAAGAATAGGGGTGCTGCAAACATCCGCATGCTGTTCCAGCATGACCCGGCAGAACCCGTAGGGACCTGGCTGGAGATGCACGAGAATGCCCGCGGGCTTTATGTCAGGGGCCGCCTCGACTGCAATGTGCAGCGCGGCCGCGAACTGCTTTCGCTGCTCGAAGGCGGCGGGCTCGACGGCCTCTCCATCGGCTTCAAAACGGTGAACGCGGCGCGCGAGAAATTCACCAATACGCGGCGGCTCCTCAACCTCGACCTCTGGGAAGTGTCGCTGGTGACCTTCCCGATGCTCGAGGGGGCGCGCGTCGAGGCGACCAAGCTGCAGGCCCTCATGGCCGCCGCGCGGATTTTTCAACCAGCAATGAAACCCAAGGAGTGAGAACCGACATGGACACAAACACCGGACTGGAAACCAAAGTGCTGGGCGGCGACGCCCTCAGCGACATGCTGAACGCCTTCGAGGCCTTCAAGGAGGCCAATGACGAGCGCCTCGAACAGATCGAGAAGCGTATGAGCGCCGATGTGGTGACCGTCGAGAAAGTCGAGCGCATCAACAAGGCGCTGGATGAGATGGCGCTGAAAATGAAACGCCCGCAGCTCGGCGCATCCGAGAAGGAGCAGCCCACCGAACACAAGAAGGCTTTCGAGGCCTATGTGCGCAAGGGCGAGACCCATGGCCTGTTCGACATTGAAGCGAAATCGATGTCGATCGGCTCCAACCCGGACGGCGGCTATCTGGTGCCCGCCGAGACCGAAACGGAAATCGGCCGGCTGCTCTCCAATGCCTCGCCGATGCGCGCCATTTCCGATGTGCGCCAGGTCTCCGCCGCGGTTTACAAGAAGCCCTTCGCCATCGCGGGGGCGGCCACCGGCTGGGTAGGCGAAACCGCGGCGCGGCCTGAAACAGCCTCGGCCACCCTGGCCGAACTGCAGTTCCCGACGATGGAACTTTACGCCATGCCCGCCGCCACCCAGGCGCTGCTCGACGACAGCGTGGTCAATCTCGACCAGTGGATCGCGCAAGAAGTCCAGGCGGTGTTCGCCGAGCAGGAATCCCTTGCTTTCGTCACCGGCAACGGCACCAACAAGCCCCGCGGCTTCACCGATTATCCCAAAGTGGTGGATGCAAGCTGGAGCTGGGGCAACCTCGGCTACATCGCCACCGGCGTGGCGGGGGCCTTTGCCGCCTCCAACCCCGCCGACAAGCTGATTGACCTCATCTACGCGGTGAAGGCGGGCCATCGCCAGAATGCCACCTGGGTGATGAACCGCAAGACCCAAGGGGTGATCCGCAAGTTCAAGGACGGCCAGGGCAACTACATCTGGCAGCCCGCCGCCAGCGCCGACGGCAAGGCGAGCCTGATGAATTTCCCCATCACCGAATCCGAGCACATGCCCGACATCGCCACCGATGCCTATGGGCTGGCGCTCGGCGACTTCAAGCAGGGCTACCTGATCGTCGACCGCGTCGGCGTGCGCATCCTGCGCGATCCCTATTCATCGAAACCCTATGTGCTGTTCTACACCACCAAGCGCGTCGGCGGCGGGGTGCAGAATTTCGAGGCCATCAAGCTGATGAAGTTCGGCGTGTCGTAAGGGAAGGGGCCCTCATCCGGCCTGTCGGCCACCTTCTCCCATCCTGCTCCACTTCGTTACGCAGGACGGGCGAAGGCCCTCATGATTATCGCCTTCTCCCGTTCGAAGAATGGGAGAAGGTGCCCGAAGGGCGGATGAGGGCGCTTCGGTGAAGTAGCAAGAATATTAAAGTTCAGGACTCCCCATGCCATCAATTCTCACCTCTCCGCCGGCCGCGGAACCCGTCAGCCTGGCCGAGGCCAAGGCGCATTTGCGGGTGACGCACGGCGATGACGACGCTTACATCGGCACCCTGCTCAGGACGGCCCGGCAATCGGTCGAGGCGCAGACGGGCCTGGGGCTGGTGTCGCAGGGCTGGTCGGTGTTTCTTGATGACTGGCCGGACAACGGCGTGATCGAACTGCCGCTGGCCCCGGTGCTGGAAGTCATCGACATCAAGGTTCATGGCGATGACGATGTGGCCGCGGTGATCGATCCTTCGCATTATTACGAGGACAGGGTTTCGCGGCCCGCCCGCCTCATCCTGCGCGGCTCGCGCAGCTGGGCAAGGCCGGGGCGGGTGGCCAATGGCATCGAGATCCTGCTCACCATCGGCTTTGCAACCGTGCCGGAACCCTTGCGGGAAGCCATCCTGCAACTTCTCGGCCACTGGTATGAACGCCGCGGCGACGAGGCGGCAGACAGCAGGCCGCTTCACATCGCCCAGTTGATTCAGCCCTATCGGGAGATGCGGCTTTGAGCGGTTCGGCCCTCGCCCTGCAAAGCGCCATGCGCGAGGCGCTGCTGGCCCACGCGCCCTTGCTGGCGATCTTGGGCGGCGGCCATGTCTTTGATGAGGTGCCGCGCGGGAGCCAGGAACCCTATGTGGTTTTTGCCGCCATCGAAACCCGCGACTGGAGCGTGCAGGGCCAGAAGGCGCACGAACATTTCGTCACCCTTGAGGTGAAAACCAGATCGCGCAGCCGGAAGCCTGCCCAGGACATCGTCAGCGAAATCGAAACCGTGCTGGATGATGCAGGCCTCACGCTTGCGGGCCACGCCCTGGTCAACCTGCGGCTCATCTTCTGGACCGTGGCGAAATCAAATGAGCACTTCGGCGCCGTGGTGAAGTTCCGCGCCGCCACCGAGGAGATTTAGATGACAGCGCAAAAAGGCCGCGACCTTCTGTTGAAAATCGATACAACGGGCGCGGGCGCCTTCCAGACCGTGGCGGGCCTGCGCGCCAATGCGCTTTCCTTCAACGCCGAAAGCGTTGATGTGACCCACCAGGAGTCAGCCGGCGCCTGGCGCGAGCTTCTGGCGGGAGCAGGGCCCAAGAGCGCCGCGCTGCGCGGCCAGGGCATTTTCAAGGATGCGGCGTCGGACGCCACCATCCGCGGCTATTTCTTCACCGGCACCATCCGCAACTGGCAGGTGATCGTGCCGGATTTCGGCACCGTCGAGGGCCCGTTCCAGATCACCGCGCTGGAAATCGCCGGACGCCACGACGGCGAGGTGACTTTCGATCTGGCGCTGGAGTCGGCGGGCGAGCTGACGTTTACGGCGCTGTGAGAAAGAGTTTGCCTTCTCCCGTTCGTAGAATGGGAGAAGGTGGCCGAAGGCCGGATGAGGGCCCTTTGGTTCAGCAAGCAAGAGCCCTCACCCGCCCTGTCGGGCACCCTCTCCCATGCAAGATGCACGGGAGAGGGCGATAATCTCCAAATGCAGGAAACACCATGGCCAACAGGCACCGCGGCGAGATCGAAGCGGAATTGGGCGACGAGAAGTATGTCTTATGCCTCACCCTCGGCGCGCTGGCCGAACTTGAATCGGCCTATGGCGGCCAGGACCTGCTTGCCATTGCCGAAAGATTTGAGACAGGCCGCATCGGGGCAAGCGACGCCATCAGGATCATCGGCGCAGGCCTGCGCGGCGGCGGCATGGAAATCTCCGATGAGGCGGTGGCCGCAATGCAGGTGGCGGGTAGCGCGGCGGGCTATATCGGCATCGTCGCCAGGCTTCTGACCGCCACCTTCGCCGCCCCGGAAAATTCATGAGCGGGCGCGAAAAATTTCCCTGGGCCCGCTTCATGGAACTGGGACTCGGCGTGCTGCGCCTGTCGCCGAAGGATTTCTGGAACGCCACACCGCGCGAGATTGCGGCAGCCCTTGGCGGAGCTGCGCCGCCATTGCCGCGCGCCGGCCTTGAAGACCTGATGAAAAGGTATCCCGACTGATGCAGGAAACCGCAAGCACCCTGGCCCTCGAAACGGAGAAGCTCCGCGGCGAGATGGCAGGCCTCAACCGGATGGCGGAAAATTTCGGCCAGACTATCACACGCGCCTTCGCCGGCGCCATCATCCATGGCCGCAAGCTCTCCGATGTGCTGAAGGGGCTCGCCCTTTCGCTGGCGGGGCAGGCGCTGTCGTCCGCGTTGAAACCTCTTGGCGGCCTGCTCGGCAATATTTTTGCCAGCGCCAAGGGCAATGTGGTGACCCCCTTTGCCCGCGGCGGCATCGTCAACAGCCCCACGTTGTTTCCCCTGCGCGGCGGCACCGGCCTGATGGGCGAGGCAGGGGCCGAAGCCATCATGCCGCTGGCCCGTGGCCGCGACGGCAAACTCGGCGTACGGATGGACGGGGCCACGGGTGTCAACGTGACGGTCAACATCGCAACCCCCGACGCCGCCAGCTTCCGCCAGTCCCAAAGCCAAATCGCCAGCGTCATCACCAGGGCGGTGGCGAGGGGGCAGAGGAATTTATGAGCGGATGTTCCGCTTGTTTGCACCTCCCTCTTGTAATCAGATAAAGTCGCAATAAGACGTCTCATGTCTGATTTGGTGGTGAATCTGTCCAACCCTAGTGGAGCACAACAAATATGGCGAAGTTTGCGGCACTTCCAACCTCCAACTTGACGGTCCTGGCGCTTTTATTTTTGGCATTAATTTTTGCTTGCTTCCTCTGGATACAGGAGTTGCGCTTTTACAGCGTTAACCGCTGGAACTTTGATATCGACAACGGGAAACGCAGCATCGGCTTAGGCCTCGAAGGAGGTGAGCCGGACGTGCCGATGAGCAATCGAACCAGAGTGTTTTTTGGTTACCCAATTATTTTATTGATCCTGATACTGTTCATGTTGGTATTCGCCTTGTTTTGAGCAATGGACGCTGCAAGTTTCCGCCAATCCCAAAGCCAGATCGCCAGCGTCATCACAAGGGCGGTGGCGCGGGGGCAGAGGAATTTGTGAACGTCTCGCAGCTCTGTCATCCCGGCGAACGCCGGGACCCAGGCTTTCTTTCTTGCACCTCCCCCTTGTGGGGAGGTCGAAAGCCGCGCGTGCGCGCGGCTTGAGGGTGGGGGTCTGGTGGTGTCGGAGCGACCCCCACCCCAACCCCTCCCCACAAGGGGGAGGGGCAAGTTTCGAGGACATCACCCATGGCTTTTGACGAGGTTCGTTTCCCCGTTTCCATTTCCCGTGGCTCCAGCGGTGGCCCCGAGCGGCGCACCGAGATTGTGACGACGGCTTCGGGGCGCGAGGAGCGCAATACGCGCTGGGCCTCATCGCGGCGGCGTTACAATGCGGGGTTTGGCGTGAAATCGCTGAATGACATTCACGAGGTGGTGGCCTTCTTCGAGGAACGCCGCGGGCGGCTGCACGGCTTCCGCTGGAAGGACCATGCGGATTTCAAATCCTGCGCGCCGGCGAATGCTGTTTCCGCCACCGACCAGGTGCTCGGCACGGGCGATGGCGCAGCCGCCAGCTTCCAGCTCGTGAAGCGCTATGGCACGGGGCTGCGCGACCATATCCGGGTGATTGCCAAGCCCGTGGCGGGCTCGGTGCTGGTTGCGGTGGATGGCGCGCCAACGACGAATTTCACGCTTGATGCGGCAACGGGGGTGATCACTTTCCTGCCGGAATCCATTCCGGGCGCGGGTGCGCAGGTGACGGCGGGCTTTGCCTTCGATGTGCCGGTGCGTTTTGATACGGACCAGCTCTCCATCAACCTGCAGGGCTTTGCTGGCGGCGACATTCCGGAGATTCCGGTGGTCGAGGTCAGGCTGTGAGAACTCTGCCTGCGGGTCTTGCGGCTCATCTGGCCAGCGGCGCCACAACCCTGTGCCACTGCTGGAAGCTGATGCCGGTGAATGGCCCGGCGCTGGGCTTCACCGACCATGACCGCGATCTGGTTTTCGACGGCGTGACTTTCGAGGCGCAGGCGGGCTTTGAAGCGAGCGAGATCGAGTCATCCCTGGGATTGTCGGTCGACAATCTCGAAGCCACAGGCGCGCTGGACTCGAGCCAGCTCGATGCGGAGCGCCTGCGCGCCGGGGATTTCGACCATGCGGCAATCGAAATCTGGCGGGTGAACTGGCAGGACGTGTCCCAGCGTGTGCTGCTGCGCAAGGGCCATCTCGGCGAGGTGACGCACGGGAGCGCGGGCTTCACCGCGGAAGTGCGCGGCCTCACGCACCTGTTGAACCAGACCAGGGGCCGCGTCTTCCAGTACGGTTGCGATGCGGGCCTGGGCGATGGGCGCTGCCGTGTCGATCTCGACGTGGCGGCCTTTCGCGGCAGTGGGTCCATCGTGGCGGCGGAAGGCAACCGCCGCTTCACGGTGTCGGGCCTCGAAGGCTTTGCCGCGGGCTGGTTTTCGCTCGGCACCCTGACGTGGGAGAGCGGCTTGAATGCGGGTCGCCTGGAGGAAGTAAAGCTCCATGGGGCGCAGGGCATCATCGAACTCTGGCAGGCGGCAAGTTTCGCGGTTGCCCCCGGCGACGGCTTCACCATCCGCGCCGGCTGCGACAAGCAGTTTTCCACCTGCAAGGCCAAGTTCGGCAACGGCGTGAATTTCCGCGGGCATCCGCACTTGCCGGGAACCGACTTCGTCACCGCCTTCGCCTCGCGCCAAGGCCAGAGGAATGATGGCGGGAGCCGGAATAACTAAATAAGTCCTCGCCCGCTTGCGGGAGAGGAAGGGGACCCATTGCGGAACGCAATGGGGGAGGTGAGGGCGCTTCGTGGGAAAAGCGCCCTCATCTATCCCATTTCACTTCGTGAAACGGGCCCCTTTCTTCTCCCGCTTCGCAGGAGAAGACCAAAGGCAAATTCCATGAATCAGGCAAACATCATCGCCGCGGCCCGCGGCTGGCTTGGCACGCCTTACCGGCACCAGGCGAGCTTGAAGGGCCTGGGCTGCGATTGCCTGGGGCTCATCCGTGGCGTGTGGCGCGAAGTTCATGGACGTGAGCCCGAGGTGATGCCCGCCTATTCACCCGATTGGGCGGAGGCGGGCGGCACGGAGGCCCTGGCCGAGGCGGGACGCCGGCATCTGCTTGAAATTCCCTGCGCGGAGTATCAGCCGGGAGATGTGCTGCTGTTCCGCTGGAAGCCCCATCTGCCCGCCAAGCATGCCGGGATCGCGACAACCGCTTCAGCCATGATCCACGCCCAGGACGGCGCCTGCGTGAGCGAGATTGCCCTTTCCCCCTGGTGGAAACGCCGGCTGGCTTTCGCCTTCCGCTTTCCCGGAGTTGAACACTGATGGCCACCGTTGTCCTGCAATATGCCGGTGCTGCCCTTGGCACATTCTTGGGCGGACCCGTCGGCGGCATCATCGGCCGCGCCGCGGGCGCCATTGCCGGAAACCTTGTCGACCAGCAGCTCTTCGGCCCCGGCACAAGGCGGAGCCAGGGACCGCGCCTCAATGACCTGCGTGTCATGGCCTCGGAGGAGGGCGCTCCCATCCCCCGGCTTTGGGGCCGCATGCGGATGTCCGGCCAGGTGATCTGGGCCACGAATTTCGAAGAGGTCTCGAAGACCACCACGCAATCGGCCTCGTCCAAGGGCGGGCCGAAATCGAAAACGACGGACTATTCCTACTTCGCCAATTTCGCGGTTGGCTTGTGCGAGGGCGTGGTGGACCGGGTGGGCCGCGTCTGGGCCGATGGCCGGGAGATCGACCTTTCGGCCTTCACCACGCGGGTTTATCGCGGGCTGGAGGACCAGGAGGCCGACAGCCTGATCCTGGCCAAGGAGGGCGCGGGCAATGCGCCGGCCTATCGCGGCCTGGCCTATATCGTGTTCGAGCGGCTGCCGCTGGCCGATTTCGGCAACCGCCTGCCGCAGCTTTCCTTCGAGGTGATCTCTTCAGCGGGCGGGGCCGAAGCACATGTCCGCGCCATCAACATCATTCCGGGCAGCACCGAGTTCGGCTACGACACGACAATCGTCACGCGCAAGGTGAGTGCCGGCGTCACCACGACGGAAAACGCCCATGTTTCCGCCGAGCGCAGCGACTGGAACGTTTCCATCGATGACTTGACGGCGAGCTGTTCCAACCTAGGCGCTACCGCCCTGGTGGTGCCGTGGTTCGGCACCGACCTCAATTGCGCCGTCTGCGAGATCCGCCCCGGCGTGGAGAACACCGAGAAGGTGACAACACCGGAAACCTGGCAAGTGGCGGGGATCACCCGGGCGGCGGCCCATGTGGTAAGCACATTCGAAGGCAAGCCGGCATTCGGCGGAACCCCGAGCGATGCCTCCGTCATCCGCGCCATCCAGGATTTGCGCGCCCGCGGCTTGAAAACGGTGTTCTATCCCTTCGTGCTGATGGATACGGCGGGCTACCCCTGGCGGGGGCGCATCTCCTGCGATCCGCCAAGCGCCGACAAGACGGCAGCGGCGGCAAGCCAGGTTGCGAATTTCGCAGGTACGCCCGCACCAGGCGCTGGCGAGTGGAGCTACCGCCGCTTCATCCTGCACTACGCCAATCTCTGCGCCAGCGCCGGAGGCGTTGACGCCTTCCTGATCGGCAGCGAACTGCGCGGCCTCACCACGCTCAGGTCCTCGCCCACCACCTATCCCTTTGTGGCCGCTCTTGTGGCGCTTGCCGCCGATGTGAAAGCCATCCTGCCCATGGCGAAGATCACCTATGGCGCCGACTGGAGCGAATATTTCGGCCACCAGCCGCAGGACGGAAGCGGCGATGTATTTTTTCACCTCGATCCGCTCTGGGCCAGCGCCAATATAGATGCGGTCGGCATCGACAATTATTTCCCGCTCACCGACTGGCGCGATGGTGCAGGCCATCTCGACCGCCTGGCGGGCACCGCGTCAATTTATGACACGAACTACCTGAAATCGGGCATCGCCGGGGGCGAGGGCTTCGACTGGTACTATGCCAGCGAAGCAGCGCGCAACAATCAGACGCGCAGCGCCATCACCGATGGGGCCCATGGCAAGCCCTGGGTGTTCCGCAACAAGGATCTGAAATCCTGGTGGGGCAACCTCCACTACAACCGGCCCCTTGGTGTGGAGTCCGCGATGGCTACGGCCTGGCTGCCGCAATCAAAGCCCATCTGGTTCACCGAAGTGGGCTGCCCGGCCATCGACAAGGGCAGCAACCAGCCCAACACCTTCTATGATCCGAAGTCGTCGGAAAGCGCCGTGCCCTATTATTCCAGCGGCGGCCGCGACGATGCCCTGCAGGCCAAGGTCATCGCCGCCATCGACGGCTACTGGAATGCCGCGGGCGCCCATAATCCGGTTTCCCCCGTCTATGGCGCGCCCATGGTGGATGCCACGCGGATGTTCTTCTGGGCCTGGGATGCGAGGCCCTTTCCGGCCTTTCCGGCCCGCGGCGATATCTGGTCCGATGCGGGCAATTATCCCTGCGGCCACTGGCTGAACGGCCGCATCGGTGCGGTGGGGCTCGACCGGCTCATTGTTGATGTGTGCAGCCGCTACGGCTTGAACACCGTCTCCGTGGACGACAGTGCCGCACAGGTCGATGGCTTCCTGATCGAGCGTCCCATGCCGGCCAGGGACGCCCTGGAAAACCTTCTCGCCACCTTTGCCCTCGATGCGGTGGAGTCCGATGGCATCCTGAAATTCCGCAGCCGCCGCCGGGACAGCGTGCGCACGCTCAGCGGTGACGATTATGTCGAGAGCGCTGCAAGCGCGCCGCTGTTTTCCCTGAGCCGGGCCCAGGAAAGCGAACTGCCCGACAGTCTGAAGCTTGTCTATGCGGAGCCCGCCAACGACTACCGCAACGCCGTGGTCGAGGCGCGGAAATCACGCGGCGCATCGGCCCGTGAGGCCATCCTGGAACTGCCCTGCGCCACCACCCAGGCGACAGCCCAGGCCCGCGCCCAGGTGCTGCTCCAGGAAAACTGGTCGGGCCGCGAGACGCTTTCCTTTGCCCTTGCGCCCAGCCATCTGGCGCTTGAGCCCGGCGACGTGGTGGCCCTGGGGCCGAGGGCCTTGCGCCTTGCCAGCATCCATGACGGCAGCGCGCGGAAAATAAGCGCGGCAAGCTATGAACCGGCGGTCTATGAGCCGCCGCCGGCGGTTGGGCGCGGCGGCGCTTTTGCGACCGCGGCAATCTTCGGCCAGCCCGACGTGCTGCTGATGGACCTGGCGATGGCCACCAGCGCCGCAGCCGCAGCGCCATGGCTTGCGGCGCAAGCCAAGCCTTGGCCCGGGCGGCTGGCGCTTCTGAAACGCAGCGGCGCCAGCAGCTTTGACCTCAACCGCTTCATCGAGGCCCAGGCGACGATGGGAACCCTGGCAACACCGCTTGCCGCCGGGCCCCTCTTTGTTTTTGACCACGCCACGAGCTTTGACGTGATTTTGAAATATGGAGCCTTGTCTTCGGTGAGCGAGGCGGAGGTCCTGAACGGCGCCAACATCGCCGCCATCGGCGATGCGGCCACAGGTTTCGAGATCATCCAGTTTGCCTCCGCCGAACTGGTGGGCGCCAATACCTACCGGGTGAACACCCTGCTGCGCGGCCAGGCGGGTTCAGGCCCGGAAATGCTGGCGAGCCGCGAGGTCTCCAGCCATTTCGTGCTGCTCAATCCCGCCGTGCTGCAAGCCGAACTTGCCGCCGCCGAGGCAGGCCTCGAAAACACCTGGCGCATCGGGCCCGCCCAGCTCGACTCCGGCCATGCCTCCTATCTGCAAATGGTTTTCCAGGGCCGCGCGAAGGGCCTGCGGCCTTTGAGCCCCTGCCAGTTGCGCAGCCGCAGGGATGGCGGTGATGTGCTGTTCACCTGGATCAGGCGCAGCCGCATCGACGGCGACGGCTGGGAGAGCGTGGAAATTCCGCTGGGCGAAGACTCCGAAAATTACCGCCTGGATATTCTTGACGGCGCAGCAGTGAAACGCAGTGTTGAAGTCACCACTCCCTTCTACCGTTACCTGGCCGCCGATATCGCCGCGGATTTCGGCGCCGCCCCTTCGGCCTTTGACCTCAACGTTGCGCAACTGAGCGCAGCTTACGGCGCCGGCGCAACCCTATCGAGGACCCTTAATGTCTGATACGCCCCTGACCGGCCTGCCGCTGCTTGCAGCCTCCCAGGCACAGAAGCATGTGACCCACAACGAAGCGCTGCTGCGACTTGACGCCCTTGTGCATCTCGCGGTGCTCTCGCGCGCCCTGGCCGCGCCGCCAGTACTTCCCGTTGATGGCGACCGCTATCTCGTGGCGGCTTCCGCCACGGGTGACTGGCTTGGCCATGACGGACAGCTTGCCTTCCGGGAAGCCGGCGCCTGGGGCTTTGCCATTCCGAAGACGGGCTGGCGGCTCTGGGTGGCGGCGGAATCGCTTTTCCTGCTGTTTGACGGCGCGGCATGGCTCGATCTGCGCGACATTGACGTGTTGCAGAACATGAGCCTGCTGGGCGTGAACACCGCCGCCGATGCGGCCAACAGGCTGGCGGTTTCCTCCGCCAATGTCCTGTTCAGCCATGCAGGCAGCGATGCCCGCCTTAAGCTCAACAAGAATGCCGCGGGCGATACCGCATCCGTGCTTTTCCAGACCGGATATTCCGGACGCGCTGAGTTCGGCCTCAGCGGCGACGATGACTTTCATGTGAAGGTCAGCCCCGATGGTGCGGCCTGGAATGAGGCGCTCATCATCAACCGGACAAGCGCCGCCATCACCATCAGGAACACCCTGCTGCTCGATCCGCAAAGCGCCGATCCGGCAGCCCCGGCCAATGGCCAGCTCTGGTACAATTCCGCCACCGGAACCTTCCGCAAGCGCCAGAACGGCGTGACCTCCGATCTCGACACATCAGGCGGAGCCGGCACCAGCCTCGGCCCCATCCTCGCCCGCGATCTGTTCATGCCGTAGGGGAAAGCTTCCCTCTAACTCGTCATCCCGGCGAAAGCCGGGACCCAGACTTTCAGAGGCCACAAATGCTCAAAGCCTGGGCCCCGGCTTTCGCCGGGGTGACAGAAATTAAATAGCCATCGCCGGGATGACAATATTGGGGGCAGGACCACCCACATCCCCGCCCGTTCCCTCATCATGCCATAGGAGATTTGAAACATGGCCGCCAATACCAATCCGATCTTTTCGCGTATCGCCGACATTCAATGGCACAGCGCGGCGCTCACCGCCGCCAATACGGCCAAGGACGGCACCGGCAGCGTGGCCACCGTGTTCACCGCCGACGCCACCGAGGGCGGGCGCATCGAGAAGCTCGTGGCGCGCGCCGTCGGCACCAACGTGGCGACCGTATTGCGTGTGTTCGTGAACAATGGCGCCAGCAATGCGACGCCGGCCAACAACGTACTGCTGGCCGAAATGACCTTGCCCGCGACAACGCTCTCGGAAGTCGCGGCGCTGGCTTCTTATGAGCTGCCGCTCAACCTGGCCCTGCCGGCGGGCTACAAGATCAACTGCGCCCTCGGCACCGCCGTCGCGGCGGGCTACATGCTCTCCGCCATCGGGAGCAAATACTGATGTCCGATCTCTCCGGCCTGCCTTCGCAATCCGGTTCCTGCGACGTGCAGGTGTTCATGGCCCTGGGCAGCGACTGGCAGCCGTGGCGCAGGCCCATCGGCAAGACGATGCTGGAGATAATCTGCGTCGCCGGCGGCGGCGGCGGCGGTGGCGGCATGACGGGGGCCGCCGGAACGGCGCGCGGCGGCGGTGGTGGCGGCGGCGGCAGCGGCGTGACCCGCATGGTCATCCCGGCCCGCTTCCTTCCCGACATCCTGTTCTGCAACGTGGGCAACGGCGGCGCTGCCGGGGCCACCGCCGGGGCCGGCGGCAGCGGCGGGCAATCGACCGTCGCCATTCTGGCAAGCGCCACGGCACAGAACCGCGTCATCTTCGCCAACGGCGGAACCGGCGGGGCCGCCGGAACGGCAGGGGCCGGCGGGGCGGGCGGGGCGGCCGGAACCGCCACCTCCACCCCGGCCTTGGGGGCTTTCGGAACCTTTGTCACAATGGCGGGTATTGCTGGAGGGGCTGGCGGCGCCCAGACCGGCGCGGCGGGAACCGATGTGACCTGGGGCCCCGGCGCCACGCCCATGCTGTGCGGCGGGGCGGGCGGCGGCGGAACGCCCGTGGCCAACACGGACTTTGCCGGCGGCGGCATCATCGGCGGCGGCTGGTTCCCAAGCCTCGCCGGAGGCCTTGCCGCGGCAGGCCGGGGGGCTGACGGATTCCTGAGCTGGCGGCCCTTCGCCACATCAGGCGGCACCGGCGGCGGCACGGCGGGGGCCGCCGGGGTTGCCGGCGACGGCGGCAATGGCGAGCTTGGTTCCGGCGGGGCCGGCGGCGGCGGCGGGGTGACCGGCGGCCAGGGCGGGCGCGGCGGCCACGGGCTGATTATCATTGTGAGCTGGTGAACCGGATGTCGCTTGAACGCGAAGTGGGGGCCCTGCAGGCCCGCATGGAAACCGTCGAGGCGGAGCTGCAGGGCATCCGCTCCGACGTGCGCGAAATCCGCGATGCCCTGGTGGGGGCGCGCGGCAGCTGGAAGGCCTTGAGCCTTGTCGTCGGGCTTTCGGTTTCGCTGGGGGCGGCTGCAGGCAAGCTCTTTCCCTATCTCCTGACACCGGGACAGTAGGTCCCCCACCGAGACTGTCATCCCGGCGAAAGCCGGGACCTAGGCTTTCAACAATCGTGCCTGCTCGAAGTCTGGGCCCCGACGTTCGTCGGGGTGACAGACAATTGGAAAGTTTTTGAACCGAAGAGTAACGCATCATGCAGATGACCGAAGACGGCCTGGCGCTGATCCGGGAGTTCGAAGGCTTTCGTGGCCGGGCCTATCGCGATGCGGTGGGTATCTGGACCATAGGCTTCGGCCACACCGCCATGGCGGGAGCGCCGGAAGTTTCGCAAGGCATGGAAATCTCGCAGGCCGAGGCCGAGAAGATATTGGCGCACGATGTGGATGGCTTTGCCCGGGGTGTGGCAAGGCTTGTCAGTGCGCCGCTGAATAACAATGAGTTCTCGGCCCTTGTGTCCTTCGCCTACAATGTCGGGCTGGGGAATTTCGCCGCCTCAAGCGTCCTGAAGGCGGTGAACGCGGGCGAGCCCGAGGCGGTGCCGCGCCGGCTGCAGCTCTGGGTGAAAGCGGGCGGCAGGGTGTTGCCCGGTCTCGTCAAACGCCGCGCCGCCGAAGCGGCCCTCTTTCTGAAATCACCGGAAGCGGAGGCGAAGGCTCCCGTCGAAGTGCCCAGCGGCAAGCCCGCGCACAAGAGCACGACCATCTGGGCGGCACTCGCGCTCACCCTGCTGGCGGGCCTCGACCGGCTGGCGCTGGTGACGGGCTATGGCGTGCTGGGCCTTGTAGCCCTTGCCGGCATCTGTGCCGCCGCCTTCTGGATTATCCGCGAACGCCGCAAGAAAGCAAAGGAAGAGGGGATATGGCATGTTTCCACTGATCAGCCTGGCGGGCACCGTGGCGAGCCTCGTGAAGGGGCCGCTCTCCGCCATCGTCGACCGCTATGTGAGCGACCTCGACCAGCGCCGGAAACTGAAGGCCGAGCTGGAGCAGGGGCTTCTGGAGCACCTCTCCAAAACGGCCGAACAGCAGAAGGACGTGATCCTCGCCGAGATCAACTCCGGACACTGGCTCACCCGCAGCTGGCGCCCCCTGCTGATGCTGGGCCTGATGGGCTTTTTGATTCTGGTCGGCCTGGTGATTCCGATGATTGACCTGCTCGTCGGCCACCCCATCCCCTACCAGCCCCGCTGGAATGACCTCCCCGCCGGATTCTGGGATTTCCTCGCCGTGGGCATGGGCGGCTATATCGGCGGACGTTCGCTGGAGAAGATCACCGGGCAGATCTTTGGAAAGGATACATCAAAAAAACAATGATAAATCAATAATATAAATATGCTTGACCGTTTTCGTTGGGGAATTGATTTGGCGTACAAGAGTCATTCCGGTGACAATTTTTTTGATGCCGTCTCGGCTCCGATTCATGTTAACGCGATTGGCTGCTGAGCTTGGTCCTTGTCCGCGCGGACAGAAATCCTTATAGATTTGTTAACAACTAGTTATCAAAATATGCAGCAGGAGATTTCTATGCAGAATAAAGACCTGCCGATTACAGCCATGTTTCGAGAAATGATTGCTCAAGGGCACATCTCGCCTGTTGAACATATGGAGAATTTGCGTCTACCAGGCGAATTCGTGACAGTTCCGTCCATAACGACTTATGGCACTCCCGAAATGCCTATTCGGACCGGAGTAGATACTGATGCCCAACTGGGACAGCGTACTCAAAGAGATTTCGCAACTTCAAGCGACTTCTAATGAATCGGCGTTCGATAAGGCGAGACGCAAGTATCTCAAGCGTCTCCACTCGCACACCGGTCGCAACGTCATCGCATACTACTCTGGATTTCTTAGCAAACCTCGGATTGAGGGCATTGATATCAATGACGAAGACAAAAATGGTCTTATGTTATGCATCCATGAACTGGATCGGAATGAGGGCTTAGACCTCCTGCTGCACACTCCCGGTGGCGATGGTCAAGCGACAGTTTCTCTTGTCGAATATTTGCGAAGCATGTTTGGCAAAAATATGCGAGCGATTATACCCCAAATCGCAATGTCGGCGGGAACTATGATAGCTTGCTCTTGCCAAGAAATAATAATGGGAAAGCAATCAAGTCTGGGGCCAATCGATCCACAATTTGGCGTTATTGCAGCGGCCAATTTGCTTGAGGAAGTCAAGAAAGCGCGTCTGGATATCAGCTCAAATCCAAATCTTGCTATGTTTTGGAGCCCGATTCTATCAAAGATAACCCCCTCTTTTCTTGAAAGGTGTGAATGGGCAATCAAGGATGCGAACGGGTTCCTTCAAAACACTTTAAGGGAAAATATGTTCTCGCACCTCAGCAAAAGTGAGCAAGATAAGAAAATAGAGAGTGTATCAAAAGTGTTCGCCAACAACGAGGGACGAGCGCACAACACCCATATTCAATATCAACAATGTTTTGACTCCGGACTCAAAGTTGTCAAGCTCGAAGACGATCAAAAGCTTCAAGATTTGGTCCTCACAATTCACCACTGCTATATGCACACCCTAAGTAATACGGGCGCCTTCAAAGTGATTGAAAATCATCTTGGCCGAGCGATGGTTCGCCAACAAACGATTCAGCTCATGCAGGGACCAGTCTCATTTGGACCAGGAGGTCCATCCTAATTCGCCGCTTTTGCCTGAAATATTTGGGTATTTAGTGGTGCATTGGAGCATCTAACTCATAGTGCTGGCGCTGGGAGATTGTTGGCGGCCCAAAACGTCCTGACCAATCGCGAGTACGCAGTATCTGCCCGGGAATCCGCCCAAAAAGGATCAAAAATAGGCGCTAACGGCTTGATATCGCTAAATCCCAGCTTCCGTCAGTCGTCCTGACGCTTTTATTCATCCCCAGTTCACCTTGTTCCCCCTATGAGGGAAGCCTGAAAGGCGGCAGGTTGATGCTTAGAGGTCTGAGGTTTGTGGCGGTTGCGCTGGCGGTATGCTTTGCCGCCGGGCCTGCTTTGGCGGAATTCAAGTTCCAGCCCGATCTTCAGCTCTCCCTGGGCCAGCGCCACAAGCGGCAGGTGCCTGATCCTTTCCAGCCGGGCTTCATCCAGCCGCAATTCGCCGAACCGGGACTCATCGAGCCGCAGTTCATGCAGCCGGAATTGGTCCAGCAGCAGCTCATTGCCCCCTCCGAGGCCGCCGCCATCGCCCAGGCCCAATACCCCGGCTCGATCGTCGTCAAGGTCAAGCGCCGGGGCGACGTCTTCGTTGTCACCTTGCGAACCGCTGACAGTGTTGTAAAAGTCCTGGTCAGCGGCACCGACGGTTCGGTCCTTTAACCGAATACCGCAAGGGCCCTCAGGGGTGGACATAATGCGCATTCTCGTGGTCGAGGACGATCCTGACCTGAACCGGCAGCTGGTCGCGGCCCTGGGCGATGCCGGCTATGTGGTCGACAAGGCCATGGACGGCGAGGAGGGGCACTACCTCGGCGAGACCGAACCCTATGATGCGGTGATCCTCGACCTCGGCCTGCCCATTCTCGACGGCGTCAGCGTCCTGGAAAAATGGCGCCGCGCCGGCAAGAAAATGCCGGTGCTCATCCTCACCGCCCGCGACCGCTGGAGCGACAAGGTGGCGGGCTTCGACGCCGGCGCCGACGACTACGTGGCCAAGCCCTTCCAGATGGAAGAAGTGCTGGCCCGCATGCGCGCCCTTTTGCGCCGCAGCGCCGGCCATGCCACCAGCGAACTGACCTGCGGCCCCCTGGTGCTCGATACCAAGAGCGCCCGCGTCACGGTGAATGGCACGGCGATCAAGCTCACCTCGCTGGAATTCCGCCTGCTCTCCTACCTGATGCACCACGGCGGCAAGGTGGTCTCGCGCACCGAACTGGTCGAGCATCTCTACGACCAGGACTTCGACCGCGATTCCAACACCATCGAAGTGTTCGTCGGGCGCCTGCGCAAGAAGCTCGGCGTTGACGTGCTGCACACCATCCGCGGCATGGGATACTGCGTATCCGAGCCGGGTAATGGAAACTAACTCGCTTTCCTTCCGCCTGGTCTTCACCTCCGCCGTGGTGGCCTTCGTCCTCCTGGTCAGCGCCGCCTTCCTGCTCTCCACCCTGTTCCAGGCGGCGATCGAGCGCAATTTCGATGCCCGCCTGCGCGCCGTGCTCGACAGCCTTCTGGCCAATGTCGAGCTGCGCCCCGACGGCTCGCCCGGCATGTCAGGGCAGATCGCCGACCCGCGCTTCACCTTGCCGCTGTCGGGCTGGTACTGGCAGGTCACGCCGCCCGTGGGCAAAACACTCCCCGATCTCGCTTCCGAATCCTCCCTTGAAAAGCGCCTCGCTCCCGCCGATGCCGATGCGCTGGTGCGCGATGGCGCGGGCGTTACCAGTTTCTACGTCAAGGACAGCGCCGGAAAGCAGTTGCGCGCCATCGAGCAGAAGTTCAAGCTCTTCGGCGGGGCCGATGATTTCTCCTTTCTGGTGGCGGGCAATTTTGATGAGCTGAAGGAGGAAATAAACGCCTTCCGCCGCGCCCTCTACAGCGTGCTGGCGCTTCTGGGCTTCGGCCTGCTGGCGGCCATCGTCCTGCAGGTGCGCGTGGCGCTGCGCCCCATGCAGCGCATGCAGCAGGCCCTCAGCGCCATCCGCGGCGGCCGGGCCGAGCGCCTCGAAGGCGATTTTCCCAGCGAAATGCAGCCCGTTGCCGAAGAGCTGAACCTGCTCATCCAGGCCAACACCGAAGTGATCGACCGGGCCCGCACGCAAGTGGGCAACCTGGCGCACGCGCTGAAAACCCCGCTCAGCGTGCTGACCAACGAAGCCCAGGGCAACAAGACGGCGTTTGGCCAGAAGGTCGCCGAGCAGACCCAGGTGATGCGCGACCAGGTGAACCTCTATCTCGACCGCGCCAGGCGCGCCGCGAGAGCCCAGACCCTGGGCTCGGTCACCGATATCGAGCCGGTGCTTTCGGCCCTCGGCCGCACCATCGCGCGCATCAACCAGGACAAGGGCACCAGGATCGATGTCGCGGTGGAGCCGGGGCTCAAGTTCCGCGGCGAGGCCCAGGACCTCGGGGAAAGGGCCGGGAACCTCCCCGACAACGCCGCCAAATGGTCAGCCCGGGCGGGGCAGTCCACCGCGCCCGCACCCGTCGATCCCATGGACGGAACGCGGAACTGGCTGATGCTCACGGTCGATGACGACGGCCCGGGCCTGCCGGCCGAAAAACGCGTCGAAGCGGTGAAGCGCGGCAAGCGCCTCGACGAATCCAAACCCGGCTCGGGCCTTGGCCTCAACATCGTCAGCGAAACCGCCGCCATGTACGGCGGCAACGTGGTGCTGGGTGATGCGGAGCTGGGAGGATTGAGGGTTCAACTCAGATTGCCGGCGGTGGCGTGAATGGTAAGCCCTCATCCGGCCTTCGGCCACCTTCTCCCATTCTTCGAACGGGAGAAGGCCCTCAATGATTATCGCCTTCTCCCGTGCTCTTGCATGGGAGAAGGTGGCCGAAGGCCGGATGAGGGCTCTT
>CAZRZB010000047.1:0-19312 GCA_964604435.1 uncultured Aestuariivirga sp. | reverse complement strand
CCTGCAACCGGGCCCATGTGGAATTGGTGAAGCGGGTGCGCGACGGGATCACCGCGGCGGGCGGCGTGCCGCTGGAATTTCCGGTGCATCCGATCCAGGAAACCGGCAAGCGCCCCACCGCCTCGCTTGACCGGAATCTCTCCTATCTCTCCCTGGTCGAAGTACTCTACGGCTATCCCATCGATGGCGTGGTGCTCACCATCGGCTGTGACAAGACCACGCCCGCCTGCCTGATGGCGGCGGCCACGGTCGATATTCCGGCCATCGCGCTCTCCTCGGGGCCGATGCTCAACGGCTGGTACAAGGGCCAGCGCACCGGTTCGGGCACCATCGTGTGGATGGCGCGCGAAAAACTGGCCACGGGCGAGCTGGACTACGAAGGCTTCGTGGTATTGGTCGCCACCTCGGCGCCGTCCGCCGGCTTCTGCAACACCATGGGCACGGCCACGACGATGAACTCGCTGGCCGAGGCGCTTGGCATGTCATTGCCGGGCAACGCCGCCATTCCGGCGCCCTACCGCGAACGGGGCCAGATGGCCTATGAAACCGGACGCCGCGCCGTTGAAATGGTGCTTGAAGACCTGACGCCCTCCAAGATCATGACGCGCAAGGCCTTCGAGAACGCCATCGTCGTCAATACCGCCATCGGCGGGTCCACCAATGCGCCCAACCATCTCAATGCCATTGCCCGCCACATGGGAGTGCCGCTCGAGGTGAAGGACTGGGAAACCCATGGGCATGATGTGCCCCTGCTGGTGAACCTGCAGCCCGCCGGTGAATATCTCGGCGAGGATTATCACCGGGCGGGCGGGGTTCCCGCCGTGGTGGCCGAACTCATTTCGCAAGGCCGCATCCATGAGGATGCGATGACGGCCAATGGCAAGACCATCGGCGAGAACTGCAGGGACAAGTTCTCCTGGGACCGCAATGTGATCAAGGCCTATGGCAAGCCGCTGATGGCCAATGCCGGTTTCAAGATGTTCAGCGGCAACCTGTTTGACAGCGCCATCATGAAAACCTCGGTGATCTCCGAGGAATTCCGCAAGCGCTACCTGTCAAACCCGAAAGACCCCAATGCCTTCGAGGCCAAGGCCATCGTCTTCGACGGGCCGGAGGACTATCACGCCTCGATTGACGATCCAAAGCTGGGCATTGATGAGAATACGGTGCTCTTCATGCGGGGCACGGGCCCCTTGGGCTATCCGGGTGCCGCCGAAGTGGTCAATATGCGGGCCCCTACCCAGCTTCTGGAAAGAGGCGTGCATTCGCTCCCTTGCGTGGGCGATGGCCGGCAGTCGGGCACCTCGGGCTCGCCATCGATTCTCAATGCCTCGCCGGAGGCAGCGGCGGGCGGCGGCCTTGCCATCTTGAAAAACGGCGACCGGGTGCGGATCGATCTCAACAAGGGAACCCTGAATGCATTGCTTTCGGAGGCCGAGATCGCCAAGCGCCGCGAGGCCCTGGCGGCGGCCGGCGGTTACAAGATTCCCGAAGACCAGACGCCGTGGCAGGAAATCTTCCGCGCCAATACGGACCAGCTGGCCCAGGGCATGGTGATGAAGGGGGCAGTGAAGTTCCAGCGCATCGCCAAGACCAAGGGCATCCCGCGCGACAATCATTGATGCTTGAGCTGAAATCCAAAACCCTTTCGGCTAGCTTCTCCCCGCTGGGGGCGAAGATTGTTTCCGTGCACGTCGGCGGGGTCGATGTGGTGGTGGGGCCCGGCAGCGATGCGGATGCCCTGAGCGATCCCTACACCGGTTCGGTGACCGGGCGTTATGCGGGGCGTATCACGGGGGCCAGATTCAGCCTCGATGGCAGGGAGATAAAACTCGTGCCCAATGTCGGGGCGGACCAGCTCCATGGCGGGCCGGTGAATTTCTGCAACACCGTGTGGAACGTGGCGGAAATTTCCCAGGGCCTGCGCTTCAGCCTGCTTTCCCCCGATGGCGACCAGGGCTATCCCGGGGCCCTGGCGGCCAGCGCCACCTATAAGCTCGTTGAGAATGTCCTGTCACTTGATCTGGAAGCCACGACAACAAAGCCCACGGTGGTCAACCTCACCAACCATGCCTACTGGAATCTGGCGGGCAGGGGCTCGGGCCTCGATCAGGAGGTAGAAATTCTGGCCGACCATTACCTGCCCCTGCACGGGCCGAAGCTTCCGACCGGCGAAATCAAGGATGTGACCGGCACGGTATATGATTTCCGCAAGTTGCGAAAAGTCGGGCAGCCCTACGATACCTGCTTCTGCCTGAATGGGCCGCGCGGAACCCTGCGCAGGGGCCTCACGCTGCGCGACCCCCAGTCGGGGCGGGTGATGGAGGTCCACACCACCGAATGCGGCATGCAGTTCTACACCGCCGATCATTTCAGTCCGGCCATGCCCGGCAAATACGGCCCCATGGCGCAGCACAACTCCATCGCCATCGAGCCGCAGAACTATCCCGATGCGCCGAACCACGCGAATTTTCCCTCCTCGGTGCTGCGCCCCGGCGAGGTCTACCGCAACCGCATCGAGTGGCGGTTCTCTTAGCTACACTCCATCTAAAATTTTGTCACCCCGACGAAAGTCGGGGCCCAGACTTTGAACTCGCGTGATCTCTGAAAGCCTGGATCCCGGCGTTCGCCGGGATGACAGAATACTGGATGTGCTACAAAAAATTATAGGGGTCCACATCAATGCCGAGATGGATCGAGCCCTTCGGCTTGATGTCCTTCAGCCACTGGCGCAGGAAGGCCTGGAGGTTCACCTCGCGCGGGGCCTTCACCAGGAAGCGCCAGCGGTGGCGGCCGCGCACGATGTGGATGGGGGCGGTGGCGGGTCCCAGGACGGTGACGCCTTCGCCTGCCGGCACGGCGCGGGCCACGAGTCTTACGAAGCGTTCGGTTTCGGCCGCGTCGCCGCCGGCGATGATCACGGCGGCAAGCCGGCCATAGGGCGGAAGGCCGGCGGTTTCGCGGATGCGTTTTTCCTGGGCGAGATAGCCTTCGCGGTCGCCCTGCTTCAGGGCCTGCATCAGGGGATGTTCGGGCACATGGGTTTGCACCAGGGCGCGTCCCGGTTTTTCGCCGCGCCCCGCACGCCCCGCCACCTGCGCCATGAGGGCCCAGGTGCGTTCCCCGCCCCGGGGGTCCGATGATTCCAAAGCGAGGTCGGCATCGACCACGCCGACAAAGGTGAGGAAGGGAAAGTGGTGGCCCTTGGCCACGAGCTGGGTGCCGATCACCAGATTATAGTCGCCCTTGGCCACGTCGCGGATGACATCGCGGAGGAAGACGCCGCGGGCCAGATCACTGGAGAGGATGGCAATGCGGGCCTCGGGAAAACGGCTTGCTGCCTCCTCGGCAAGGCGCTCGATGCCGGGGCCGCAGGGCACGAGCTTGCCTTCGGCGCCGCAGTGGGGACAGGCCTTGGGCGTGGCTTCGAGATGGCCGCAGTGATGGCACATGAGCTGGCGGCGAAAGCGGTGTTCGACCAGCGAGGCGGCACAGTTGGGGCAATCCATGCGATGGCCGCAGGCGCGGCAGACGGTGACCGGGGCATAGCCCCGGCGGTTGAGAAAGAGCAGGGCCTGGTCGCCCGCCTTCAGCGTTGCCTCGACATTCTCGATGACGGGTGCCGACAGCCAGGCCCCCGGTTCAAGCGGAACTTTCCGCATGTCGACGAGATCGATCGCGGGAAGCTCCGGGCGGCCATGCCTGTCGTTCAGCTTCACATGGCCGTAGCGGCCCCGGTCGGCGTTGACGATGGATTCAAGCGATGGTGTTGCCGAGGAAAGGATAACCGGAAATTTTCCGATTGCGCCATAGAGCACGGCCATGTCGCGGGCATGGTAGGTGACACCATCATCCTGCTTGTAGGCGCTTTCATGTTCCTCATCGACGACGATGAGCGCGAGTTTCTTCCACGGCAGGAAAAGCGCCGAGCGGGCGCCCACCACGATCCTCGCTTCGCCGCTTGCCACGGCGCGCCAGACGCGCTCGCGTTCGCGCGGCCGCATTTCGGAATGCCATTGGGCGGGCTCGCAGGCAAAGCGGGATTCCACCCGGGTGATGAAGCCGGCGGTCAGGGCAATTTCGGGAAGCAGCAGAAGCACCTGGCCTCCGGCGGCAAGGCTTGCTGCCATGGCCTCGAAATAGACTTCGGTTTTTCCCGAACCGGTGACGCCATCAAAGAGCGTGACTTTGGCGCCGCGCGAGGTAACGGTGCCGCGCAGTTCCTGGGCCGCCGCCTGCTGCTGCCTGGACAGGGTGAGGCCGCCGGCATTCAGGTCGGGCTGCTTGAAGGCCCTGTGGGCGGCCAGGGTCACGGCTTCCAGGGCTCCGTCCTTGGCCATTGCCTTCACCACGGAAGGGCCGACGCCCGCCGCCTTGGCCAGTTCCGAGAGGCGCATGGCAAAACCTTCGGCGGCCACGTTAAGCACGCGCTGGCGCTGCGGCGTCATGCGGCGGACCATCTGGCCCGCGGCGCGGTAGGCGATCTGCCCCTTCGCTTCCTCAAATGCGCCGGGGCAGCGCAGCACCATGCGCAGCACATTGCCCTTGGGTTCGACATAATAGTCCGCCAGCCAGTCGACGAATTTGCGGTGGGTGGCGGTCATGGGGGGCATGTCGAAGCGGCCGGCCACATCGCGGAGCTTGGTGCCGGCGGGGGCTTCCGCTTTCAAAGCCCAGACCACGCCGATCAGGCTGCGGGGGCCCAGCGGCACGCTCACATAGCAGCCCTCCTCGAGGACAAGGCCTGCTGGAATCCGGTAGGAATAGGGGCCTTCCAGGGCCAGCGGCAGGAGCACGTCGGCAATCGGGGTGGAATCGGAATTCATGGTTCTGGAATAGTCTTGGACGGAAGGGCCTGCCAGTCTTATATCACGCCTGCCATGAAGCACATGCCCGTCCAGCCGCCCACGGTCCATGCCCGCGAGATCGTCTATTGGGAACCCATCCAGCTGGCCCAGCGCCTGCGGGGCGAGGCTTTTCTCACCCTGTTCGAAAGCACCATGCGCCAGGAAAAGCTGGGGCGCTATTCGTTCCTGGCCTGCAATCCGTCGTCCACCCTGGAAGTGTCCAACGGGCAGACCCTGCTTGATGGGGTTGTGCAGGAAGACACGGCATTGGTTGTGCTAGACCGGATTCTCGCCCGCAACCGCCTGCCGAAACTGGCCGGCCTGCCGCCGTTCCAGGGCGGCCTCGCGGGCTATATCGCCTATGATTTCGGCCGCAGCCTTGAGCCCCAGGCGCGGCTTGCGAAATTCCCCGCGCTCTGCCCCGATCTCATGCTGCATGTCTATGAGACGGGCATTGCCTTCGACCACCTGCAGGAACGGGCCTGGATCATCTCAACTTCAGGCGAGGGACCAGCGGAAGCCCTCGAAGACCTGCTGAAGCGCAAGGCGCAAGGATCGGGCACGGCAGCGATTGCAAACTGGTCCTCCAACTTCACCCGCGAGTCCTATGAGGCTGCCGTTGCGCGGACCATCGACTACATCCTTGCGGGCGATATTTTCCAGGCGAATATCTCGCAGTGCTTCAGCGCGGCAATTCCCGATGGCTTTGACGCGCTGGCCTTCTACAAGCGCCTGCGCTCGCTCAACCCGGCCACTTTCTCGGCCTTCCTCGACTATGGCGCGGTGCAGATCGCTTCGAGTTCGCCGGAACGCCTGTTGAGTTTTGACGGCACGACGGTTGAAGCGCGGCCGATCAAGGGCACCAGGCGGCGCGATGCCAATCCCGCCCTGGATGCGGCCCTGGTGGCGGAGCTTTCATCGAGCCGCAAGGACCGGGCCGAGAACGTGATGATCGTTGACCTGCTGCGCAACGACCTCAGCCGCGTCTGCGCCCCGGGCAGCGTGCGGGTGCCGGTGCTGTGCGGGCTGGAGAGCTATGCCTCGGTGCACCACCTGACCTCGGTGGTGACCGGCGAATTGAAAGCGGGCAAGACGGTGGGCGATCTCATCGCCGCAACCTTCCCCGGCGGCTCGATCACCGGCGCGCCCAAGATCCGCGCCATGGAAATCATCGCGGAAACCGAGGGCCAAGGGCGCGGGGTCTATTGCGGCTCCATCGGCTATTTCGGTTTCAACGGCCAGGTTGATCTGAACATCGCCATCCGCACCGCGATGTTTTCAGGCGGCACGGCGCGTGTCCAGGGCGGCGGCGGCATCACGGCGCGCTCGCAGCCCGCGGCGGAATATGACGAGACGCTGGCCAAGACCGTCCGCATCATGGAGGCCTTCGCGCCATGATCCTGATCGTCGATAACTATGACAGCTTCGTCTACAACATCGCCCGCTATTTCGAGGAGCTTGGCCAGCAGGTTTCGGTGAAGCGCAATGATGCCGTGGCTGCTGCCGATCTCAAGGCGAAAGCCATCGTGCTTTCGCCCGGCCCCTGCACGCCGCATGAGGCGGGCGCATCGCTGGCCATCGTGCGCGAATATTCAGGCCGTCTTCCCATTCTCGGGGTCTGCCTCGGGCACCAGTGCATCGGCGAAGCCTTCGGCGGCAAGGTGACGCGGGCCAGGCGGCCCATGCATGGCGACTCCTCGGAGATCATCCATCAGGGGACGGGCCTGTTCAAAGGCATCCCCGACCGATTCAACGCCGGGCGCTATCACTCGCTGATTGTGGAATCAGAAGTGGAAAATCCGGCGCTGGAGATCACCGCGCGCAGCGATGAGGGCGAGATCATGGGCCTCAGGCACCGGGCGCATCCAACCTTCGGCGTGCAGTTCCACCCCGAGTCGATTCTCACCGAACATGGCTATGCCCTGCTGCGGAATTTTCTCGAGGTGGTCAATTGAGCGTTGTCTGGTTCAACGGGCAGTTTGCTCCCGGTCCCCTGGCGCTTGACGCCCACGACCGCGGCTTCCTGCTGGGCGACGGGGTTTTCGAAACCGTCGCGGTGGTCAACCACACGCCGCTCTGGTTCGATGAGCATGTGCAGCGTATGGAAACGGCGGCAGCGGAGCTTGGCATTTCCTTCACTGCGGAATCCATTTCTTCCGGCGTGGGAGAAGTTCTCGCGAAGAGTCTCGCGCCGTTCGAGGTCCTCCGCATCAGCTTGAGCCGCGGCAAGGCAGGGCGCGGCCTTGCCGGCGATGGAACCTCGCCCAGCCTGCTCATCACGCTTGAGGGCTTTGCCCCGGCAAACCTGTTCCAGCCCTGCCGCCTCAAGCTCTCGACAATCCGCCGCAATGAGTTCGCCCCCTCGTCGCGGCTGAAGACGCTCTCCTATATCGACGCCATCGCGGCGGCGCGCGAAGTGGCATCCCAGGCGGATGATGCATTGATGCTGAACACCGCAGGCCAGGTCGCGTCCTCCACCATTGCAAACATTTTTCTGCTGCGGGGCGCAGAGTTGATCACGCCGTCCCTTGACCAGGGGGTGCTGCCGGGCATCACGCGGCGCATCCTGCTGGAAAATGCCGGACGGTTCGGCTTCACGGCGGTTGAAAAGGCCGTCGGGCAAGAGGAATTATTGGGTGCGGAAGCGGTGTTTTTGTGCAATAGCCTGCGCTTCGTCAGGCCGGTTACGGCACTGGATGGCGAAGCCCTGAGCCAGGGCCCGCTCGATGCCCTGAAAGACGGGCTGTGCCTGATGGCCAGGAAAATTTGCGGGACCGATCCCCGGACATTGCAGTGAATGAAAGGAAGACACCATGAAGTTCTTTGTCGATACGGCGGAAGTTGCCGACATCCGCGACCTTGCCGATGCGGGGCTGCTTGACGGGGTCACCACCAATCCCTCCCTGGTTGCCAAGTCGGGCCGGGCCTTCAAGGAAGTGATCGCCGAGATCTGCGGACTCGTCGAGGGGCCGGTGAGCGCCGAAGTCACCGCCCTTGATGCGGCAGGCATGATCCGCGAAGGCAATGACCTCCGCAAGATCGCGGCGAATGTCGCGGTCAAGGTGCCGCTCACCATCGACGGGCTCAAGGCCTGCAAGGCGCTGCGCGCCGATGGCGCCATGGTCAATGTCACCTTGTGCTTCAGCGCCAACCAGGCCCTGCTGGCGGCCAAGGCCGGGGCCTCGTTCATCTCGCCCTTCGTCGGCCGCCTTGACGACATTCATCTCGAGGGCATGGATCTCATTTCGGACATCCGCCAGATCTACGACAACTACGGCTTTGACACGGAAATCCTGGTGGCCTCGGTGCGCACGGCAAATCATGTCAAGCAGGCCGCCCTCATCGGGGCCGATGTGGTGACCGCTCCTCCGGCCGTGCTCAAGGGGCTGGCCAAGCATCCGCTCACCGACAAGGGCATCGAGATGTTCCTGGCCGACTGGAAGAAAACCGGACAAACCATCCTGTGATCCTCGAGCACGCCATCCTCGATGTCGCTCCGGCTGAGACGGCCGATTACGAGGCCGCACTGCGGGAGGCACTGCCCTTGATCAAGGAGACTCCGGGTTTCATCCGCCTCGATGTCCGTCCCTGCCTGGAAAAGCCGGGACGCTATCTCCTGCTGGTGGAATGGCGCGAACTGCAGGATCATACAGTGGGCTTCCGCGCCTCGGAGCGTTACCAGGCCTGGAAGAATTTGCTGCACCGGTTTTACACTCCGTTTCCCCTGGTCGAGCATTTTGGCGATCCGGTCGTAAGCTGTTAGGAGTCGTCAACCTTTGCAGGCCTAGTCTTGGGGCATGAGTGATGGTCTTCAGTTCGGATTTTCGGAGGATGCCGCTAGTGTTGCGGTGGCCTGGCTGCAGGCGTTGAAATCCGAGCGCCGCATGGCGGCGAAGACGCTCGAGGCCTATTCCCGCGATCTTTCGCAGTTCGGGCAGTTCCTCAAGGATCATCTGGGGGCGCCGGCCGGCGTTACGGATCTCGCCAGCCTCGCGGTTTCGGATTTCCGCAGCTTCATGGCAAGGCGCAGGAACAGCGGCGTGGAAAGCCGCACCCTGGCGCGCCAGCTTTCGGCCCTCCGCTCGTTCTTCCGCTTTGCCGAGCGGAACGGTCATTTCAGCAACGCCGCGCTTGCGGCGCTGCGCTCACCCAAGCTTGCCCATTCGGTTCCGAAACCCTTGAACATAGCGGCGGCCAAGAAAGTGGCGGCTGGCGATGCGTTGTCAACAAGCGAAACGCCGAAATGGGTGGAGGCGCGCGACCGCGCCGTGCTCACCCTGCTTTATGCCTGTGGCTTGCGCATTTCGGAGGCCATCGGCCTCACCCTGGCACAATCCAAATCCACTCCCCTGGTGATCACCGGCAAGGGCGGCAAGGCGCGCATTGCGCCGGTTCTGCCGCGGGTGCGCGAAGTGCTTGATGCCTATGTTGCGCTCTGTCCCTTCCCCTTGAAACCCTCGGAGCCCATGTTCCGGGGCCTGCGCGGCGGGCCGCTCAATGCCCGCAACATCCAGCTTCTGATCGCGCGCATGCGCGGTGCGCTGAACCTGCCCGACACGGCAACGCCGCATGCGCTGCGCCACTCCTTTGCCACCCATCTCCTGGGCAACGGCGCCGATCTCCGGGTGATCCAGGAGCTTCTGGGCCATGCCAGCCTGTCCTCCACCCAGATCTACACGGAAGTGGACCGCGCCCATCTGCTCGAACAATATCGCAAGGCTCACGCGCAGACTTGAGGCTTGCCCCGGGCGAAAGGCTTTTGTAGCACTTGCCCATGCCCGTCATCGAGCTTGTCACGTCCGATACAGACTTCCCTAAGAAAGCGACTGTCGCCGTCATTGGCGGCGGCATCATCGGGGTTGCCACGGCCCTTGAGTTGGCCGAGCGCGGCGTCTCCGTGGTGTTGCTGGAGAAAGGCATCATTGCGGGCGAACAGTCCTCGCGCAACTGGGGCTGGTGCCGGCAGATGGGGCGCGATGGGCGCGAACTGCCGCTGATCCTGGAGTCGCTGAAACTGTGGCGCGGCATGAATGAACGGGTGGGAGCGGAAACCGGCTACCGCCAAAGCGGCATCATCTATCTGGCGGAAACCGAAGCCGAACTCGCCGTAAAGGAAAAGTGGTACGCCGAGAACGTCAAGGCCTATGGCCTGGCGACGCGCCTGGTGTCGGGCAGCGAAGCCGACCGGTTGCAGCCGGGCGCAACGCACAAGTGGAAGGGCGGGCTCTATACGGCGGAGGATGGCCGGGCCGAACCTTTCCTGGCGGTGCCCGCCATGGCCCGCCACGCCCGCAGGCTTGGCGTGAAGATTTTGCAGAATTGCGCCGTGCGCGGGGTGGAAAGCTCAGGCGGCCGCATCGCCTCGGTGGTCACGGAAAAGGGCGCCATCGCCTGCGAACAGGTGGTGCTGGCGGGCGGCGCCTGGTCGCGGCGCTTCCTGCACAACCTCGGCATCGCCTTCCCGCAGCTCAGTGTGGTGAATTCGGTCATGCGCACCGAGGCCCTCGAGACGGGACTGGAAAGAGCCTGTTCGGGCGGAAAATTCGCCTTCCGCAAGCGCCTTGACGGCGGCTACACGGTCACCCACCGGCACACCTCGGTGGCCGATATCCTGCCCGACAGTTTCCGCCTGTTCTTCCCGTTCCTGCCCGCCCTCATGCTGGACTGGCGCGGCCTGCGCCTGCGGCTCGGCAAACGCTTTATTGATGAAGCCAGGCTGGCGCGGCGCTGGCGGCTCGATGAGCCCTCGCCCTTCGAGGCGGTGCGCACGCTCGATCCGGAACCGGTCGCTGCCGTCCTCGACGAGGCGGCGGCGAGCCTGAAAGCCTGTTATCCGGCTTTTGCGGACATGCGGATTGCCGAACGCTGGGCCGGGGTGATCGATGTGACACCCGATGTGGTGCCGGTCATGTCGGCACTGCCGGGAGTGGACGGACTTTATCTCGCCTCGGGTTTTTCCGGCCACGGCTTTGGCCTGGGACCGGGAGCGGGCAAGCTGATGGCGCAACTGATCGTCGGCGAGGCCCCGTGCGTTGATCCGGCGCCCTTCCGTTATGGCAGGTATTTCGATGGCAGCAGGCCAAGGCCCGCCACCGGCCCCTGATCAGGCCGCCATTTTCTGGAACTGCTCGAGGGCGCGGGTGACGGTGTCGATGAGAACTTCGGGTGCCGCCGGCTTGCGGATGAATTCAAACAGCTTGAGGTTGATGGCACGCAGGCGGGTTGCGCTTTCCACGTCGGCGGAGAGCATGACATAGACCGACTTGCAGCCCAGGGACTGCATGGTTTCCACCACATCGAGGCCGTTCTTGAGGCTGCCAAGGCGGAAATCGAAAAGGCCTACCGAAAAAGTCTGGCCAATGGCGAATTCGAGGGCCGAATCGGGATCGGCAAAGCCCTTCACCCGGTAGCCCAGGTCGGCCAGCAGTTCCGCCATGGTGGTCAGCAGATCGACATCGTCATCCAGGATCAGGACGTCGACATGTTTGTCAGTGTTCGCCATGAATGCAGCCTTGCCTCGGTCACCTGCTGATAGGCGTCTTTATGCGGCCCGAGGCTTTACACTTCGCTAAATGACGTGCTTACCGACCGGTTAATCTCCAGCGCTCAGCTGTGGATTGACCTTCCGGCCACCGCCATGGCGGCTTCCTTGACGGCCTCTGAAAGCGTCGGGTGGGCATGGCAGGTGCGGGCCAGGTCCTCGGCCGAACCGCCGAATTCCATCAGAACGGCGATTTCATGGATCAATTCGCCGGCCATGGGGCCGATGATATGGGCCCCCAGCACCCGGTCGGTGCGGGCCTCGGCGAGAATCTTCACGAAACCGTCGGTGGTCTGGTTGGCCTTGGCCCGGCCATTGGCGAGGAAGAGGAATTTTCCCGCCTTGTAGTCGGTGCCCGCGGCCTTGAGCTCCTCTTCGGTCTTGCCCACGGAAGCGACCTCGGGAGAGGTGTAGACCACGCCGGGGATCACCTCATAGTTCACATGGCCCGCCTGGCCCGCCAGCAATTCGGCCAAGGCCACGCCTTCGTCTCCGGCCTTGTGGGCCAGCATGGGGCCCTTGATCACGTCGCCGATGGCATAGACGCCCTTGAGGCTGGTTTCATAATGAGCGTTCACCTCGATGCGGCCCTTGGCATCGCGCGCAATGCCTGCCTTCTCGCAGCCCAGGCCCTCGGTAAAGGGGACGCGGCCCACCGCCACCAGCAGCGTGTCGGCATCGAGGGATTCGGCTGCACCCCCGGTGTTGGGCTCGATCTGCAGGGTCACCCCCGCCTTGCCTTTCGTCGCACTGGTCACCTTGCTGGAGAGCTTGAAGGCGAAGCCCTGCCGTTGCAGCAGGCGCTGGAAGGTCTTGGCAACTTCCATGTCCATGCCGGGCAGGATGCGGTCGAGATATTCGATCACGGTGATCTTGGCGCCAAGCCGTGCATAGACGGAGCCGAGTTCGAGGCCAATGACGCCCGCCCCGATGATGGCAAGATGGGCCGGAACTTTCGCAAGCTCTAGGGCGCCGGTCGAGGAGACGATCTGCTTCTCGTCGATGTCGTTGCCCTTGAGTCTCGCCACGTCGGAACCGGTGGCAATGACGATGTGCTTCGTCTCGATGGTCTGGCCCGCCACGTCGACCTTGCCGGGCCCCAGGATCTTGCCGCTGCCGCGGAACACCGTCACCTTGTTCTTCTTGAACAGGAAATCGATGCCCTTGGTGTTGCCGTCGACGGCTTCCTGCTTGAAGGACTGCATTTTCGGCAGGTCGAAGCTGGGCGTCACGTTGATGCCCATTTTGGCAAATGAATTCTTGGCTTCGGCAAAAAGCTCGGAGGCATGCAGCATGGCCTTGGAGGGGATGCAGCCGACATTCAGGCAGGTGCCGCCATGGCTGGGGCGCTTTTCGACCACCGCCACTTTCAGGCCTAATTGGGCAGCACGGATGGCGCAGACATAGCCGCCGGGTCCGGTGCCGATGATGGTGAGGTCGAATTGTTCAGCCATGGGGTTCCTGCCAGTCTTCAAATGATCAGATGCTGCGGCCGCCTGAAACGCTCAGGCAGGCTCCGGTTACATAGGAAGCCTTGACCGACGCCAGCCAGACAATCGCTTCCGCCACCTCCAGGGCGGTGCCCTCGCGCTGCATGGGAATCTGGCTGCGCATCTGGGCCACCCGGTCCGGCTCGCCGCCGGAGGCGTGGATTTCCGTATCGATGATTCCGGGCCGCACCGCGTTCACCCGGATGCCTTCGGCCGCCACTTCGCGGGCCAGGCCCAGGGTGAAGGTGTCGATGGCGCCCTTGCTTGCGGCATAGTCCACGAACATGCCGGGAGCGCCAAGGGTTGCCGCCGCCGAAGACAGATTGACGATGGCCCCGCCCTGCCCGCCATGGCGGGTCGACATGCGCTTCACCGCTTCGCGGGCGCAGAGGAAGGAGCCGGTGATATTGATGGCGAACATGCGCGCCAGGCGCTCGGCCGTCATTTCATCAAGCCGCGCCTTCATGTCGACAACGCCGGCATTGTTCACCAATACTTTCAACGGACCGTACTGGTCGGCGGCCATGAAAAGGGCGAGGATGTCGCGCTCGCTGGCCACGTCGCCCTGCACGGCAACGGCCTTGCCGCCGGCATTCTCGATCTGCGCCACGACGGCCTTGGCGGCCTGCGCATTGGCGACATAATTCACCACCACCAGGCAGCCGGCCTTGGCCAGCAGCAGGCAGCAGGCCGCACCGATGCCACGGCTTCCGCCGGTGACGATGGCGACATCGGGCTTCTGGGTCATCGACTGGTATCCTTACAAATCGAGCAGCGCGCGCTGCGGGTCTTCGAGGCTTTCCTTGACGCGCACCAGGAAGGTGACGGCTTCCTTGCCATCGACGATGCGGTGATCGTAGGAAAGGGCGAGATACATCATCGGGCGGATCACCACCTGGCCGGCAACCGCCACGGGGCGGTCCTGGATCTTGTGCATGCCGAGGATGCCCGACTGCGGCGCGTTGAGAATGGGTGTGCTCATCAGCGAGCCGTAGATGCCGCCGTTGGAAATGGTGAAGGTGCCGCCCTGCATGTCGGCGATCTGCAACTGGCCGTCGCGGGCCTTGCGGCCGAAGGCGGCGATGGTCTTTTCGATCTCGGCAAAGGACAGGCGGTCGGCGTCGCGCACCACCGGAACCACCAGGCCCTTCTCGGTGCCCACCGCCACGCCGAGGTGGTAGTAGTTCTTGTAGACGATGTCCTCGCCGTCGATCTCGGCGTTGACGGCGGGCACGTCCTTCAGGGCCTGGATCACCGCCTTGGCAAAGAAGCTCATGAAGCCGAGCTTCACGCCATGCTTCTTCTCGAACATGTCCTTGAAGGAATTGCGCAAGGCCATCACGGCGCTCATGTCCACCTCGTTGAAGGTGGTGAGCATGGCCGCCGTATTCTGCGCCTCCTTCAGGCGCCGCGCGATGGTGAGGCGCAGGCGCGACATCTTCACGCGCTCTTCGCCGCCCGCCGGTGCGGGTGCCGCGGCGGGCATGGCTGGCGGGGCCACCGGTTTTGCCAGGTGTTCGATGACATCGCCCTTGGTCAGGCGGCCTTCCCTGCCGGTGGCGGGAAGGCTTGCGGGCTCCAGTTTGTTTTCCGCCACGATCTTGCGCACCGCCGGGGACAGCGGCGCTTCCGCCTTCACAGGCTCGGCAGTCTTTGCCGCAACGGGAGCAGGGGCGGCGGGCTTTGCCGCGGCACCGGCCGCACTTTCCTCGATGGTGCCGAGCAGGGCGCCCACCTTCGCGGTGCTGCCCGCGGCGGCGGCGATCGCCGACAGTTTTCCGGAGGCCGGGGCAGGGACTTCCACCGTCACCTTGTCGGTCTCGAGCTCGACCATCGGTTCATCGGCCTTGACCGCATCGCCCACGTTCTTGAACCACTTGGCAATGGTTGCCTCGGTGACCGATTCACCGAGGGCCGGAACGCGAATTTCCTTGTTCATTGTCTTTCTTCCTTCACAATCATTCAGCCCAGGGCCACGTCAAGGAAAGCCTTCAGTTCCTTGAGATGCCGGCTCATCAATCCGGTCGCGGTGGAGGCCGAGGCGTGGCGCCCGGCATAGCGGACGCCGGTGGTCTTGGCGTTCAAGTAGTCGAGCACCCGGTCGATGTTGGGCTGGGCGTAGGTCCAGGCCCCCATGTTCATCGGCTCCTCCTGGCACCAGACAAATTCCGCCTCCTTGAAACGGGCAAGCTCCAGAATCAGGGCCTTGTGCGGCCAGGGATAGAGCTGCTCGACGCGCAGAAGGTAGATGTCGGTGATCCCGCGCTTCTCGCGCTCTTCGTAGAGGTCATAATAGACCTTGCCGGAACAGAGCACGACGCGGCGGATCTTGTAGTCGTCGGCCAGGGTGATCGCCTGGTCCTTGAGGGCCTGGGCATCGTCCCAGAGAATGCGGTGGAAGGAGGTGCCTTCGGCGAATTCCTCAAGCCTCGAGGTGGCGCGCTTGTTCCGGAGCAGGGACTTGGGCGTCATCATGATGAGGGGCTTGCGGATATCGCGCTTCAACTGGCGCCGGAGGATGTGGAAGTAGTTTGCCGGGGTGGTGCAGTTGGCCACCTGCATGTTGTCCTCGGCGCGCATCTGCAGGAAGCGTTCAAGCCTGGCGGAGGAATGCTCCGGCCCCTGGCCCTCGTAGCCGTGCGGCAGCAGGCAGACGAGGCCGGACATGCGCAGCCACTTGCGCTCGCCCGAGGAGATGAACTGGTCGAAGACCACCTGGGCGCCGTTGGCGAAGTCGCCGAACTGCGCTTCCCACAGGGTCAGCGCGTTGGGCTCGGCCAGGGAGTAGCCATATTCAAAGCCCAGCACCGCCTCTTCCGAGAGCATGGAGTTGATCACTTCGATCTTGATCTGCTGGTCTTTGACCAGATGGTTGAGCGGGGTGTAGAATTTTCCGGTCTGCTGGTCGACCAGCACGGCGTGGCGCTGCGAGAAGGTGCCGCGCTGCACGTCCTGGCCGGACAGCCTGATCTTGAAGCCCTCCTTGAGCAGGGTGGCAAAGGCCAGGTTCTCGCCCATGGCCCAGTCGAGGCCCGCGCCGTCTTCAATCATCTTGGTGCGGGCATCGAGCACCCGCTGCATGGTTTTGTGGACCGAGAAGGTCTTGGGCACCCTGGTGACCTTCAGCCCGAGCTCCTTGAGGGCCGCGATTTCGACCCCGGTCTGGCCCTTGCGCGGATCGTCGTGGTCGAGGGCCGATTTCAGGCCGGCCCAGCGGCCGTCCAGCCAGTCGGCCTTGTTGGCCTTGTAGCCTTCCGAGACGGCGAAATCCTCATCCAGCTTCTTGCGGTAGCCGGCCTTCATGGCCTCGAATTCTTCCGCGCTGATCACACCCTCGGCGATGAGCCGCTTGGAATAGACATTGACGATGGTTTGGTGGGCCCCGATCGCCTTGTACATCAGTGGCTGGGTGAAGAAGGGCTCGTCGGTTTCGTTGTGGCCGAAGCGCCTGTAGCAGAACATGTCGATGACCACCGGCTTCCGGAACTTCTGGCGGAATTCCGTGGCGATCTTGGCGGCAAAGACCACCGCTTCCGGATCGTCGCCGTTGGCATGGAAGATCGGCGCCTCGATCATCTTGGCCACGTCCGAGGGGTAGGGCGAGGAGCGGGCGAAATGCGGGCTGGTGGTGAAGCCGATCTGGTTGTTGACGATGAAATGGATGGAGCCGCCGGAACGGTGGCCGCGCAGGCCCGAGAGGCCGAAGCATTCGGCCACGACGCCCTGGCCGGCGAAGGCCGCATCGCCATGGATGAGGAGGGGCAGCACGCTGCTGCGCTCCTTGTCGCCGCGCTGGTCCTGCTTGGCGCGGGCCTTGCCCAGCACCACGGGATCGACAATCTCCAGGTGCGAGGGGTTGGCGGTGAGCGACAGGTGCACCGCATTGCCGTCGAACATGCGGTCCGAGGAGGACCCCAGGTGATACTTCACGTCGCCCGAGCCTTCCACCTCATCGGGGGTGGAGGAACCGCCCTTGAATTCGTGGAAGATCGCCGAGAAGGGCTTGCCCATGACATTGGCCAGCACGTTCAGGCGGCCGCGGTGGGCCATGCCGAGGACGATTTCCTTGACGCCCAGTTGCCCGCCGCGCTTGATGATCTGTTCAAGGGCCGGAATCATGCTCTCGCCGCCGTCGAGGCCGAAACGCTTGGTGCCGGTGTATTTCACATTGAGGAAATTCTCGAAGCCCTCGCCCTCGATGAGCTTGCGGAGGATCGCCTTCTTGCCTTCGGGGGTGAAGGTGATTTCCTTGTCGGCGCCTTCGATGCGCTGTTGCAGCCAGGCCTTCTGCAGGGGGTCGGAGATATGCATGAACTCCACGCCCAGGGTGTGGCAGTAGGTGCGGGTGAGGATCTCCATGATCTGGCGGATGGTGGCCTGTTCCAGCCCGAGGACCTTGTCGAGGAAAATCGGCCGGTCGAGATCGGCCCCGCTGAAGCCATAGGTGGCGGGATCGAGTTCCGGCTGGGCCGGGCGCGCGGCGAGCTTCAGGGGATCGAGATCGGCGGCGAGATGGCCGCGCATGCGGAAGGCGCGGATCATCATCAGGGCGCGCACCGAATCCATGGTGGCCTTGCGCACTTCGTCCACCGAAAGGCCGCCGCCGTCTTCCCTCGACTTGGCCTCTATCCTTGCACCGACGGCCTTTTCAACCGCGGGCCAATTGCCGTCGAAGGCCGAGATCAGATCGCCCGCTGGCGTGGGCGGCCAGTCCTTGCGGGCCCACGAGGGGCCGGAAACCTGCTGCCTGGCCTTGGCCGGATCGTCATCGAGGCCGGCAAAAAACTGCCGCCAGTGGAGATCCACGGCGGCGGGGTTTTCCAGGTACTTGGCATAGAGGCCCTCGATGAACTGGGCGTTGCCGCCATAGAGGAACGAGGATTGTTCGAATGCTGTGATCAGATCAGTCTTGTTCATCGCCGCCTTTTCCGAGAAGGCCGGGAACTCTGTCCGGCCCGAGAGATATACTACTCAAAGTTTTATTTGTCTTATTTACGTTTCAATTTCTCTAACAAGGTCCGGCCCAGCATGGCGGGCGAATCCGAGACGGCGATGCCGGCCCGCTTCATCGCCTCGATCTTGGATTCGGCCCCGCCCTTGCCGCCGGAGATAATGGCGCCGGCATGGCCCATGCGGCGGCCGGGAGGGGCGGTGCGGCCGGCGATGAAGCCGGCCATGGGTTTCTTGATCTTGGCGGTGCGGATGAATTCGGCCGCATCCTCCTCGGCCGCGCCGCCAATTTCGCCGATCATGATGATCGACTGGGTTTCGGGATCGGCGAGAAACATTTCCAGCACCTCGATGAATTCGGTGCCCTTGACGGGATCGCCGCCGATGCCGACCGCCGTGGTTTGCCCGAGGCCGGCGCGGGTGGTCTGGAACACCGCTTCATAGGTGAGGGTGCCGGAGCGCGAGACGATGCCGACCGAGCCCTTCTTGAAGATGTTGCCGGGCATGATGCCGATCTTGCATTCGTTCGGCGTCACGATGCCCGGGCAGTTCGGCCCGATCAGGCGGGACTTCGACTTGTCGAGCCGCGCCTTGACCTTGACCATGTCCATGACCGGGATGCCCTCGGTGATGCAGACGATGAGCGGAATCTCCGCCTCGATCGCCTCGAGGATCGCCTCGGCCGCGCCCGCCGGCGGCACATAGACGACGGACGCCGTTGCGCCGGTCACGTCGCGGGCCTCGGCGACGGTCGCGAAGATCGGCAGGGTCTCGCCCTTCGAGCCGGTCCATTTCTCGCCGCCCTTCTTCGGATGGATGCCGCCCACCATCTGCGTGCCGTAATAGGCGAGCGCCTGCTCGGTGTGGAACGTGCCGGTCTTGCCGGTCAGGCCCTGCACGATGACCTTGGTGTTCTTGTCGACGAGAATGGACATGCGTCGCTCAGCCTTTCGGGAACAATCTATCGGATAACATGGTTGCCGGACGGGAAGCTCATTGGCCTGCCTCCTCCGGCGCGGAGGTTGAAAACTTCAGCACGACCCCGTCGAAGCCGGTCTGTTCGACATGCGGGCTGCCGGCGGGGATGTAGGTCAGGTAGGTGTCGAGCGTGCGCGGCATCGACGGCGGCGGACCCCAGACGTGGCTGGCGATTTCCGCCGTCTCCATAGATTGCGCGATTCCGGTGCCCAGCATCGCGCTGACATCGGCCGCCGGCACGGGCTCCGTGGCAGAGAAATCGTAGAGATAGCAGCCGATCTGCACGAAGGGCGCATCGCCCTCCGACAGCACGGCACTGGTGCGGCTGACCACCAGATGATGCGGCAGCGCCTCGATCGCTTTGCCGAAGACGCGCCACTCATAGCTCGCCTGCAGCTCCGGATCGCTGGCTTCCGCCTCGCCCAGCGCCAGCATGGCGGCCAGTTCGGCATTGCTGTCGGGGCTGACTTCCGACCAGCCGGAGGCCGTTGCCGCGTCCATGGTCG
>CAZRZB010000046.1:0-19472 GCA_964604435.1 uncultured Aestuariivirga sp. | reverse complement strand
TGAGGCCGCCATGCTGGGCCAAGTCCTGCCGATGAAATCCACCCGCCATCGCCTCGATCCCGAACCGCAAACCACGCCAACCGCCCTGCACGCGCTGCGCTGATGCCTCCGCCGGCTGCTATGAAGCCAACGCCGAATGAGCATTGACCTCCCTGCCCGGTTCCGGCACGTTCGGAATTTGCAAGGGGAGGAGAACACCGTGACAATCAAAGTGATCGGCGCGGGCTATGGCCGCACCGGAACCATGTCCACCTATACGGCACTCAATCAGCTTGAACTTCCCTGCTATCACATGATCGAAGTGCTCATGAACAAGGCTAACAAGAGCCATCTCGGCTTCTGGCACAAGGTCGCCAACTCTCCGCCGGGCACCCAATTCGATTGGGATGAGACACTGGCGAAATACACCGCCGCGGTCGACAACCCGGCCTGCTGCGTCTGGCGCGAACTCATGGCGGCCTATCCCAACGCAAAGGTTCTGCTGACGCTCCATCCCAAGGGCCCGGAAGCCTGGTACGAGAGCACCATCGATACCATCTACTTCACTGAGAATGTCTGGCAGTTCAAGGTGCTGGAGTTCTTCACGCCCTTCGGCCGCAAGTTCGGCGACATGTCGCGCAAGCTCATCTGGCAGCGCAACCACAAGAACACCATGGAAGACCGCGCCAGGGCAATTGCCGAATACCAGCAGCACATTGAAGATGTGAAAGCCGCCGTTCCGCCCGACAGGCTGCTGATCTTTACAGTGGACCAGGGCTGGGGACCGCTCTGCAAGTTCCTCAGCTTGCCCGTTCCGGCAACCCCGTTTCCCAACGTCAATGACCGGGCGGAAGTCAAGAAGGTGATCGCCGGCATCACCAAGGGAGCCTATGTCATCCTTGGCGGATGCGCCGTCGCCGCTGCAGCACTCATTTATGCCGCAGTCAGGTTTCTTGGCTGAACGGCGAACCTGCTTGCAGCTACTTCTTCAGCTTCAGCGCGATAAAGCGCATCTCGGCCTGCTTGCCGCCCTTTGAAACCAGCAGCAGCACGGAGTTCTTGCCGGCCTTCTCCGCCGCATCGATGGCGGCTGAAATATCCGCCGCGCCGGTGACGGCCTTCTCGCCGGCCTCGGTGATCACATCGCCGGGCTCCAGTTTCTTGTCAGCCGCGGGACCGTCGGGCGTGACCTCGGTGACAACCGCGCCCTTGATCTCCGCATCAATCTTGAATTTCTCGCGCAGCTCGTCGGTCATCGAGCTGACCGTCATGCCCAGGGCCGTGGTCACTGCGGGCGCCGGTGTGCCCCCGGACGTGGCATCCTGCTGGGCCACGACTTTTTCGCCGTCCTCAAGCCGTCCCACTTCCGCGATGATCTCAAGTTCCTTGCCCTTGCGGAAGATCTTTACCGGAACTTTCTTTCCGATCTCCGTATCGGCCACGATGCGCGGCAGATCGCGCATCTCCCGCACCGGCTTGCCATTGAATTCGATCACCACATCGCCCGGCTCGATGCCGGCTTTTTCAGCCGGGCCGGTCTTGGTGACATCGGCGATCAGCGCGCCTCGCGCCTTGCCCATCGCCATGCTTTCGGCGATATCGTCGGTCACCGACTGGATCTTGACGCCGAACCAGCCGCGCCGGGTTTCGCCATACTTTATCAATTGATCGATAACGCCCTTGGCGGTATTGGCCGGCACCGAGAAGCCGATCCCCACCGAACCGCCGGTGGGCGAGAAGATCGCCGTGTTGATGCCCACCACTTCGCCCTTCAAGTTGAACAGCGGCCCGCCGGAGTTGCCCTTGTTGATGGCGGCGTCGGTCTGGATGAAGTCGTCATAGGGGCCGGCGTTGATGTCGCGGTTGCGCGCCGAGACAATACCGAGCGAGACCGAGCCGCCCAGGCCGAACGGATTGCCGATGGCCACCACCCACTCGCCGATGCGCAGCACATCGCTGTCGCCGAAGGCCACGACCGGCAGCGGCTTGTCAGGTTTAACCCGGAGAACCGCCAGGTCGGTTTTTGGATCGCGCCCCACCAGGTCGGCCTTGAGGATGGTGGAATCCTGGAAATGCACCTCAATGTTCTCGGCCCCCTCCACGACGTGATTGTTGGTCACGATCAGGCCGCTGGCCTCAACCACAAAGCCGGACCCCATGGAATTCACCGTGCGGTCCTGCTGCTCCGGGGCCTGCCCCTTGCGCTGCTTTTTCAGGAACTCGTCAAAGAAATCCTTGAACGGCGAGTTTTCCGGCAGCTCGGGCAACTGCATCATCTGTCCATCGGCCTCCGCCTTCGCTTGCACCGAGATTTCAACCACGGAAGGAAGCAGGCGTTCGGCCAGGTCGGCGACCGAGGGCAATTGCTCGAGCTGCGCCTGGGCCGGAAGCACCGAGAACGGAGCGGCGGCGGCGCCAAACACCAGGGTTCCCAATGCAAGGCTGGCCAGCGCCTGGCGTGTTCTCGAGGTCAGTGCCGTCATCAAAATAGTCTCCTGAACATGATCAGATAAGAAATGCTTTCACGAGCCAGACTGTGAAAACGCCAAAGCCCAGGGCGATCATGCCGCCCAGGCGCAGCGTCTCGTCAGGAACCGTTTCCATGGCCTTCATCATAGTTTTCAAATGCCCGGGAACCAAGGCATAAAGAAGACCCTCGATCACGAAAACGAGACCAAGGGCCAGCAGCAAGTCGTGCTTCATTGCGCCGGTGCTGCTGGCGCAGTTTCACTGCCCTTCTGGAAACCGAAGTACTTGAAGAACTCGGAGTCTGGATCCAGAACCAAGGTGGTCCCGTCAGCCCCAAGGCTATTGGCGTAGGCCTGCATGGACCGGTAGAAGCTGAAGAATTCCGGATCCTGCTGGAAGGCCTGGGCGAACACCCTGTTGCGTTCGCCGTCGCCTTCACCCCGGATGATATCCGATTGGCGCTGGGCATCGGCAAGCTTGGTTGTATAGGTCCGGTCCGTTTCGGCATTCATCCGGGTCTTGGTGGCCTCGCCCTTGGAGCGGATATCGGCTGCCAGCGCGTTGCGTTCGGATTCCATCCGGTTGTAGGTTTGTTCAAGGACATTTTCATTGAGATCCGTGCGGCGCACCCGCACGTCGACAATCTCGATTCCCAATGTCGAGGCTTCGGTCCGCAGTTCGTCGCGGATTTCCCGCATCATCACGGCCCGGTCGGAAGACAGGGCGGCATCGAAGGAACGGCGACCGTAGGTTTGGCGCAAGGCAGAATCGAGGCGCGCGGCAACCCGGATCTCGGCCTGCCCAAGGTCAGCACCAAGTGTTTCACGGAACAGCTTGATATCCGATATGCGCGCCATGGTGATCGCATCCACGATATAAACCTGGCTTGCAATATCCTGCACCGGGCGGTCATTGTTCTCCCAGATGAGGATGCGGTCCTCGACCATGGTCACGCTGTCTGCAATCGGCACCTTGAAATAAAGGCCAGGCTCTTCAACCGTGCGATTGATTTCGCCAAAGCGCAGGACCAGCGCCTTCTGCCGTTCGTCGACCACGAAGTAGGACGAGTAGGCGATGAAGGCAATGACCGCCGCCACGATGCCAAGTATGTTTTTGAAGCTGCTCATGTGAGTATTCCAATTCTATCCTATTGGCCCGTCGTGGTGGCGCGTTTCTGGATTTCCGGAAGCGGCAGATAAGGCACCACACCCGGGCCATTCTGGCCACCTTCGATGATCACCTTGTTGGACCTGGAAAGTATCCCCTCCATGGTTTCCAGGTAGATCCGCTGGCGGGTCACGTCCTTGGCGTTCTTGTATTCGTTGTAAACCGAGAGAAAGCGCGCAGCCTGGCCCTGCGCTTCGAACACCACCCGGGCCTTGTAGGCATTGGCATCCTCAATCAGCTTGGCCGCTTCGCCTTCGGCCAGTTGGACCTGCTGGTTGCGGTACTTCTCGGCTTCGTTGATCAATTGTTGCTGGTTCTGTCCGGCGCGGACCACTTCAGCAAAGGCGTTGGCCACTTCGGTTGGAGGCTGGACGTCGCCGAGGTTGATCTGGCTGACGATGACACCAGCCTTGTATTCATCAAGAAGTTTTTGCGTGATCTGCTCGACCTGCGCTGCCACCGCATCCTTGCCGGTGGTCAAAATCATCTGCGCCCGCGTCTGTCCTACGATTTCGCGCATGGCGCTCTGGGCGACCGCCCGGATGGTTCTTTCCTGATCTGCGACATTGAACAGAAAATCGGTGGGCTGGGAAATGCGCCAGAACACCGAGAACGGAACGGAAATGATGTTCTTGTCGCTGGTGAGCATCTGCCCTTCGGCGCCCTCCATGCCGATATTGATCTGGCGCACGGCGCCAACCCGCGGCTTTTCCATCGTTTCGATGGGCCATACCGCGAAATGCAGGCCGGGGTCCGCGGTGCGCGAGAACTCGCCAAACCGCAAGACCACGCCACGCTCGTCCGGCTGGACCTGATAGACTGAATTGTAAACCCAGAACGCGGCAAACAGGACCACTGGCAAGAGCCAGGTGCTGCGCCCGCCGCTGGGCAGAACATTCTTCAGGCTGTCCTTGCCGCGCTGCAGCAATTCATCAAGGTCGGGAGGGTTGGGACCGCGTCCGCCCCCCGTATTGCGCGGACCCTTCGGACCCTGGCCCCATGGCCCCTGCCCCCACGGCCCCTTGCCGCCGCCACCTTCATCGCTATTCCACGGCATGACTTACCTTCCCAGTGAATTGCAGGTTGAATCCCTTGGGGGCGGATATAGGAAGCCGGCCGTGGAATGTCCATGAGTTTAGGAGGGAAGCCAAACGGGCGAGCCTGTGCCGCAACCGGCAGACAACGCCCGCCCCGGCGCACCCATCGGCCGCACGCCTCCACGCCATGGGAGGCGGCATTGCCGTCAGCCGCACGCCATGGGCTGGCCGTAACTTGATGTTTCACTTCGGGCCCTGCCTACAAGCCTATGTTTTACCCCGGCAATGAGGCGGGGCATGCCAGGCCGGACAGGTCCCGGGGGCACCCTGCCAAGGGTATAGGCGAGTCTTGAAAAACCGCAGGTTCACACGATCCGGTCGAGCACCCGCAGGATGTAGGCCGCGCTGTCTTGCGGCCCGCGCGGATGGATTTCCCGCGCCGATTCGTGCCATTGGGCAAAATTGATCAGTGGAAACTGCGTATCGCCGTCAATATCCAGGTCAACCTCAGTCAGATAGATCCGGTCCGCCCGGGCAAGAAACAGGCTGTAGATTTCGCCCCCGCCGATGACCACGATTTCCGCCGCCGCCCCCGCCGCGGCCAGCGCCGCGTCCGCATCGGCTACCACAACGGCCCCTTCCGCCTGGAAGTCTCTCTGCCGCGTGATCACAATGTTCAGACGCCCCGGCAGCGGTTTTCTTGGCAGGCTGTCCCAGGTCTTGCGCCCCATGATCACCGGCTTGCCCATGGTGATCGCCTTGAAACGTTTCAGGTCCGAGGAAATATGCCAGGGCAGGCCGCCCTCGCGCCCGATCACCCAGTTGTTGGCCACCGCCACCACAAAGGAAATCTTTCTCATGATGCCAGCCCACGCAAGGCATCATCGCGGATCCGGCAAAAGGTCATGCCGGGTTCAAGCTCCGCTCCAACGCTTTCGTAGAGGGCGCCAGCTTCCTTGTTCCAATCCATCATGAACCAATAGACACTCGCATGGTTTTTTTCCAGCGCCAGCCGTGCCACGGCCTTCAGCAGGGCCCGGGCCACGCCGCGCCGCCGGAATTCCGGAAGCACCGACAGATCCTCAAGATACATCACTTCCTTCCCCCGGTTGGTGGAGAAACTGCGGTGCCACACGGCGCAGCCCGCCAGCACGCCATCATACTCGGCCATCAGGGCGCCGACAATTGGAGCTTTCCCGAACATCGCCGTTTCATACATTTCGGGCGTTGCCTGAACCGTGTGCAGCAGCTTGTGCGATTCCGCCAGGGCACGAATCATCATGAGCAGTGCGGCCCCTTCGCCTGGCTGCATGGGTCGCACCGTGATCATTTCGCTGCCAATCTTTCCAGAGCTTCGCCGGAAACCCGGTAAACCGTCCATTCGTCCTGCGGGACGGCGCCCAGGGACTTGTAAAAAGCAATCGACGGGGCGTTCCAGTCGAGAACCCACCACTGCAGGCGCGGCAGTCCTTCTCTTACACAGCGCCTGGCCAGGTGCCGCAGCAGCGCCTTGCCGATGCCCTTGCCGCGCCGCGCCTCGTCCACGAAAAGATCCTCGAGATAGATCCCCGCGCGTCCGCGGAAGGTCGAGTAATTGTAGAACCACAGGGCGAATCCCGCCGGCTCGCCGTCCCAGAAAGCCAGATCGCAATGGGCCCGCGGGACTGCCCCGAACAGCCCCTCGCGGATATCGGCAACGGTTGCCACCACGTCCTGGCTGAGCTTCTCGTAGGCCGCGAGCTTGCCGATGAAATCAAGGACAATCCGCTCGTCGCCCGGAATCGCCTGCCGGATCAGCAGGCTCATTGCGAAGTCATCCCCAGGATGGTGAGCGAGGTGATGGCGTTCCACACGCCATGGCAGATCAGCGTCACCCACAGGCTGCCAAAGCGAATCAGCAGGCAGCACAGGACAAGGCCCATGATGAACAGCACCCCGACGAGAAACCATGGCGCGGTACTCTTGTGGAACAGCGCCCATGATGCGGATGTCACCAGTGTCGCGCCGGTCAGCCCAAGTGGTGTCTTGGACAGCAGCGAAAACATGTAGCCGCGGAAAATGAATTCCTCGCCAATCGGGGCGCCCACCACCACAGCGAGAACCGCCAGCCAGTACAACAGGGGCTCCCTGGCCATTTCCGCCATGCTTTGCCTGACCAGATCCGGGACTTTCGAAGTGCCATCCGGCCCCGCCTGGAACTGGCTGAGGTCGATCTGGAAGACGGCGACCGTCAATAGCAGCGCCGCATACATGACGATCAGGAAGCCGCCGATGACCAGCAGCCAGCCGAGCCAGCCCAGGCTGGGCCAGCGCAACGCCAGAATGTCGCGCGGCTCGCCTCCCCCGGACTGGCAGACCCACCAGATGAATCCCGCAGTGGCAAGCGAGGCCGGGAACACCCCGATGATCGCCGACTTCAGCACAGCCGATGGGTCGTCCATTTGCGCCCCAAACCCGAGGACTGAAATGGCCAGGCCAATGACGGTTTGCAGGATGAAATAAACCAGCCCGATGGCAAGCAGGAGCCCGAGGCCCCGCCACAGCCCGGTGACGCTGGCCGACTGATAGAGGCGGGGCTGCGTGTATTGCTGGAAGTCGGGTCCGAAAGCGGCCATCGCGCCTACACCGCCACGGGCGCGGAAATATGCGGATGGGTTTGATAGTTCACAATCTCGAAATCCTCATAGCGGAATTCATCGATGGCCTTCACCTCGCGCTTCAGCACCAGGCGCGGCAGGGCGAAGGGCTCGCGCGAGAGCTGCTCGTCGATCTGCGCGAGATGGTTGAGGTAGATATGGGCATCGCCAAATGTATGGACGAACTCGCCCGCCTTGAGGCCCGTGACATGGGCCATCATGTGGGTGAGCAAGGCGTAGGACGCGATGTTGAACGGCACGCCGAGGAAGATGTCGGCGGAACGCTGGTAAAGCTGGCACGAGAGCTTGCCGTTGGCCACATAGAACTGGAACAGGCAATGGCACGGCGGCAGGGCCATCCGGTCGACATCGGCCGGGTTCCACGCGGTCACCAGCAGGCGGCGCGAATCGGGTGTTTTCCTGATCCGTTCGACCGTCTCGGCGATCTGGTCGATGACCCCGCCATCGCGCCCCGGCCATGAGCGCCACTGGGCCCCATAGACCGGCCCCAGATCGCCGTTCGCGTCGGCCCATTCGTCCCAGATCGTCACCTTGTTGTCATGCAGGAACTTGATGTTGGTGTCGCCGCTGAGCAGCCACAGCAGCTCATAGATGATCGAGCGCAGATGCAGCTTCTTGGTCGTCACCAGCGGAAAACCGCCAGCGAGGTCAAAGCGCATCTGGTAGCCGAACACCGAGCGCGTGCCCGTTCCGGTGCGGTCCGTCTTCTGCACACCGTGGTCGCGGACATGCCGCATGAGATCGAGGTACTGGCGCATGAGCCCAAGTTAACCGATTCTCCGGCCCAAAACAAAGCACCGGCCTGTGGGGTAGTGTATCAGTTTGAAAAATGAAAGTTTTGGATATTGCCGCTGCCCACTGGGCGGGAGCAATATCAGATTATTACTGCAATTACGCGGCTATGGTGCTCTGTCCATGATTTAGTGTCACGACACATCCAGCCAATCGCCTCCATTATTTCATCATGAGCAAGGCGGAGGTCTTTGTTAAAAATTGGCTCATGATGAGCTATTCTATTTCGGAAGCGCCTTATTGCATTGAAACGTCCATGAACGTCCGATCTTCGTTTTCCACCTGTTTTTTGAAAACCGCGATAAAGTGCTTTGCGCCATAAAGTAGAGTCATATTTTGGGGCTAGCAGCCCAACCCAAAAAGCAAATTTGAGTTCTGCTATAACGGCCCCTGGAGGGGTATTCTCCTGATCGCCCAATTCCTGATAGGCCGCCAAGACTTCATTTTGAGCGTCCATGGTTAGACCGGCAACTCCATTATGAAACCAGTCCGCCCCATACACCCCGGACATGCACTGATCTATCGTATTCCTTAAGCATATTTCCAAGTTCTGCAGAGGGGTATAAAAAGCCTCTGAAACCCGTATATTGTACTCGTAAAGTTCTAGGGCTGCGTCTAAATCACCTTTCATTTCAATAAGATACTTTTCGAGCCTAGCCCGCGATATTGTCCTTTCAAGCGCCAAATTGATGATTTCTGTCCGCAATTTTACTTGTCCTAAACGCCCCTTTGGCATATATACGCTCTGTAAACCCCGGGTCGGCCTCTGTCTCTGACATGCTCCCGGGGTCAGTCTTTCTAGCACAGTTTATTTGCTGCTGAGCGTTTCAGGTCACGCCGTCCACAGATGATTTTTTGTAGGTTTTGGGTCGGCCAGCTTTCGGCGCTATTGCATCCATGCCAGCAACAATCTCCTCAAAGTCCCAAAGCCTGTCAGTCAGCCCAGATGCCATTGCAGGGGTAATCCTCAGGCTTTTGTGAATGCGCACCCAATTATACCAAACGGTCCAGATCGCCACCATGTGAACGTGACTTTCAAACTTCTTGCTGAAAGCATTGGTCAGACGGGTAAAGCGACGGTTATGCATTCGCATGGTCAAATTGCTGCGCTCAATATAGCTTGTCGAAACGTGCTGCAAATCGGGCTTGCCTTCTATGCGATGCTTCTGGGTTCCGATGCACTCAGCAGGACTGTATTTGCCAATCGCACTTTCAGGGGAAGAGCCATAGACCTTATGCAGGATGGCGTAATCAACATCGCCACCGAATGCACCATCGACGGCTTCCAGATAGGCCTTGTGGCCATCCGTAGTGAGTTGGACGCGGTTTGCTAGGCGTGATCGCAGGTCATCCATGAAGGCGATTGCATATTCGCCGTCCCGACCACCTACCAGCCAAGAAACAATCAATTTGGTGTCGGCTTCAATGCCCGTCCAAGTCCATGTGTCGCCCGCGCCGTCAACCGGGTTCTTCATATTGGGGACGTTCTTTTGCTTGGCTGCGGTGAATGACCATATTTCGTCACACTGGATACGCTGGGCTTTTACGCCGCGAACCTTGTCATCATGGAAGGTCGCACAGAACTTGCCAGCATCAATCAGGAGCTTGGCGACCGTGTTTATGCTCACATCGGCCAACCTTGAAACCGACCGCATGGAAGAACCCTCACAGAGCATATTGAGCATTTGGGCGCGGGTTTTGACGGATAATTTGTTCACACTCATAATATATGAACTTTTGTGCTTGACGTCAAGTATTATCGTCAAAATCAAAAGACATTTGAGTTCCAAAATATGACTCTAGATGTCTATTGAATTCACCCTTACTTTTAGAAATTCTTAGCAATGTCATGACTGTTATGACTTGTGATCTAAAGTGATCTAGTCCCTGTTTTTCAGTCAGAAATTGGTGGTGGCGATGTTTCCTCTGGTAGTTCTTGTTGGACGGATTTAGTTCATCAAGAGCTGGCAAAACTGGCTTCGGCAAACGCTCATAAATAAGCTGCCTAATCAGCTTTCCAGCGTAGCGGGGGCCTTGGTTATTTGCCTGCCTTTTCCAGCCATAGACCCGGTAAATTTCGTTGGTGAATTCTTGCGGTATGGTCTGCATCCATGGACGATGTTCAGGAAGCAAGTATGTCTTGAGAATCTCTTGAAGTTCGTTTGCATCTCGTTTTGTTTGATAGCCAGTAGCCTCGTCAATGAGGGCAATAAGGCCAATGCGCGTCAGTCCAGACATGATGACGCGGCACTGATAGACAATTGGGCTTTGCTGAGACATCAGGACACCTGCGTTCTCGGCAGCCAGGACTGCTTCAGCTATGTCAATCAGGGTATCAGAATCGTACCCATATGCGACAGAACGCCCAATTCTGAATTTTATTGGATTTCTGACTCTCTCGTACAACTCATTAGAAACGTAGGGTTTTATGAGCTTGCCAGACACAAAAAGCTCAAGTCTACTCATCCCCCTTTTCATCGAACCCCCACGGGCAATGTTGAGGGTATCAATGATGCCGCTCATGGTAATGACGCGGCGACCATCATCAAGAACATAGCAAGGGACTTGAATATCAGCGATTTTGATTGGCTTGTCAGATGCTCCAAAAACGGCTTTGGGCGACGGTTCATCCCAGCGGGCCTTTGCCGCTTCACGGGCAATGCGCCGACGTTCTGATGGCATCAGACTTTCCGAGCGGGCTTTCCCACCTTTGCTTTGTGGAGTTTCGTCCATATCCAATACTCCATGCTTGCTACACGGAACATTCTAGTGCTTGCGATTTCTAATAGCAAGCAATAATTTGTCATGGACGACGAATGCTTGCTAAGACCATCTGCTTTTAGCCGCCCTTTTGGCAATCTCTTTCCGGCGCTTGGCACTCATGGACTTGGCCCGTGCAGCACCACCAAGCTTCCCCAGCTCCTGTGCAGCCTTATTCTTGCCGTCATCCGGCGCGGCATCGCTTTCCTCACCCGTGGCAATCCGCATGACTTTGACGGCAGCACCAATTACATCAGCGGGGCGCTTCTCGCCTTTAGGGCCTTTAGGCATCAATCACACTCTATCTCTCTGGTGGTAACCCAAATATATGGTTCAGAACATACTGTTTCCCCATTGACTGAAACGTCCCAGCCCATAAGCCAGCCATTATCCCCGACCATTGATGCGGCGCTCGCAGTAGCCGCAACTCCTATTCCAAGCCCCATTATCAACCCAACGAAAAATTGGCGCATGAAGCTCCCCTATGCTTTCCGGTAAGCATATAAGAAATCGAAACCGGATGCGATAGCCTGTCAGGGGAGGCTAAATTTCAAATTGATACACTACCGCCTGTGGACGGCCTCTGGACAAGCCGGTTCGAACCCGCCAGTCTACCCCCGTCCATGGGTTTGCGGGGGCCTACGCCGTGTCATCGACGGTTTTCGAACAATTGCTGGACAGCCGGAACATCGTGCATGTAGCGGCCCTTCTGTACCTGCTCGGCTTCCTCTTCCGCGACCAGTTTATCTTGCGCGGTCTGATCCTGGCCGGGAACCTTGTCTACATCCTGTATTTCTACTTCGCTCCCGAGAGCCCCCTGTGGGGCGGGATATTCTGGAGCGCCATGTTCACCATCGTGAATGTCACGATGGTTTGGCTCATCTTCTTCGACGAGGTGCATTTCAGCCTGCGCGCCAGCGAGCGAAAGCTGTTTGACTTGCTGGAGGATCTGACCCCCGGCCAGTTCCGCAAGCTCCTGAAGGCCGGCAGGCAGGTCGTGGCAGTCTCGCCACTTGTCATCACCAAGGAGAACGAGGCGCTGCACCGGCTCTATTTCATCATCGATGGCAGGATGACCATCGAGAAAAGCGGCCAGCGCGCCGTTTCCGACGCGCAGACGTTCATCGGGGAAATAGCCTTTCTGCTTTCGCGGCCTGCCACCGCGACGGTGACTCTGGAACCGGGCTGTCATTATTGCGTGTGGGATTCAAAGACCTTGCATGTTCTCCTCGACGGCAATCCGGCACTTCGCACGGCTGTAAGTGCCGCCATGAACCGCAAGCTTGCCCAGAAAGTCGCCCAGTCCGCCGTGCTGACCGATATCCGGACCGGCGATCCGGCAAGCCCTGGCAAGAAAGCCGCAGTGGCCAAGAACTCGGCGCGCCGCCGCACCAAGCCCGTCAGGAAGGCTGGTCAGTCACGCCCTAAAAATAAACCCGCCGGATGAAACCCGTTCGATGTTTCATTGCAGCAATGCAGCTTGACATCGGGACTGTTAGCCCAGCAATTTGCAGCATGGCAGAGATCGGCATATGAGCACAAAGAATATCTTGGTCACTGGCTTCGAACCCTATGCTGGCCGGGGCAGCAATCCTGCGTTTGAGGTCATGAAAGCCCTTAACGGCCGGACCTTTGGCAGCATGACCGTTGTGGGCGAGGGCCTGCCGGTTTCGTTGCCGGGCATGCGGGCCAAACTGCACGCCTGCCTCGACAAGGTGCGCCCGGCCGCCGTCGTGTGCCTTGGCCTGTGGCCGGGAGAGGCGATGATCCGCCTTGAGCGGATTGGTATCAACATGGCGGACTTTGAAATTCCCGATAATGAAGGCGTCCTGTTGAAGGAAACTGTTGTCTCGCAGGATCCTGCTGCGGCCCATTGGTCGACGCTGCCGCTCGGCGCCATCGAAACGGCCCTGCTCGATGCGGGAATACCGGTGCGCATGTCTTCGACCGCCGGAACCTACCTCTGCAATGCCTGCCTGTTTTCGCTCATGGAGGGACTCGCCGCCCGCGGCGCCAGAATCCCCGCCGGCTTCATTCACCTTCCCTACATGCCCGAGCAGGTCGCCATTATACTTGACGACCTCCGCGCCGGCAGAGTGCTGGAACTGCACCAGCGCGCCGATGTCGCGTCCATGGAACTGTCGCGCACTCTCCGGGCGGTCGAAATTGCGCTTGGCGTTGTCGTGAATGGTCAGCCGTGACTCTTGCGAGGGCGGCTGAGGGCAAGATAGGAAAGCGCCAGAACGATCGTCGAGATGATGATCAGCCCCATCAGGGCGTAGAGCACCGGCGATAATCCCACCTGCTTGTAAGTGGACCAGATGTAGGTGGGGATGGTGTTCCATGGCCCCTGCACCACGCTGGTGCGGATTGTCTCGTTGATCGAGATGATCAGCGAAAAGCTCGCGGCACCATAGATTCCCGGGGTGATCAACGGAAATTCGATATCGCGGAAGGCCTGCCAGCGGCTGGCCCCGGCGACATAGGCAGCCTCAAGATAAGAGGGGTCAAAGGCAGCCATAACGGTGAGAATGATGAGCGTCGCGAAGGGCAGCGCCCAGACTGTCTGGACAATTACAATGGTGGCGATCGAAGCGGGAATGCCGCTTATCGAGAACAGCAGGGCGCTGGCCAGTCCCATGCTGACTCCGGGAATGAACAGCGGTAGCAGCATCGCAAGCAGAATGATCCGCGGCATTCCGAGCTCGCGGATTGCCAGCGCCGCCAGAAGCCCAAGCAAGGTCGCCAAGGCTCCCACCAGGCCTGCGATGATCGCGGTCGTGCGCAGCGCTTTCAGGATCAGGGCCGTCTGCGAAAGCTCGTGATACCAGCGCAGGGTCCATTCGCCCGCTGCCTCTCCCCGCACCGAAAGAATCAGCACCGGGACAATCGGCATGTACAGGATAAAGAGAACCAGCCCGATGAGAAGCCACATGGGCCAGTATCTTTTTGTCATGACCGCCACTCAAGAATTTTGCCAAGAAAGGTCTTGAGGTCAAAGACCGCATACCAGCCAACCATCAGCACGAGCATGAGCGCGACCACAAGGCTCGAAAGCGCCGCGGCCAGGGGATAGTTCAGCACATCCATGCTGCTTGTGATGGTGTTGCCAAGCAACTCATAGCCGACGCCGCCCATGATCACCGGCACGGCGCTCTCGCCCATGGCGCCGACAAAGCCAAACACAATGGCTGCAAAAATGCCGGGCAGCGACAGGGGCAAGGTGATGCGCCTGAACGTCGTAATGGCGCTGGCCCCCAGGTCAAAGCTCGCTTCGAGATACTGCCGGTCAATGGCGGCGATCGACAGCACCAGCGGGAAAATCATGAACGGCATGTAGGTCGAGATCAGGCCGAGGAACACGGCGAAATCGCTGTAGAGCAACCAGTCCAGCGGCGCTTCCACGATGCCCGAACTCGCCAGCGCCGTGTTGACCGTGCCATTGCGCCCGAGAAGGCTGGTCCAGGCCACATTGCGCACGATATAGTTGATGAGGAAGGGAACCGTGAAAAGAACCAGCACAATGCGGGTGGCCTGCGGCCGCGCCTTCCGGGCGAGGAAATAGGCGATCGGGTAGGCTAGCAGCAGCGAGATCGCGGTGGTCTCCACGGCAACCATGATGCTGCGCATGAGCACGTCAAGCCGCGCGCCCTCGACGATGGTGGTGTAGGAAGCCAGCGAAAAGGCGGGACGGAACTTGAGGCCGGCGCGCTCCCAGAAGCTGACAATGATGGTCAGCCCCAGGGGGACAACCAGAAACGCAGCCACAAACACGAGCGGCAGGCACAGCAGTGCCCGTCGCCCGTGATGTTGCAAGAAACCAGCCGCGTGTCGCACGCCGCGCCGGGTCAGGCCGCCTTGAAGCGCGACCACTCGGATTCGTAGAACTCCACTTCGGTGGGCCAGCGATTCTGCCAGGTTCCACCCTGCTGGAACTTGCGCGCCACGTTGGCCGTGATGTCCGCGACCTTCTGGGCTTCACCCTCGGGGAATTCCGAGGGATTGGCCTTGGCGTAGTCCGGAGCCTGCGGATTGGTCATATAACCCCGCATATTGGTGATCTTGGCCCCGTACCAGCCGCCCAGCATGAAGTCGAGCAGCTGGTAGGCGGCAGCTGTCTGTTCCGCGCTGCGGTTCGGGTTCTTGACCAGATAGGCCGCCATCGCCCAGAGCAGATAGCCTTCCTTCGGGTCGGCATAGACCGCGTCAATGCCCTTTGACTTGGCTACGAACACCATCGGCTCCCAGCAGTCGATGACATAGACTTCCTTGCTGGTGATGAGGTTGACCGCCTGCTCGAAGCTGTTCCAGATCACCCGGAACTGGCCCTTCTTTTTCTGGTCGATGAGGAAGTCGATGACGGTCTTGAATTCTTCCTTGCTCATGTCATCGGGATTGGCAATCGTGGCGAGGCCGGCGCTCTTCAGGTAGAGCGCGGTTTTCTGCGCGGCCGTCGTGTAATTGTCCTCAAGCGCCACATAGCCTTTCCACTGCGGGTCGAACAGCGCCGCGTAGGAATCAAGCTTGCCGGTTTTCTCCGGAAGATAGGCGAAGGAATCGCCCTGCAGCACCGTTGGCACGCCATAGATGTCGTCGCCGAGACCGATGAACTTGAAGCCCGGCTTGCCCTTGCCGAGGAACTCCTCAAGATAGGTGTCCTTGCTCCAGTTCGGAAGTTTCGACGTGTCGATCTTTTCGACCAGGTCGTTTTCCACCAGCGGCTTCTGCATGCCGCCCACAATGTTGATGATGTCGTAGGTGCCCTGGCCGCCGCTGGCGACGAGGACATTGAGGATGGCCGACGGGGCGTTGCCGATCGAAACCAAGTTCACGTCATAACCGCTGGCCGCCTTGTATTTCGACCAGTCGCCGCCCGGATCGCCGACACCGATGTCCGCGAAATTGATGGTGCCCGCCGCGAATGCCGGAGGAACCGCAACGCTTCCCGCCATCATCGCCATGGCCCCCAGACGCAACGCGTCGCGGCGGCTCAGACTATTCCAGTTCTGCATAATTCCAACTCCCTCTATATCTGTAGATTGCCTTGCAATGGAATCTCTTCTTGATGGGCCCAATCAGTACGGTCCCATTTGAATGGTAATTCGAGTCTGCTCCTGGCGCCAGTGATGGTGTGGCATAGCTCGCTTGCGTTGAGGTATCAGCCAAGCTGAATCCTATCCATCGGTGCTGCGGCGCGGCGAGCCGTGATGCTGGGCGATCCGCCAGTTCCCGTTGCGCCTGACAAGCACCCAGGTCATGCGATAGGGAATAAGCTGGCCGCCATCGGCGAAATCGACATGGCCGGCGGTAATCATCACATCCGCCGCGGCTTGCCGGGCCAGCGGCAGCGGATAGGATTTCACCCTGATGCCCGGCGGGCGCTTGCCGAAATAGCTGCGGATGGCAGCGCGCCCGTCCTGCAATTCGTCCACCGAGCCGAAGAGCATGGCATCCTCGGTGTAGAGTGCCATGTGCCGGTCGAGGTCATGACTGTTGAACGCTTCGACCCATTGGGCGAGCAGGCTTTCGACGGTCGGCGTTGCGGTCATGGGGAACCTCATGGTTACAAGATGAGCAAACTGGCGCAGTCCCGCGGCATTGACAAGCCCGGGCCCCTTCTTACGGCCGGATCTTCGTCCTATTTCAAGGGCTTGAACTTCCCCTTTCACTTGGCGGCCGGAAGCCCTATATCTGGGGGGCTACCCAGCAATGGGCGGCTATGGTGATAAAATGCCATCGTAATAAACCTTTCGGACCCGGGGGCAGTACCCGGCGCCTCCACCAAAGACCGCAGAATCTGCGGCCTCTGCTGGGGGCGAACCAGGATCGACGAGGGTGTAAAGGATGGAGCTTTGCCCGTGATGGTTCCGACGTTATCGGGCTAAACAAGTAGTTGCAAATGACAACTATGCTCCGGTAGCTCTCGCTGCTTAATGCAGCGCGAATGCCGAAATCAAAGTCCTGAGGCTTAGCCGTTTCAGGCGGGGTCCGCCGGTACCTGGCAACAGAAACCGGCACTTTCAATTGTGTGGGACAAATGAGTTCGTGGCTGCAGAAAGTCTGGAGCTGTAGTATCTGAGAGGCTGAGTCGGCCCCTCCAAAGGATATTATATCTATGCCTGAAGACCTGATGCGATACGACCAACTGGCGCAAAACGCCCTGCGCGGCGTGGTGCGCGAGGCCTTGCGCCGGGTGGAGAAGTCGGGCCTGCCGGGCGACCATCACTTCTATATAGCCTTCAATACCAAATACCCCGGCGTCGACATCGGCCTGCGCATGGCCGAACGCTATCCCCGTGAAATGACCATCGTGATCCAGCACCAATATGAGAATCTTGTGGTGCGCGAGGATCGCTTTGAGGTCACTCTCTCATTTGACAACATACCGGAAAAGCTGGTGATCCCGTTCAATGCGGTAAAAGGTTTCCTTGATCCCTCCGTGCAGTTTGGCCTGCAATTCGAGGTTGTCACGGTCGAGCCCCCCGTTGACTCGGCGGCCAAGCTGGAGAAACCTGTCCCGGCAAAGACCAGACGGAAAACCGATGGCCCCGAAGGCGGCGCGCCCGTGAAAGACCCGCCGCCGGAGGGACCCAAGGTTGTTTCGCTGGATTCATTCCGCAAGAAATGAGGATTGACCGGCATATGCGAATTTTACGGCTACTTCCGGCCCTCGTTATTGCGGCATTTTTCCTATCCCCTGTCGTGCTGGCCCAGTCCGCCAAGGACCAGGCCGCGCTGGCGGCTTTCGCCGCCGTCGACCTCAAGCACGCGCCCGCCAAGAAGCTCTTTGGCGCCGTGAAATTTCCTCTGGATCTTTCGGCCCGGGCCATCGGCAGCTACGCCAAGGGCTGCCTTTCGGGAGCCAAGGCCCTGCCTGTGAACGGCCCCGCCTGGCAGGTGATGCGTACCTCGCGCAACCGCAACTGGGGCCATCCGGCCCTGATCGGCCTGGTGGAACGCCTTGCCAAGGATGCCAAGAAAAATAGTGGCTGGAACGGCCTGCTGGTTGGCGACATCGCCCAGCCCCGCGGCGGCCCCATGCTGACCGGCCATGCCAGCCACCAGATTGGCCTGGACGCCGATGTCTGGTTCACCCCAATGCCCAACCATGTGTTGACCACGGCGGAACGCGAAAACTTCGTCCCCATCGACATGGTGAAGGACCGCTCGACCTTGAACCGGGATAACTGGACCGAATCCCGCGCCAAACTTATCAAGACCGCCGCCTCCTATCCGGAGGTGGCCCGCATCTTCGTGCATCCGCCGATCAAGGCCGAGCTCTGCAAATGGGCCACGGGCGACCGCTCATGGTTGGCCAAGGTGCGCCCCTATTACAACCATACCTACCACTTTCACATCCGCATGAAATGTCCGCCCGGATTTTCCGGTTGCAAGAACCAGGCCCCTGCCGCCCCCTCCGACGGGACAGGCTGCGGCGCGGAGCTGGCCTATTGGCTGGGCCCCATCCCCTGGAAGCCCCTGAAAAAGGATCCCAACGCCAAGCCCGTGAAACCGGCTCCGGCCTTGACACTGGCAGGCCTTCCTGCTGAATGCCGTGCCGTTGTGACGGCCCCCTAGACCGCCGCTGAAACCGATTAAGGAGTGGAGCCCATAGTGGGCGGTCCATGACACAAACAAGTCCCCCGCCCGGCGAAGCGGCCCCTGATACGGGCACTTCTTCCACCAAATACAAATTGGCCTTTGCCTCCATTGGCGTGGTCTTCGGCGACATCGGCACCAGTCCGCTCTACGCCATGCGCGAGGCCCTGCACCCCGTGGTCAATGCCGGAGGCGATCTGCGCCTGGCGGTCCTCGGCGTTGTTTCCCTTCTCCTCTGGGCCCTGATCCTGGTGGTCGGCCTGAAGTATGTCGTGTTGCTCATGCGTGCCGACAACAGGGGGGAAGGCGGCATCCTGTCCCTCGTGGTCCTCGTTGAAACGCTACTGAAGAAGAAAGGCGGGCTGGTCCTGGCTCTTGGCATTATCGGCGCCGCATTCTTCTTTGGCGACGCCATGATCACGCCTGCCATGTCGGTGCTCTCGGCGGTTGAGGGCCTGGCCGTCATCAATCCCCGGTTTGAATTCGTGGTCGTGCCCCTCACCCTGGCCGTGCTGTTCAGCCTGTTTCTTTTCCAGTACCGCGGCACCGCGGGCGTGGCCTCGATTTTTGCTCCTGTCACCGCCCTCTGGTTTGCCATCATCGGCCTGATGGGGCTTGTTCACATTGGCGACGATCTCGAAATATTCTACGCGCTCAACCCGCTCCATGGCGTACGCATGCTGGTGGACCAGCCGGGACTTGCCCTCCTCGTCTTCGGCGGCGTGTTCCTGGCGGTAACCGGCGGCGAGGCGCTCTATGCCGACATGGGCCATTTCGGAAAGAAATCCATCCGCCTCGCCTGGCTTTGCGTGGTGTTTCCGGGACTGGTGCTGAACTACCTGGGCCAGGGGGCCTTCATCATTGCCCATCCGCAACATGTGGAGAACCCGTTTTTCCTGATGGCGCCGCTTTGGGGCCTGATTCCCCTCGTTCTCCTGGCCACCCTGGTGACCGTGATCGCCAGCCAGGCGGTGATCACCGGGGCCTTCTCGATCGCCCAGCAGGCCATGTC
>CAZRZB010000045.1:0-19842 GCA_964604435.1 uncultured Aestuariivirga sp. | reverse complement strand
AAAATGAACTCAAGGCCTCGCGCGCCGCCTTCATCCTGATCAGCCATGACCGGCGCTTTCTGCAGGCGCTGTCGAACCGCACGGTGTGGCTGGACCGCGGCGCGACGAAACGGATGGAGCGGGGCTTTTCGGACTTCGAGGCCTGGCGCGACCAGGTTCTGGAGCAGGAGGAAATCGAGCAGCAGAAGCTGGCCCAGCGCATCGCCACGGAAGAACACTGGATGCGCTATGGCGTGACGGCGCGGCGCAAGCGCAATGTCCGCCGCGTCGGCCTGCTCTCCACGCTGCGCAAGGAGCGGCGCGAGCATGTGGGCAACCTCGGCAATGTGAAACTCACCGCTGCCACCGGCGATGCCTCGGGGCGGCTGGTTGTCGAGGCGAGGAAAATCTCCAAGTCCTTCGGCGAGAGGGTCATCATTTCCAATCTTGATCTGCTGATGCTGCGGGGCGACAGGCTTGGCATCGTGGGGCCCAATGGCGCGGGCAAGACCACTCTGATCAAATTGCTGACGGGCGAGATGGCGCCCGACAGCGGAACGGTGCGGCTGGGCACCAATCTGCAATTGGTGGCGCTGGACCAGAGCCGCCAGAGCCTTGATCCCAACGCCCTGCTTGCCGATGTGATTACGGCGGGCCGCGGGCAGCAGGTGACGATCAATGGCGAAACCCGCCATGTGGTGAGCTACATGAAGGACTTCCTCTTCAAGCCGGAACAGGCGCGAACCCCCGTGTCGGTGCTGTCCGGCGGCGAACGGGCCCGCCTCATCCTGGCGCGCGAACTGGCCAAGCCCTCGAATTTCCTCGTGCTGGACGAACCCACCAATGATCTTGATCTCGAAACGCTTGATCTCCTGCAGGAAATGCTCAGCGATTATCAGGGCACCATCCTGCTGGTCAGCCATGACCGCGATTTTCTCGACCGCGTCGCAACCTCGATCCTGATGTTCGAAGGCGACGGCAAGTGGACGGAATATGCCGGTGGCTATTCGGACATGGTGGCCCAGCGCGGCACCGGGGTCGATGCGCGCGAGGTGAAGGTGGCGGTGACGGAGCGCGTGGCTTCAACAGCGCAACCGGCAAAGCCGCAGGCGAGGCGCAAACTCTCATTCAAGGACAAGCATGCCCTTGAAACCCTCCCCGCAAGGATCGCCGCCCTGCATGATGAAATTGCCGTGATGGAGAAGAAGCTGGCCGATCCGGAACTCTTCGGGCGCGATCCCAAGGCGTTTGACAAGATCATGGCGCGGCACGAGAACGCCAAGGCTGAAATAACCCAGGCCGAGCAGCAATGGCTGGAACTTGAAATGATGCGGGAAGAACTGGAAGCGAATTAAGCCTACCAGCCGCTTCCGCCGCCACCGCCGCCGCCACCGCCGGACGAGCCTCCCCCGCCTGAAAACCCTCCGCCGGAACTTGACGCCGATCCCGGCGCCTGGGAAGCCGATGCGGCACTTGCGGCGAGGCTGGAGCCGAGACTGTCGGTGAAACCGCCCATGCTGCCGGTGTTCCAGTTGCTGCCGGAATACCAGCTCGGCGCCGTGGCCCCCGCCAGTGCGGCGGCGGCCAGCACGGCGGTGAATTTCGCGTTCCACTCGTTCTCGCAATCGAGCGCCAGGGCATAGGGCAAGTAGCGCTCGAACAGCTCCGGCGTCTTCTCCGGTGGATTCAAGACTTTCAGGCGTTCTTCCTCGGCGGTTGTCATGTACATGCGGAAGCCTTCAAGCTGGTCCAGCACCCGGCGGCCGGCAAGCGTTGGGGCGCGCAGCAGGTGGTAGAAGACGAGGTTCATGAGGCCAAGGCCAACCGCCGTACCGATCAGCATGGCGATTCCCGGCGACAGCTCTTCGGAGAACAGCAGGAACAGGGGAACCGCCAGTCCGGCGATGCCAAAGGGAATGAGAAACAGGAGGGATGCGGCGGAACCGATTTTCCTGAGGATGCCACGGCCATTCATCAGGCCACGGATGGAGTTCCAGGCAATGGTGAGAATGACGCCCCACCAGATGCCCGACCAGCCGGCGGCAAAAAGCCCCGCCATGCTGTCGCGCTCAGGCAACAAGAGGGCCGAAAGCAAGAGTCCTGCAACAGACAAGGCGGCACCGGCCAAGAACCAGCCGATGTTGCGCACGAAGACCGAGCCCTCGAATTCCCGCGTCAGGGCGTTTTCCAAAGCCTCCTTCATCATGCCGATGGCCACGTGGTTCGAATTCTCCAGCTCGGTGGTCCCGGAAGGCGTTGCGCTGAAGAGCGCATTCTCCGCCGACGTCAGGGCTGGCGCCCTCGCCTCAAGCTTGGTGATTTCGAAGTCCCCGTCCGTGTCGGCAATCTTCAGGCGGCCTTTGACGGCAAGGCCGACCAATGCGGCGGCAAAGGCCTTCTGGTCAAAGCCCTGCTTCCAGACGAATCTTGACCCGGCCGGGCCAAGGGCAGGCGGCGGGGCGAAGAGCGGAATGATTGTTCCCTTTGGCGGATCGCGGCCCACTCTCGTCCAGGCAAAATAGTAGAAAAAGGCAACACCCAGAAGCGTTGCGAGAAGGCCCATGAGGCCCGCGTTGTCGCGCAGGAACCAGAGGTATTTCTGGGATTCGCTCGGCGGCGTCACAATGCCCTTTTGCCAGGCCACCGCTACGGTCATGCCTTCGCCCGGCGCAAAACTCCGGGTCGCCACAGCGCGGTACTCATTGCCGGTGGCGTTGAACACCTTGAAGTCGTGGCCATCTTCCCCTTGATATCCCGTATAGGCCGCATGCTGCAGGATCCTCGCCCCCGGCGGGAGGCGCACAACCGCGGTAGTCGCCACAATGGGAAAGGTCCAGCCGTTGCCGGTCACATTCCAGTAAAGTTCGTCATAGTCGGCGAAAAAACCAAGCTGGCGGGTGGTCCGGTATTGTATTTCGTAGACATGAATGCCCGGATCGAGGAACACGTCGGCGCTTCCGATGCGGATGCGTTTGCCATTTGAGAGGCTTTCAACGGCAAAGGGTTCCGCCTGCCTGTCGCGCTTCACCGAGAGCACCTCGAAGCCCACAACCACGCGCAGGCCATTCCGGTCCGTATAGGCCGTGGGAAAATCGCGCAGGATGCCGCGCTTAATCTCGCGGGATTCGGCATTGACGGAAATCGTCTCCGTCACATCAATGGAGCCGTCGACATTCACCCGCGCATCACTGGTGAACTGTTCAATGCGCTCTTCCGCCAGAACCGTGGAATTGAGAACGACGAGCGTTACGAGCGCAAAGAGGAAGGCGCGCATGGCCCCTTGCCTATTTCTTGAAATCAACTTTGGGCACTTCGCGGGCCGCCGCATCGCCGATCTCGAAAAACTCGGCAAGCGTGAACTTGAAGAAGTTGGCGACAACATTGCTGGGGAATGACTGGATCATGGTGTTGAGATTGCGCACCGCGCCATTGTAGTAGCGGCGCGAGAGCTGGATTTCATCCTCGATGCCGGCGAGCTTCTCCTGCAGGTCGCGGAAGTTCGCATCCGCCTTCAGTTCCGGATAAGCCTCGGCCACGGCGAAGAGCTTGCCAAGGGCGGCGCTCATGGCCTGCCCCACCGCCGACTGCTCGCCGACCGAACCGCCAGAAATGCTCTTGGCGCGCAGTTCGGCGATGTCGCGGAACAGCTTGTCCTCATGGGCGGCATAGCCCTTCACGGTTTCAATCAGGTTTGGAATAAGATCGGCGCGGCGGCGCAGTTGAACGTCGATGCCGCTCCAGCCCTCGGCCACCAGGTTCTTGTTGCTGACCAGGGCGTTATAAACGTAAACCAGATATGCGGCGACGGCGACAATGAGGGCGATGAGACCATAACCGAAAGTCATTGTTGATTCTCCTGAGTGGCCAAGACGGCTGTTATCGCAGCAATCGGCAAAGTTTGCCAGTCAGGTTTTTTCTGCCATAAAGCCGCTCGATTTCAAGGCGGGATAATTCATGACCGAACACCTGCGGATTCTCCACCCGGCCCCGAACGTCTATGCCTTCTATGACGGCCGGGTTGAAGGTTATCGCTTCGCGCCCGACGCAAACTGGGTGGATGACGGGGCCCCGTCCCTGGGGATCGCCAGCTATGCCATCGTCGATGACAGGGAAGCACTGATTTATGACACGCACATATCAGTTGACCATGGCGCCTTCATCCGGAAGACCCTTGCCGACGGCGGCGTGAAGAATTTTACGGTGGTGCTCAGCCATTGGCACCTCGACCATGTGGCGGGAACCGCGGCCTTTGCCGATTGCCCCATCATCGCAAACAAGCGCACGGAAGAACACCTCCGCAAACACAAGGTGGCAATCGAGAACGGGACCCATCATGGCCCACCTGCGATCAACCCGCTGGTGATGCCGACACAGACGTTTGAAGGACGCCTGCAATTGAAAGTCGGTACTCTGCCTGTCGAACTTATCGAGGCCAATATTCACAGCGATGACGCAACGCTTCTGTGGCTGGCGTCAGAGAGGCTTCTATTTGCCGGCGACACCATGGAAGACACGGTGACCTATGTGGGCGAACCGGAGCATTTTGATATTCACCTGAAGGAACTGGACCGGCTTTGGGCGCTGGGTCCCGAGCGCATCCTGCCCAATCATGGCGATGCCGAAATCATAGCACTCGGCGGCTATGAGAAAACCTTCATCCGCGCCACGCAACAATATATCCGCATGCTGAAGCGCTGCGTTAGCGAACCGGACTTGCGGACCGCCCCCCTGAATGAAATCATCAAGGGCCCGCTTGAGGCGGGATGGGTCAATCTTTTTGAACCCTACGAAGCCGTTCACCGGCGAAATATCGACAGGGTTTTGGCGGCGAGGCTCAGTTAGCGCGCGGGCTTGGCGATGTCGAGAAAGCTCCTGATGAGATGCAGTTCCGAGCGGGCGCGCAAGTAAAGCAGCCACTCCTCCATCTTCGCCGGCCAGTCGCTGAACTCAAGCAGGCGCAGCCGGGCATCGGCGGGAATTTCACCGTGCGACATGACCGCCACGCCCAAGCCCTGGGCCACGGATTCAATAACCGCTTCGCGGCCTTCGACCTCGATGGTATTTTTCGGACTGAGGTTGCGCTTCTGCAATTCCTCGAGCAGCAGCCTGCGCGTCGTGGAGCCCTCCTCGCGCAGGATCAGGGGAACGCCGGCGAAGGCGGACAGGGAAACGCACGGGCCCTTCAGCATCGCTGTCTTCCTCGGTGCCACCACAACCAATCTGTCTTCGCGCAATTTGAAATATCCTATGGCCTCATTCTGCGGATGTTCGGCGGTGACCGCGATGTCGATGGCAAAGCTCAACAGTTTTGAAATCAACTCAGCGGAGTTTCCTGCGACGAGCCGCATGGCAATACGGGGAAACTCCGCCTTGAACCTGCTGATGTGCTGCAGCACATGAACGGCGGCGTCGGCGCCGACCGTCAAGTGCCCCTCTTCGAGGGTTTCGGCCCGGATGAGCAATTCCGATGCCTGGGCTTCGGCCTCGAATAATCTTTCGGTGATGGCGTAGAGTTTCCGCCCGGTTTCGGTGAGTGCAACGCCACGCGCCGCGCGCAGGAACAGCTGGACGCCATGGGCCTCTTCAAGCTTCCGGACATGGTCGGAAATCGCGGGCTGGGTCAATGACAGCCGGGAGGCGGCTTTGGAGAAGCCGCCCTGCTGCGCCACGGCATGGAAGGCCTTGAGCTGGGCATATGTCATATCAGTAGTTCCTATAGTTTACATAAGAACATACGATTTGACTGATATTGGTCAAGGCTTATTGTGGGGCTGCAAATCGGAGAGCCGGGATGAATACCAAGACACCGCTGCACAAGCCGCCGTTTCCGGGCCCCGAGGGCCAGGAAGACATGCCCTATCTGCTGACGCCCGGCCCGCTGACCACGTCGCGCACGGTGAAACTGGCCATGCTGGCCGACTGGGGTTCCCGCGATGTGGAGTTCCGCAAGATCGTCAGCGACATCCGCAAACGCATTCTCGAACTGGCCCATTGCGACCGGCGCTATGAATGCGTCATTGTGCAGGGCTCCGGCACCTTCGCCATCGAGGCAGCCCTCGGCAGCCTGTGCCCGGACAAGCGCCGCAAGACCCTTATCGTGGCCAATGGCGCCTATGGCGACCGGGCGGCGGCCATCCTGGAGCGCATCAAGCGGCCCTATCTCAAGATCGACAAGGGCGATAGCGCAGTGCCCACGGTCGAAGAAGTCGTCACCATGCTGGATGCCGACAAGAACATCAGCCATGTCTGGATGGTGCATTGTGAAACCACCTCCGGGATCGTGAACCCGATCGGGGAGATCGGCCAGGCCGTGAAGCTGCACGACAAGGTCTTCATGGTGGATGCCATGTCATCCTTCGGCGCGCTCCCCCTCGACATGGTTTCGCAGAACATCGACGTGATGGTCTCCTCGTCCAACAAGTGCCTGGAGGGCGTTCCCGGGTTTTCCTATGTGGTGGTGAAGCGCGACCTTCTGGAAGCCTCGGCTGGGGCCTGCCATTCAATTGTGCTCGACCTTTTCGATCAATGGCGCAGCCTTGAGGCCAGCGGGCAATTCCGTTTCACGCCGCCGACCCATGTGCTGGCGGCTTTCCACCAGGCCCTCAAGGAGCATGAACAGCAGGGCGGCGTTGCGGCGCGCGGCATGCGCTATGCCCGCAATGCCGATGCCCTGGTGAAGGGCATGGCCGCGATGGGATTTTCGACGCTGCTGGACGGGACTGCGGCGGGACCAATCATCCAGACCTTTCTCACGCCGCGCGACCCCAACTTCAATTTCGAAAAATTCTATGAGGCGCTGCGGGTGCGGGGTTTTACCATCTATCCAGGAAAACTGACCAAGCGCCCAAGCTTCCGCATCGGAACTATCGGCCAGATCGACGAGCGGGTGATTGCCGCGGCGCTCGCGGCCATCCGCGAAGTGCTGGGCGAAATGGAAGTGAAGGATTTCACCCCGCTCGAAAACTAGATTCATAAGAAAGTACCTCCTCCATGACCTCAAGCGTCAAATCCGTTGCCGTGAATGGCCGCAGCTATGCTTGGCCCAAGGCCCCGCTCGTGGTCATTTGCTGTGACGGCAGCGAGCCGGACTACATGGAAATCGCCATGGCAGAAGGGCTCATGCCAAACTTGAAGGCGATGATTGCCAAGGGCGAGAACCGGCGCGGAGCCTCGGTCATTCCGAGCTTCACCAATCCCAACAATCTGTCGATCGTGACGGGCGCGCCTCCCTCCGTCCACGGGATCTGCGGAAATTACCTCATTGATCCGGTCAGCGGGCTTGAAACGATGATGAATGATCCCAAATGGCTGCGCGCGCCCACGATTTTCGCGGCGTTCCAGAAGGCGGGTGCCAGGATCGCAGTGGTGACCGCCAAGGACAAGCTGCGCCTTCTGCTCGGCAAGGGCCTGGCTTTCGACGGAACGGCAGTGGCGTTTTCTTCCGAACATGCCGACAGGGCGACCCGCAAGGACAATGGCATTGAAGGGGTTTGCGAAACCGTGGGTATGGCGGTGCCGGAGGTCTATTCGGCGGAGCTTTCGGAGTTCGTGTTTGCGGCGGGGGTGAAACTGCTGGCTGCGATGAGGCCCGACCTCATGTATCTCTCCACCACCGACTATGTGCAGCACAAATACGCCCCGGGTTCAAAAGGCGCCAACAGCTTCTACAAGATGATGGATGGCTACCTCGGCAAGCTGGATGCGCAAGGCGCCATCGTTGTCATCGTGGCCGATCACGGCATGAAGGCCAAGCACCTGGGCAATGGCGAACCGGACGTCATCTACCTGCAGGACGCCCTTGACAGCAAATTTGGCGCGGGAATGACAAAGGTCATCCTGCCGATCACTGACCCTTACGTCCAGCACCATGGCGCCCTGGGGTCCTTCGCCACGGTCTATGTGAAGGGGACTGCCCAGAATGACGTCTCGGATTTCATTTCGAAGCAGCCAGGAATTGATGTGGTGCTTGGCCGGGCGGAGGGCTGCGCGCGGTTTGAACTGCCGGAAGACCGCATGGGCGACATCATCGTGGTATCGGGCGGCAAGACGGGTTCGAAAGTCATTGGCACCAGCCGCGCCAAACATGATCTCTCAGGGCTGAACGAGCCGCTGCGCTCGCATGGCGGCCTGACGGAACAGACGGTGCCGGTCATCGTCAACCGCAAGGTCCGCGACCTGCCGGAGCCCTTGCGCAATTTTGATGCCTTCTACATCGGCTGCAACTGTATCATCGAGGCCTGACATGACCCGTACCGTCATCACCGAAAGCATGCGCATCGGCGGCAAGAAAGTCTCCGCTGAAGGAACCGTGCCGGTGCATTACCCCTTCACCAACGAGATCATCGGGACGGTCCCGGCAGGCCAGGCGGCACATGCGGCACGGGCCTTCGAGATTGCCGCCGGATTCAAGCCGAAGCTGACGCGCTACGAGCGCCAGCAGATTCTCTTCAAGGCGGCGGAACTTATCCGCCAGCGCAAGGATGCCCTGGCCAACCTCATCACCCTGGAGCTCGGCCTGTCACTGAAAGATTCCACCTACGAATGCGGCCGGGCCTATGACGTGTTCTCGCTGGCCGCCCAGCTCTGCATCCTTGACGACGGGCAGATCTTCTCCTGCGATCTGACGCCGCAAGGCAAGGCCCGGAAGATTTTCACCAAGCGCGATCCGGTGGGAGTGATCTCCGCCATCACGCCGTTCAACCATCCGCTCAACATGGTGTCGCACAAGATCGCCCCCGCCATTGCCACCAACAACTGCGTGGTGTGCAAGCCCACGGAACTCACGCCGCTCACCGCCCTTGCCTTGGCCGACATCCTCTATGACGCGGGCCTGCCGCCGGAAATGTTCCAGGTGGTCACCGGCTGGCCCGATGCCATCGGCGATGAAATGGTCACCAATCCCCATATCGCAGTCATCACCTTTACCGGCGGCGTGCGGGTGGGAAAGCTCATCGCGGCCAAGGCCGGCTACAAGCGGGCTGCCCTCGAGCTTGGCGGTAATGACCCCTTGATCGTGCTCAATGATCTGAGCGATTCCGATCTCGATAAGGCCGCCGAGCTGGCGGTGGCGGGAGCCACCAAGAATTCCGGCCAGCGCTGCACGGCGGTCAAACGCATCCTGGTGCAGAACCGCATCGCCGACAGGTTCGTGGGGCTGGTTCTCGAGAAGGCCAAGAAGCTCAAGTTCGGCGACCCCATGGACCCCAACACGGACCTGGGCTGCGTGGTCCATGAAGAGGCCGCCAAGGTGTTCGAAGCCCGCGTCCACAAGGCCGCCGAACAAGGCGCCAAGATCCTCTACAATCCCGGCCGCAAGGGCGCGGTGCTGCCGCCGATCACGGTGGATTTTGTGCCGCACACTTCCGAACTTGTCTTCGAGGAGACTTTCGGCCCCGTCGTCCCCATCGTCCGGGTCCCCGACGATGACGGCGAGGTGATTCGAATCTCGAATTCCACGCCCTTCGGACTTTCGTCGGGCGTGTGCACCAATGATCTCAGCCGAATCACCCGTTACATCGAGGGCCTAAACGTAGGCACGGTGAACATCTGGGAAGTGCCGGGGTACCGCATTGAAATGTCACCCTTTGGCGGGATCAAAGACTCAGGTAATGGTGTGAAGGAGGGCGTCATGGAAGCCATGAAATTCTTCACCAACGTGAAGACGTGGTCTTTGCCGTGGCCGAGCTGAGATAAATTGAACCCAGGCACACTCGTCATCATCAATCTCCTTGGCGGCGTTGCCCTTCTCCTCTGGGGGGTGCGGATGGTGCGCACCGGGGTCCTCCGGGCCTGGGGGGACCGCCTCAAGCATTTCATCGAAGTGCGGCTGGGCAACCGCTATTCGGCATTTTTGTCAGGTGCGGTGGCGACGGCCATTCTGGGCAGCGGCACGGCGACAACCCTGATTGTGGCGGGCATTGCCGCGAGCGGCGCCATTGGCACCTCGCTGGGGCTGGCCGTTCTTCTCGGCGCCGATGTCGGTTCCGCCATTGTTTCCGCCCTCTTTGCTTCAGGAAGCTCGTTCGCCCTTTGGGCCTCGCCGGTGCTGATTTTTGCCGGCTACGTCACCTTCAGCGTGTCGCGGGAATTCCGGCCGCACAATATCGGGCGCATCATGATCGGCCTCGGCCTGATGCTGATGTCCCTGAAACTCATCTCCGTCGCCACCGCGCCGTTGCGCGAGGCAAGCCTGTTTCACGCCGTGCTCACGGCGATTGGCCAAGAACCCCTGCTGGCGTTCCTGACCGGGGCCATTCTGGCTTGGGGATTTCATTCCACCCTCGCCGTCATCCTGCTGGTCGCCTCGTTCGTGGCCAATGGCAGCCTCGAGCTTGCCGGAGCACTGAGTTTCATCCTGGGCCTTAATCTCGGCGGCGGCCTGCCGGCGATCTCGTCCACACTCACCCTGCCTCCGGCGGGGCGCCGGCTGCCTGTGGCAAATCTTGCCTGCCGCGGCATTGCCGCCGTCATCGGACTTGGTTTCATTCAGTGGATCACCGAATGGGCGCGGCTCAGCCCGTTTGATGCCGTGACATCCGCCCTGGCCTTCCACGTGGCTCTCAACCTTGCCATCGCCATCGTCTTCCTCCCCCTTACCAAAATCGCCGAGACCCAGGTCAGAAAGCTGGTGCCCGACGAAAAGCTCGACGCCGACCAGCTTGCCGCGCCGCGCTATCTGGACCTCAAATCGCTGGGCTCGCCGTCCATCGCGCTTTCAAATGCCCTGCTGGAAACCGTGCGCATGAGCGAAGTGCTCAACCGGATGTTCGAGACCGCCCTCTCGGCTTTGCGTCTGGGCAGCATCGAAACGCTCAAGCTTCTCAAGGCGCTGGACGAGCGGATGAACACCTTCCAAAACGCGATCCAGTCCTACCTCGTTGAACTCACGCAGACCCAGCTTTCATCCGAGGAAGCCAGGCGGGCCCTGGAAATCACCCTTTATGTCAGCAATCTCGAACATGCGGGCGACGTCATCCATCTCAATCTCTCGGACCGCATCAAGGCGAAAGCCAAGGAGAACATTGCCTTCAGCGTCGAGGAACAGGCGGCCCTTGATGACCTTTGCCTGATCATCCATGACAATATCCGCTTGGCCACCGGGGTGCTGAGCTCCGCCGACCTTGAAGGGGCAAAGCGGCTGATCGCCCAGAAAGATGCCTTCCGCAAGCTTGAGAATACCGTGCTGGACCAGCATTTCAAGAGCGGCAAGCAAACCAAGCGCGGGGCTCTGCGCCGCAGCGCGCTTTACGTCGACATGATCAGGGACCTGCACCGGATCAATTCGCACATCGTTTCGGCGGGCTACCCCATCGTCGAAGCGGCCGGACTGCTGCGGGGCTCACGCTTGAGAAACGACGCAAAGAAGCCCTCCTGATGTTCATCCATCTCACCGACCTCCACCTTGTTCCACCGGCACAAAAACTGTGGGGGCTTGATCCCTTTGCCCGCTTGGATATTTGCCTCAACGATATCGCACGGCACCATGGCGATGCCAAATTCTGCGCCATGTCGGGTGACCTGGCGGATTTCGGCGATGTGGAAACCTATCGGGCGCTGAGCGAGCGGCTGAAGACCTTTCCACTTCCGGTTCATCTGATGCTTGGCAACCACGATGACCGGGAAAATTTTCTCAAGGTCTTTGGCGGGCCGCTGGAAGGCGGTTTCGTGCAGCACCGCCGCATTTACGATGGGCGGCATTTCCTGTTCCTCGATACATTAAAGGGAGGCCCCTCCTCGGCCGGCCTCTATGATGAACCGCGCCGCATCTGGCTGAGGGCAAAGCTGGATGAGGCCAATGGCGCCCCAGCCTTCATCTTCATGCATCACCCGCCCTTCAAGATCCATCATCCGCTGATGGATCTCATCCCGCTTGAGGACGGCGAGGGTTTCGGCGACCTGCTTGCCGGGCACAATGTGCGGCATATATTTTTCGGCCATGCCCACCGCACGATCAGCGGCCAGTGGCGCGGCATTTCCTATTCGGCGATTCCAAGCCTCAACCACCAACTGCCCCTGGTGGGCGGCTCGGTTCCCACAGTCTACAGCGAAGAGCCCGCCATGTATTCCGTGATCCACCTCAACGGCGAGCAGATCACGGTTCATTCGGACGCCTTCATGCACCGGGCCGGCGCGCAAATGGCCGAAGACGCCGAACGGGGCAACTGGAGCTGATAGGGACGCCTCGCAGAATGATCAAGTGGCGGATTGGGCCGCCTTGAACTTGTCGGCATACTGTGTCCGCAACTCGCCAAACCATGACGGTTCCGGCGGGCGGTGCCACAGTTTGCCAAGGGCGTCACCCGGATAGGCTTCCTGGAAATTCTTCTTGAAGGCATCGGTGGTCAGCGCATCGGCGCCACTGACCACCGGGTTATAACCTGAGCCATCCGCCACAAAGGCCGAAACTTCGGGCGTATACATGTAATTCAGGAAGGCATAGAGCTGGTCCAAGTTCTTGGCTGCCTTGAGTTTTGACAGGCCGTCGACCCAGGCGATGGCGCCTTCCTTCGGGGCCTGGTAGGATACGGGCTTGCCTTCCTTCTTCAGGGAAAGCGCCGGACCGTCCCACGTCTGGCCGATCCACACATCATTCTCCAGAAGCCCGGACTTGGTATCGTCGGCGGCGTCCCAGAACTGCTTGATCCATGCCTTGTGTTCGATGGCGACGGGGAGGATCCGGTCGTAGATCTTCCTGAAATTGTCTTCATCCTTGAAGGCGTCAAGCATGCGATTGCTGGGCAGGGTGCCATTGCCGTCCATCCACAGGCCGATGCCGAGGAGCAGGGAATGCGGGCGGCCCTGCACATGACCCTTGACGCCTTCATCCCAGAGGGAACCGAAACTCAGTTCGGCCGGATTTCCCTGGTAAAGGTCGGTGCGCCAGGAAATGGCTTCGCTGCCCCAGCAGTGCGGCAGGTGATAGAGGCGCTTGTCCCAGGTCCAAACGCTGGTGGACGCTTCTAGCATCGATGGCATCAGGTTGCCGAGGTTGGCAAGCCGGTTCATGTCATAGGGGCCGAGCACGTCCAAATCCTGGAACTGCGGAGCACGGTCGCGGGTGGGCTGGCAGAGGTCGAAGCCTTCCCCGCCGCTCTCCTTCAGAATCTTGATCTGCTCTTCATTCTGCGAGAAAGGCGTCTGATTGACCTTGATGCCCGAAGCCCTCTCGAAATTGGGAATCACGTCGCCCGGGAACTCATCGGACCACATCAGCAGGTTGAGTTCGCCGGAAGACGAAAAGGCATTCCGGACGTAGAGCGGGCCCGCCACGCCCACGGCACCCAGGGCGGCGCTGGCCTTGAGCAGGGAGCGGCGGGAAAGCATCGCCGCGCGAAGGGTTTTCCGGGTGGCAGCTAAGGTCTTCATACTGACTGTCCTCTGACTGTCGGGGCGCGACGCCCAGTTGTTTCCTCGCAATGCACGCCCACTTCTTCCGGCGCTGCCGTCGCGCGGAAGAATGGCGTGTGTTTCTGGCAGCAGCCATGTGGCACTGGAGTTATGGCGGAAACGTGGCTGGCGCGATGGCATGGCGCCAAGCGGCAGGACTAGCCCTGGAACTCAGACTTCTGGTATTTGGCCTGCTCCAGCCAAATGGGATTGATGTCAATGCCCCAACCCGGACCTTCGGGAATCTGCACGCAGCCGTCCTTGGCCACGATGGGCTGTTTGAACAGGCCAGCCTGCCACGGATAGTAGTCCTCGCCCTCGATGGAAAACTCCAGGTAGGGGCCGGCATTCGGAATGGCGCCGAGGAGATGGAGGGTAAAAATCGTCACCATGGAAAGATTGGCGGCGTGGGGCGTAATGGGAAGTCCGGCCTTTCTTGCCATCTCGACCACTTTCATGGTGCGGCAGATGCCGCCGAGATAGCACACGTCGGGCTGGGCCACATCAACGGCGCGCATCGCCATGGCAAATTTCCACAGGGCCAAATCGCAATCCTGCTCGCCGCCCGTCACATCAAGTGAAAGCGTCTCGGTAACTTCCTTGGTCCATTCATACTCCCAGTAAGGGCATGGTTCTTCAAAGTGGGCGACGCCGTGCTGCTCAAGCATCCGGCCGACCGCGATGGCCTTCCTGGGCGTGTAACCGCTGTTGGCATCGACCAGAAGTATCGCCTTGTCACCCAGGGCCTTGCGCACCATCGGGACAATCGCGTCAGTACGCCCCGGCCACTCGTCCTCGTCATGGCCGCATTCCTTGGCCACGCGGAATTTGAAGGCCTTGTAGCCAAACTCGCCCTGCAGGCGCTTCAGTCTCTCCGCTTCCGCTTCGGGCGTGATTTCGCCGCGCTTCATGCTCGAGGCATAGGCCGGGAACGGCCGGGGCTTGCCGCCGAGCAGCTCACAGACGCTTTTTCCCTCCAGCTTGCCGCGCAGGTCCCAAAGGGCCGTATCGAGGCCGGTGATGGCGCGCATCAGATAGGAGCCGGGAAACTTGTGTTCGCGTTCGGGGATCAGCGCCACGAGCTTTTCGATATCCAGCGCTTCGGCGCCAAGACTCCAGCGGGCCACCTGGCGGTGGAAGATGTCGCAGGTGATGTCGGCATTGTAGGTGGAAACCTGCCCCCAGCCCTGGTGCCCCTCATCGGTCGTTACACGGACAAAGCCCACATACTGGTTGCAGAACGTCTCAAGGCTCCTGATCTTCACTTGCAGGTCTTCTCAGCTTATTCCGTGATGTCGATTTGGGCATCAATGGCGGCCTGGCGGGCCTGTTCGCGGCGGCGCATGACCTCGTAAATGATGGCACAAATGATTGTTATCGCGATCAGAATAAGAGCCAGTGCGTTGATCGTCGGCGTGATGCCCGAGCGGATCTTCGAACCCACATAGACGGTCAGCGTGTCGGCATTGCCGCGGGTAAACAGGGTCACGTTGAAGTTTTCCACCGACTGGAAGAAGGCGATGAGCGCCCCTGCCCCGATGGCCGGATAGAGATGCGGAATGAGAATGCGGCGCATCACCTGGGCATGGGAGGCGCCAAGATCAAGGGCAGCTTCTTCCAGGCCGAAGTCAAAGCTCTGCAGCCGCGCCAGCACCAAAAGCATGACATAGGCCGCAATGAATGAGACCTGCCCAAAAACCGAGAGATGGAGGCCCGCCGGCACATGCAAATTGTTCCAGAACAGCAGGGTCGAAATACCGATAACGGCGCCCGGCGTCAGGATGGGAGCCACCATGAAACCATAAAGAAATGACCGCGTCTTGGCCTGCACGCTGTTGATCAGGATTGCCGCCGCGGTGCCGATGGGAACGGAAATCACCACCACGGACAACGCCACAAGAACAGTGTTCCGGATCGATCCCCACATACGCTCGTCGTTCCACAGGTCAACAAACCAGCGGTCGGTAAGGCCCATCCAAGGATAGATCGAAGGAAAGCGCGTGTCATTCAGAGCGGCCCCGCCCATGATGATGAGCGGCAGCAGCATGTAGGCGAGGAAGAAAACAACATAAGCCCGGATGAGGAAGGCGCCAAAGGTTCTTGATGTCATGACACGGCCCTCACTTCGCAATGTCCACGAGCCGGACATTCAGCAGTTTCATGACCAGGCTCACAAAAACGATGCACAGGACCAGCAGCAGGAAGGCATAGGCCGAGCCCACGTTCCAATCGAGCCCCTCAAACATCCATTGCTGGATAATTTCGGTGAACCAGCGCGATGAGGGCGATGCCAGGGTACTGGGCACGATGACCGAGCCGGCGCAGAGCATGAAGGTCATCACGCAGCCCGAGGCGATGCCAGGCTTCGAATGGGGAATGACGACACGCCAGTGGGTGCGCCACATTTTCGCGCCAAGATCTTCCGAAGCCTCGACCTGATTTGAATCCAGGGACTGGATGGCATTATAGATCGGGAACAGCATGAAGAGGATATAGGCGTAGACCATTCCGATGATCACGGCATTGAAGCCGCTGATCCAGCGTATCGGCTGCTCGATGATGCCGCTGCCGAGCAGGAACGCATTGAGCGGGCCCTGAAACGACAGAATGATGAACCACGCGAAGGAGCGCAGGATTTCACTGACCCACAAGGGGATCAGCAGAAGCATGAAAAGGGTTGGCGCATTGGCGGGCTTCACCACCTTGGCCAGGAAGTAGGCCAGGGGGTAGCTCAAGAGCAGGCAAATTGCGGTGACAATGGCGCTGTAGAGCACCGTGAGAAAAAAGATGTTGATGTGGATCGGGCTGCGGAAAAACGTCAGGTAGTTGTCAAGGGAGTAGACATCACGGGGGCCACCTATTTCCACGACGGGAAGATAGGGCTTGAAGGAAAACTGAAACAGCACCAGGTTGGGAATGACGACGAGCGCCAGCAGCCAGAAAGCCGTGAGCGCGATCATGATGAAGGTGAGCGTTGTGCCGTATCTGCGGTAAAGTTCACCCATGGCGCTGGCTCCGCTCAACCATGGCTGCTGGTCACGGCGTCTGACAGCACAACGGCATTTTCGGCGGCAAAGGCCATATGCATCTTGGCGCTCAGAACAGGCGGCGGCTGGTTCGGGTCATTTTGCGCCTGAACCATGTGAACGGTCCCAAACGAGTCGCGCACAAACACGTTCACGAAGTTGCCTTCGAATGCCACTTCGCTGGTTTCAACCGGAATGCTGTTGGCGTTCTTGGCGGCGGAGCGCTGCAGGCTGCAATGCTCGGGCCGGACATAAAGCTTGACGGTATCGCCAGTCTTTACGCCGGGGCCAAGCCGGGTTGAAAAATTGCCGTAGGTTGTCTCAAAATCCGCGACCCCGGCCTTCACCGATTTCACTTTGCCGGCAAAGATATTGTTTTCACCGACGAAGGAAGCAACGAAGCCATTGGCCGGGTTGTTATAGATCTCCATGGGCGTGCCGACCTGCTGGAGAATGCCTTGCGACATGACGCCGACGCGGTCCGACATGGCAAGGGCTTCGCCCTGGTCATGGGTGATATAAATAAAGGTAACGCCGGTGCGCTTTTGGATGGCGCGGAGTTCGGCGCGCATGTGCTGGCGGAGCTTGAGGTCAAGGGCTGAAAGCGGCTCGTCAAGCAGCATCACCTTGGGTTCAACGGCAAGCGCGCGGGCGATGGCGACGCGCTGTTTCTGGCCGCCGGAGAGCTGGCTGATTCGCTTATCAGCCGAGTCATGCAGATCAACCAGCTTCAGCAGTTCCTCGGCCTTGGCGCGGCGGGTGTCCTTGTCAACCCCGCGGACTTCCAAGCCGAAGGCAATGTTCTCCCACACCGGCATGAGGGGAAAAAGCGCGAGGTTCTGAAAGATCAGGGCCGTCGGCCGCAGGTTGGGGCGGATGCCCGTCATGTCCTTGCCGCCAATTTTCACGGCCCCGGCGGTGGGGTCCATGAACCCCGAGATTAGCCGGAGAATAGTCGTCTTGCCGCAACCCGACGGGCCGAGAAAGGAGAAAAATTCGCCGGCCTTGATCGTCACGTCAACATTGTTGACGGCGCGGAACTTGCCGAAGTCCATGCAGACTTTTGATAGTTGTACGTCTTCGCTCATCTGCCCACTTCCCCCAGATTCCGTTGGCTTGACGCCAATCTTCGTAATGAAAAACGACGGGCATTAAGCCCGTCGTTCCGTTTCAAGTCAACAAATCATGCGGCGATGAACTTGTCGGCGTATTCAGCGCGCAGCTTCAGGAAGGAGCTGGTCTGAACCGGCCACCACCACAGCTTGCTGCTGGCATCGCCAGGGAATGCATCGGCATAGAACTTTGCAACGACCGGATCGAGCAGCTCGATGCCGCCCTTGGCAACCGGATTCGCCGTATAAACCCTGGCCATCGCCGCGGAACCCTCGGGGGTGAGAACGAACTTGACCCACTCATGGGCCTGCTCGGTGTTCTTGGCGTTGACCATCATCATATAGCCCTGGTTCCAGGCAATGGCGCCTTCCTTCGGCGCGATATAGCCATAGGGGCCTTCCTTGCCCATGTTGAAGCCGGTCGAATCCCAGCAATGGCCAAGCACGCAGCCGTTGGTGCGGAATGCCGCCTGGGCTTCGTTTTCGCCCTTCCAGAACTGGGCAATGTTGGCCTTGTGCTTGATGGCTTCAGCCAGGATCACATCCCAGATTTCCTTCATGGCATCGTCGTTCTTGTAGCCTTCCATGAATGGCTTTGGCAATTTGCCTTCGGCATCCATCACGCGGCCAAGAGTGGCGAGCGCCGAGTGGGCGCGAACCGTGACCTTGCCGACAAGGTTCGGACCCCAGAGATCGGCCAGGCTGGCCTTGCCATACTCAAGCGGGAACAGTTCCTTGTGGAAAACGAGGGCCTCGGTGCCCCAGACGCCCGGCAGGAAATAGCGCTTGCCGTCGATCGTTGCCATTTCGCCGGCCAAACCGTCAGCCAGACCGGGAAGATAATTGTCCACCGCAACTTTGCTTGTATCCCAAGGCTGTATGATGCCGTTCTCGACGTAGGACTTGGTGCGGTCAACGGTCGGTTCGATCACGTCGAAGGCGCCCGTCTGCAGCGAGAGCTTGGCCTGGGCGAAAATGGTGTCGTTGTCCGGCTGTTCGGTGAAGTTCACCTTGATACCGGTCTTGGCGGTGAAGGGTTCGATGAAAGGCTTGTAGTCATAGCCGGCCCAACCCATGTAGTTGAGTTCGCCGGACGATGAAAATGCGTTCTTCACATAGAGCGGGCTGGCAAAGCCCACGGCGCCCAGCGCGGCGCTGGCCTTGAGCAGCGAACGGCGCGAGATCATTGCCGCGTTCAGGGTTTCCTGGGTGGAAGTTAGTTTCTTCATGTTGACTATCCTCTGACTGCCGGGGCGGAATGCCCCGCATTATCGTTTCCTTAAAATGCCATGTCCGGTTCACCCGGCCTCTGTTGTCATTTCAGGATAGTATGACAATGGCGTGACAATATGGCAATGGCCATCCGTGGCTGGCCTTACGGTGGTTAACGGGCTGGCCCCATGAAATAGGGCCGTCATACTGTCGCATTCAGCCCCGGGATGCTGTAGGGGAGTGCTCATGCGCGTCAGTCTCGACCAAATCGCCAAGCTTGCCGGGCGGGTCATGCCCGGACATGATGTCACGGCCAGGAATTGCGCCTGGCTGGAGGCCTGCGGCTATCCCGGGATCAAATTGCTGCTGGAGGCAAGGGCCGACGAACGGCAGGCGCTTGAGCTTGTGCCCGATGCCATGGGACTCGACCTGCAAGGGGTGTCGTGCGTTTTCCTCGGGCCGGCCATCGCCGGCCATGTGGCATCCAACGGCCGGGTCTTCCTGCGCAATGTGCGGCATGGACTTTACCTCCTGCCGTTCGCGGTGGAAGCAAATATCGGAATCGGCTGCCCGGTCGATCCGGCCTTCGCCCTGGGTGGCGAACGCAGTAAGAACCCCTATGCCGAAAAACTGGAAGCCGCCAGCCGCGACGGCGTATCCGTGGATGAGGAATTGTGGCGCATGATGGAGCAGACATAGATGGCCGGACCCCTTTCCAACCTTCGCGTACTCGATCTCACCCGCGTTCTGGCTGGCCCCTGGGCCACCCAGATGCTGGCGGATCTCGGCGCCGAAGTGATCAAGATCGAGAAGCCCGGCGAAGGCGACGACACGCGGGGCTGGGGCCCGCCGTTCCTGAAGAATGCCGATGGCAGCAACGGCGATGCCGCCTATTTCCTCGCGGCCAATCGCGGCAAGTCCTCGGTGTGCATCGATATGGCAAGGGCTGAAGGGCAGAAACTCATCCGCGCGCTGGCGGCCAGGTCCGATGTGGTGATCGAGAACTTCAAGGTCGGCGGCCTGAAGAAATACGGCCTGGATTATGACAGCCTGAAAGCCGTCAACCCGAAACTCATCTACTGCTCGATCACCGGCTTCGGCCAGGACGGGCCCTATGCCCAGCGGGC
>CAZRZB010000044.1:0-20087 GCA_964604435.1 uncultured Aestuariivirga sp. | reverse complement strand
ATTTGACCGCCAGTTTCCGCCTGTGCCGCGCCGCCATGCGCCCGATGATGAAAAAACGCTGGGGCCGGATTGTGAATATCACCTCCATCGTCGGCGTCACCGGCAACGCCGGCCAAGCCAATTATGTCGCCTCTAAGGCCGGCATTATCGGCCTTTCCAAATCCCTGGCGCTCGAACTGGCCTCGCGCAATGTGACGGTGAACTGCGTGGCCCCCGGCTTTATCGCCACCCCCATGACCGATGTCCTGAACGACAAGCAGAAGGAAGCCATCCTGGCCAAGGTTCCCGCCGGAAGGCTGGGCTCGCCCGGCGATGTCGCGGCGGCCACCCTTTATCTTGCCTCGGAGGAAGCCGCCTATGTGACCGGCCAGACGCTCCATGTGAATGGCGGCATGGCGATGATTTAACTGGACAAATTATCCCCCTTTTGCCGCAAATGGATTCTGTGGTAGTTAGCGGGTAGGCACAAGGGGGAACCACCACAAAACCTGGTGTCCAACCTAAGTATAATTCCAAGCAAACAAGGACGATTGAACATGAGTGACGTTGCTGAGCGGGTAAAGAAGATCGTTGTCGAGCACCTCGGTGTGGACGGCGACAAGGTGAAGACCGAGGCCAGCTTTATCGATGACCTCGGCGCCGACAGCCTCGACACGGTGGAGCTCGTCATGGCCTTCGAAGAGGAATTCGCCATCGAAATTCCCGACGACGCCGCAGAAACAATCCAGACCGTTGGCGATGCCGTGAAGTTTATTGAGAAGGCAGCCGCCTGAGGTATTTGCCCCGCGATGTGGGGCAGTAATTCAATCGCCACGCGGGGGCAGGGGCGTAAAACGCTCCGGCTCCCGCGTTTACATGTGAGGGGGATCGCATGCGTCGTGTCGTAGTCACCGGATTGGGGATCGTTACGCCTCTTGCCACCGGCGTGGAGGAAACCTGGAGCCGCATGCTGGCGGGGGCCTCGGGGGCCGGCCCGATCACCAAGTTTGATGCCAGCGATCTGCCCTGCCGCATCGCCTTTGAGGTCAAGCGTGGCGATGGCAGCAATGGCACCTTGAGTATGGACCAGTGGCTGGATGGCAAGGAGCAGCGCCGCAACGACGATTTCATCCAATATGCCATGGTGGCGGCCCAGCAGGCGATCAAGGATTCAGGCTATGAAATCAAGACGCCGGACCAGCAGTATCGCACCGGTGTGCTGGTGGGCTCAGGCATCGGCGGCCTGCCGAGCATCGAGGAAACCACCATCCTCATGCATGAAAAGGGCCCGCGCCGCATCAGCCCGTTCTTCATTCCCGGTTCCCTGATCAATCTCGCCTCCGGCCAGATCTCCATTGCCCATGGCCTCAAGGGCCCGAATCACGCCGTCGTCACCGCCTGTTCGTCTGGAACCCACGCCATCGGCGATGCGGCCCGCCTGATCGCCCTCGATGATGCCGATGTGATGTTCGCCGGCGGGGCGGAATCCTGCATCAACCGTTTGGGCATTGCGGGCTTTGCCGCCTGCAAGGCGCTCTCCACCAGTTTCAATGACGCGCCGGCCAAGGCGTCCCGCCCTTATGACAAGGACCGCGACGGCTTCGTGATGGGCGAGGGCGCCGGCATCCTCATTCTCGAAGAGCTTGAACATGCCAAGGCCCGTGGCGCGCGGATCTATGCCGAGATCGTGGGCTACGGCATGTCCGGCGATGCCTACCACATCACTTCTCCGCCGGAAGACGGCGACGGGGCTTTCCGCTGCATGAAGAACGCCCTGAAGCGGGCCGGCATCACTCCGACCGAGATTGACTACGTCAACGCCCATGGCACCTCCACCCCGGTGGGCGACGAGATCGAGCTGCGTGCCGTCGAACGCATCATGGATGGCAAGGTTGAGCGCCTGTCCATGTCCTCAACCAAATCCTCCACCGGCCATTTGCTTGGCGCGGCGGGAGCTGTGGAAGCCATATTCTCGATTCTCGCGATCCGCGACAATGTTTGCCCGCCGACCCTGAATCTGGACAATCCTTCGGTTGCCACGAAGATCGATCTGGTCCCCCTCCGTCCGCGCAAGAAGGAGATCAACATAGTTCTGTCTAATTCTTTTGGTTTTGGTGGTACGAACGCATCAATTGTCATGCGCCGCTATGCGGGCTGACCCCTGAGGAGGGCAAGACTTGGCTCATCGCGCAGAACCAATGCGGGTCCCCGATCCGGTCAGAAGCAGGACGCGGCAGCCGGCACTGGCGCGCGTCGTCCGTTCTCTGTTACTGTTTGCCGTGGTTACCGTAGTCGTTGCCGGCGGCGCCCTGGCCCTTGCCTACATGAAGTTCACCGCCAGCGGCCCACTGACAGCCAGCAAGATACTGATCATCGAGCCGGGATTGAAGCGTACCGAAATCGGCGCGCTGTTGCAGGACGCCGGTATTGTCAACAGCGCCGGCGTATTCACGGCGGCGGCCTACGTCAACGGCATCCGCGGCGGCCACCTCAAGGCCGGTGAATACGAGTTCCCGGCCAAGGCCAGCATCGAGCAGGTTCTCTCCATCATCGCCAGCGGCCGCGCCGTAACCTACAAACTCACTGTCCCCGAGGGTTGGACCACGCAAATGGCCGTGGCGCGGGTTGCCGGAAACGAAGTTCTGTCCGGGGATATTGTCTCGCAACCGGCTGAAGGCGCCCTCATGCCGGAAACCTATGTGTTCCGCCGCGGCCTGACCCGCCAGAAAATGCTGGAGGACATGCAGGCGGCGCAGGCCAAGATGCTCGACGAGGTCTGGGCGGCACGCGCCGCGACCAGCCCGTTGAAAACCCGGCAGGAGGCGGTGACCCTCGCCTCCATTGTGGAGAAGGAAACGGCGATCCCCGAAGAGCGCCCGCTGATCGCCTCGGTGTTTCTCAACCGCCTGAAGCAGGGCATGCGGCTGCAATCGGACCCCACGATCATCTATGGACTGGTGGGTGGCAAGGGCAAGCTTGACCGCGGCCTGACCCGCGATGACCTGGCCTCCGATACGCCTTACAATACCTACAAGATCGATGGCCTGCCGCCCGGCCCCATCGCTAATCCGGGCAAGGCCTCGCTGGAGGCCGTGCTCAATCCTCCCGATACGGGTTATCTCTATTTCGTCGCCGATGGCTCCGGCGGCCACGCCTTTGCCAAGACCCTGGAGGAGCACAACGCCAACGTCGCCAAGTGGCGCGCCATTGAAAGCAGCGTGGCCACCCCCGCCACGACGGTTGCGTCAACCGAGCCCGTCGCCGATGGTCTGCCGGTTCCGCCGGCGCCGAACGCGGCTGCCGCGGAAACGAAGCCCGTGGAGGCAAAATCCGTCGAGGCGCCAAAGCCCGTTGAGGTTGCGGCAGCCAAGCCAGCCCCGGAGGTGGCAGCCGCTCCCCCTGCCATCGTGAAGCCCGTGCCAAAGCCCGCCAGATTGGCCATATCAACGCTTGAGCCCGGATCCTGGGTCATGGTCGAAAACCAGCAAGTGCCCATTCCGAAGCAGAAACCGAAGCAGTAGCAACTCGCGCGCCTACTTCACATATTTGCGCCAGTTGTGCTCTTCCTTGAACCCCAGCACTTCGCGGATCTTGCGGTTCGAGAGCGGCGCCTCCTGGCCGATGAGCGGGCGGCGCAGTGGTATGTTCGGGCACCAGCGCTTCAGAAACGCTGCCGTATCCTCTTTCGCCGTGATGGTATCGTTCACCGCATTGAAGACCTGGTATCCCATTCCGTCCTTCGCCAGGCACAGATGCACGATCTGGCCGAGGTCACGCGCATCGATGTAGCTCCAGGCGTTGCGCTTGCGCGATGGCGGATCGGCCATGAAGCCCGGGAAGCGGTCGTACTCATGGGGCTCGATCACATTGCCGATGCGCAGCGCATAGATGTCCGCGCCATAGCGCATGGCGAAGGCCCGCGCCGTCTTCTCGTTGAGCACCTTGGACAGCCCGTAGCTGTCCATGGGGTCGCTGTCGTAATCCTCTTCCAAAGGGAAATGATGGTAATCCTTGTCGCCTTCGGCGAAGCAGACGCCATAGGTGGTCTCGCTTGAGGCGATGATGATCTTGCGGATGCCGAGTTTCACCGCCGCCTCGATGACATTATAGGTGCTCACCACGTTGGCCGAGAACGTGACGTTGTCGGGCTGGATCAGAACCCGGGGAACGGCGGCAAAATGAACCACCGCATCGATCTTGGCCGGCCCCTTTCCCGTATCATAGCCGCCAAAGTCAAAATGCATGGACAGCGCGTTGAAGACCTGCCCGCTGTCGGTGACGTCGGTGATCAGGGTGTTCACCCCGGGGCAGTCCAGTGGCTTGAGATCGAGGTTCAGAATGTCATACCCCTTGGCCTTGAGCCACGGCACGACATGCTTGCCCGCTTTGCCTGAACCGCCGGTGAAAACAATGCGCTTGGTCATGGATTTTCCTTGTATGATTGATGGGGTTGGACCCAGTATAAGGCCTGGATGGGCGCTGGCGAGGACGAAAGTGGAGTAGTTGCCAGCCACCTGATAGAATCCTTGGATTGATTCTGGCAATGGGGACGACATGGCGCTTTCGAGCATGACGGGGTTTGCACAAAGCTCGGGCGAAAAGGGTGGCTTGCACTGGCAATGGGAAATCAAAAGCGTCAATGGCAAGGCCCTGGATATCCGCTGCCGCCTGCCGTCCGGCTTCGAGGCCCTTGAGCCCATTGCCCGCAGCGCCCTGGCCCAGCATATCAAGCGCGGCAATCTGCAGGTCACGCTGACCACCAGCGGCTCGGCCGCGCCCGAGGCCGTGGTGGTGAATGAGGCTGCCCTGGAGCAGGTGCTTGCCGTTGCCGAGGCGCTGCGCGACCGCATCGGCGGCCCGCCGCTCAATGCCGTGGACCTTTTGGGCCTGCGCGGCGTTCTTGAGGTGGTGCAGCCGACCCAATCGGAAGCCGAGATTGCCGCCCGCCTGGCCGATATCGCGCGCTCCCTCGAACAGGCGGCCCAGGCCCTGGATGCCGCACGGCGCGCCGAAGGAGCGCGGCTTTCTTCTGTTATTTCCGCCCAGCTCAACAAGATTGAAAGCCTGGTCATCGCCGCCCGTGACTGTCCGGCGAGGTCGGTGGAGGCGATTAAGTCCCGCCTCCAGGAACAGATCGCGAGGCTGCTCGATACGGGCGCCGGTTTCGACAAGGACCGGTTGCATCAGGAAGCGGTCCTGATTGCCACCCGCGCCGACATCCAGGAGGAATTGGACCGCCTGTTTGCCCATATCGAAGCGGCCCGCGCCCTGATTTTTTCCCCTGAACCGGCAGGCCGCAAGTTCGATTTTCTCTCCCAGGAGTTCAACCGCGAGGCCAACACGCTGTGCTCCAAGGCCCTCGACAAGACCTTGACGGCCATCGGGCTGGAACTCAAAACCGTCATCGACCAGATGCGCGAGCAGGTGCAGAACCTTGAGTAGGATGGTGACGAAAACCGAAATCGCCCGCAGGGGGCTGCTGCTCGTCATGTCCTCGCCTTCGGGTGCGGGCAAGACCACCCTGTCGCGCAAGCTGCTGGCCGCCGACAACAACATCACCATGTCGGTCTCGGTCACCACGCGTGCCCCCAGGCCCGGCGAAATCGACGGCAAGGACTATCATTTCATCGGCAGGGAGCGCTTCGCCCAGATGCGCGACCGGAAGGAACTTCTGGAATGGGCCGAGGTCTTCGGCAACTACTACGGCACGCCGCGCAAGCCCGTTGAAGAGGCCCTGGCCAAGGGCAGGGACGTGCTGTTCGACATTGACTGGCAGGGCACCCAGCAACTGGCGCAAGCCATGGAAGATGATCTGGTACGGGTTTTCATCCTGCCGCCGTCGTCCGATGAACTGCAAAACCGCCTGATCAACCGGGCCCAGGATTCCTCGTCTGTTGTCGCCAAGCGCATGGCGGAGGCCTCGCGCGAAATAAGCCACTGGCCGGAATATGACTATGTGATCGTCAATGACGAGCTTGAAGACTCGCACGCCCAGATCACCGCCATCCTCCGTGCCGAAAGGCTGAAACGCCGGCGGCGCGTAGGCCTGACGGAGTTCGTGCGCACCCTGACCAAGGGGCTGTAGCTCAGGATCTTCCCAGCACTTGCGCCAGCCGCGCAAAATCATTGACCGGCAGCTGCTCGGCCCGGAGCTCCGGATTTATGCCAAGTTCGGCAAGGATAGATTCCGGCTCGGCAAAAGCGCCGCGCAGGCTGGAGCGCAGCATTTTCCGGCGTTGCCCGAAGGCAGCTGCTGTTATCTTCTCCAGATCCCTGACCGCGCAGGAAATTTCGGGCGATTGCCTGGGAAGCAACTGGACGACGCTGGAGGTAACCTTCGGGGCGGGCGTGAAGGCGCTGCGGTTGACATCGAAAAGCTTCTTCGCCGTGCAGCGCCATTGGCAGAGGACCGCGAGCCTGCCGAAGTCCTTGGCCCCGGATTTTGCCACAATGCGTTCGGCCACTTCCTTCTGGAACATCAGGGTGAGGGATGAAAACCACGGCGGCCATGGCCCTTGCGTGAGCCAGCCGGTGAGCAGCACGGTGGCCACATTGTAGGGCAGGTTGGCGACAATCTTAGCAGGCCCGGCAACAACTCTTGGCCAGTCAACGGCCAGCGCATCGGCGGCGATGACGGACAGCCTGCCGGGATAGGCCGCGGAAATTTCCGCCAGGGCGGGGAGGGTTCTCTCGTCACGTTCAACTGCGATGACCTTCGTTGCACCTTCCATCAGAAGCGCCCGCGTCAGTCCGCCCGGCCCCGGTCCGATCTCGACAATGGTGAAGCCTTCCAGCGGCGCCGCGCTGCGCGCGATGCGGCGGGTGAGATTCAAGTCAAAAAGGAAGTTCTGCCCCAGGCTTTTCCGGGCGCCGAGATCATGCCGCGCGATGACCTCGCGCAGCGGCGGCAGCCCGTCTTCAGCGGCCGGCATGGGCTGCCATTTCGCCTGCCAGCTTCAGTGCCGCAATCAGGCTTTGCGGGTTGGCCATTCCCGTACCCGCGATGCCGAGCGCCGTTCCGTGATCCGGCGAGGTGCGGATGAAGGGCAGGCCGAGGGTCACATTCACCCCGCCATGAAAATCCAGCGTCTTCACAGGGATCAGCGCCTGGTCATGGTACATACACAGGATGACGTCGTAATTTGCCCGCGCCTCCGTATGAAAGGCCGTATCGGCTGGCAGCGGCCCCGAAACAGCCAGGCCCTCTGCCTGCAATTGCTTGAGGGCTGGAGTAATGATGGTCTGTTCCTCCCGGCCCATGGTGCCGTTCTCGCCCGCATGGGGGTTGAGCCCGGTGAACGCCAGACGGGGATGGCGGATGCCAAAATACCTCCGCAGGTCATCGGCCACCACCCGCGCCTGGGTCATGATCACCTCCACGCTGAGATTGGCCGGGACGTCCTTGAAGGGGATGTGAACGGTCAGCGGGACGGCGCGGAGATCCTTGGCCACGAGCATCATAACCTCGTGGACCGTGTGGCCGGATTTGCGCGCCAGCGCCGCCAGGTAGTCCGTATGGCCCTGGTGGCGGAAACCGGTGGAATAGAGGGCTTCCTTCTGGATCGGATTGGTGACGAGGGCTGCCGTCTCGCCGGCCATGGCAAGCGTCACCGCTTCGTCGATGGCCGCGACAACATTGCCTGCCGCAGCGAGATCAATGACGCCAGGCGCAGGCGCGGCGGCCAGCGGCCGATGCAAGACCGGCAATGCCGTGGGGAAGCGGTCCTTGACCTCGCGCGGACTGGAAATCTTGGCCGTCGGGATGAAAATTCCCGCTGCCGCCGCGCGGGTTTTGAAATAGTCGCCGTCGCCGATCAGGAAAAATCCGGCCCCGCCGCTGTCATGCAGGGCGAGCCAGGCCTTGGCGGTGATCTCCGGTGCAATGCCGGCGGGCTCCCCGCAGGTCAGGGCAATGGGTTTTGGTTCCTGTGCCGGCTGCCCCATGGTTCAAGGCTGCGCGTAGGTTGGATCTTTGTATTCGATCAAAGCCGTCTTGCGCATGATGGCCATGTATTTGCTCTCAACCGCATCGTACTTCTGGTTTGAGACGGCCGCTTCAACCTGTTCGCGCGTGGGAAGTTCATACTTCGGCTTAGGTGGCTGGACGATCCGCTTGCCGCAAAAACCGATGACCTGAATTCCCTTCGGCCCCCGCGCCGGTCCCATGGCCTTTCCCGGCCCCACCCGGTCAAGCGCCTCCTTCATGGGCTTGGGTATCTTCGCTGCGATCGCATCAATCGGCTTCCCGATCTTGACGTTGAAAATCCCGGAGGCTGCCGCGCGCGCCGTCTTGCAGCCCTTGAAATTCTTGATCAATTGCATGGCTTCGACCGCGCGGGCCTGCAGGAGCATGGAATCGTCGGGCGATTCAACCGGAAGATCGATCTCGATGATGCTGTAGACCTGCGTCGGCCTCATGCGGGGATCGTTCATGACGGTACTGACCTTTTGTTCCAGGTCTTGCTTTATTTCATTGAATTTCTTGTCGACCTCGGCTGGCTCCACCTTGATCTTGACCTGGTATTTTCCGCCCAGAATTCTGGCAAAGGCAATTTGCGCCGCCACATATTGCTTCAGGGAGCTTATGGCAATTCCCTGCGACTGGAGCCTGGCGTTCAGCCCGGCTGCGTCCGTATTCAAGCCCTTGGCCACACGTCCCAACTGCGCGTCAATGTCCCTGTCGCTGGCGTCGACCTTGTACTTCTTGGCCTCGGCAATCTTGATGACCTCGTCAATCATCGCGTTAAGGGCCTTCTTGCGCGCGTCGGACCGTTCCTGCCTCTGGCCCAGGAGTTCCATGAGGCGCAACCGCTGTTCAATATCAAGGCTGGTGATTGGAATATCGTTGACGGTGGCCACAATGCCCTGGCCGGTTGCCCACGCGGCAGTCCCGCCGAAACCCCATAGGGCCAACGCACACAACAAGGCCGCCAGGCAGTTGATAGTCTTCGCCATGAATGTCTCTCTTAGAAACCAGCGGAAAATTCCGTCCGGCCAAGCGTCCGCAACTCGACGGAAAGTCTCAATGTCCGGTCGATTTCGTCGCCCACATCCGTTGTGTTGGTTTCCGAATATGTCAATTTTGCGCTCATGCAATCGCAATCGAAGGCAATACCGGCAGACTTGCTCAGGAACACGTCGTTTTCGAGATCGTACTTGAGGCCGCCAAACAGGCTCCACGCCTCCGTGAACCTGAACCTGGCGCTGCTCTCAATCTGCTCAATGGTGTCCAAGCGTCCTGCACTTGGTTCGCTGTCAAGATAAGCGTAGCCCAGCGAGGCGGAGAGCCGGTCCAGGGTGAAATTGGCAAACGCCTCCTGGACATTGATATTCGAGAGATCCTCTTCCACCCGGGCCTGGTAGGACAGGCCGAGATTGTCCCAAGGCTGGACGACAAGGGCGCCAACCAGATCGGACTTGCTGCCGTCAAGTCCGGAGCCCAGGCCAAAACTGTTCTCGCCGGCAAGGTGGAAGGACTCGCCGAGGCTTGCGCGGGCGAAGCCTCCGTTGTCGCCAAGGAATGTGTAGAGCATGCCGAGGTTGGCGCGGGTCCCGCCCTCGTAGCGGTCCTGGCCGGTGAAGCGGTCGTGCAGAAACAGGCTGCTGTTGTCAAAATTCAAACTGATCGCATCCTCGTTGCCGATTTTTTCAACATCAGTCTCGTCGGTTGCCGCAATGGCCTGGAACACTGGCGTGATGATGCTCTGGCCGGAGTCATAGGAGGCGATAAAGGGCCAGCGAACGTCAATCCCGGCCGAAGGCAGGACGCGGCCGGTTACTTCCCTGTCGGTCGAAACATCCAAATTGTTCGTAACATAGAGATCGCTGCGCACCTTCGCAAAGGGCGTGATCACCTGGCCCATACCGGTCGTCATCTGTTTCTGCCAGTTGACATTGGTGACGGCGCGGCTCTGCCCGGTGCCGTGGTAGATTGACGGATAGGGGTTGTCGGGATCGTCGCGCGAAAGTGAATAGGCGCTCAGATCAAAGCTCAGCTCGCCGCCGAGCACGGCCTGGTCAAATGTATATTCGGAATTGACGTAGGGCAGGGCCGTAGGCATCGTGCTCTGGTCCTGGTTCAGCGACAGCGTTTTGAAATGCAGCGCCTGCGCTGAAAAATAACTGCGGTCGGCCATGCCGGTCAGGTAGAGCTTGCTGGTGGCCAGTTCCCGGTTGTCGAAATCATACTTGTCGAGAAATGTCTTGTCGCTGGTGAGCGTACCGTCCCAGCCCCAGTCCCAGGCGTCATTGATCTCGAAATCGCCGGCTGATGTCACGGCCCCGCGCCAGTCCGTGTCGCCGGGAGGGGCCAGTTCGGTCAGTTGATAGACTCCGTAGCCGTGGACATTGTAACTGCCGGATTTCAGGTGCTGGCGGAATTCCACGTCGGCCACCGGGCCCTGCCGGGTGGTCCATGCCGGGCTGAAGGTCAGATCGGCGCTGCGCCCAAGCTCCAGGAAGTAGGGCGTGACCACCCCGAAGCCGTAGTCATCTCCGACCTTGTAGCTGGGCCACAGAAAGCCCGTGCGCCGTTTGACACTGGGGTCCGGCATCGTCGCATAGGGCAACCAGGCGACTGGAACCCCGGCAATCTTGAGCGTCGGATTGGTGAAGTAGAGGTCTTTCGATTTCTCGTCATGAACCGTCTGCGTCGTGGTGATTTCCCACATCGGCGAGCCGTCCTTTGTCGAGCAGCCCTTGCACGCCGTGTAGCTCGTATGTTCGTAGATGGTGATGCCGCCAACCTGCCGCGTGGCGTATTCCGCCGTGATCGTCACATCGTTTGTCAGCAGGGCCCGCAAATGCGTGGCGAAGCCCTCCTTGAATTTGTTGCGCAGGTCCGCGGTTTCGGCTTGCAGGATGTTGCCATTGGGCTCGCGCAGTTCCACCGAACCATTGGCTTTGAAGTCGTCGGTGGCTTCGTTATAGACGACCTTGGTGGCGACAAGGATATAGGGGCCATAGCTGATCCGGACTGTCCCGCTGGCTGTCGCGATCCGGCTTTTCGGGTCAAAGACAATGCGGTCCGCCTCAACATTGACGCGCGTTCCGATGGCAGGCTTCTTCAATACGGGTTCGATCAACTCCTTGTCGACGATCGCCTGGGCAGCGGGCGCCCACACGGCCAGAGCCGCAAGGCCGATGCAGGCAAGCAGCGCGCCGCGGGAGATCGCAGTCCCCATGCCCAACGCCGACCCCCCTGGAATTGCCGTGGCTTTCACGTTTCCTGCCAATCAATCACAAATCATTGCACTTTCTTAACCCGTTTCACGGGCCTCGGGAAGCGAAGAATCGCAACCAGGTGGAGTATCAGCGTATCCGGGGAAAGGTTTCCAATTGGTATGCGGTGGCGATCGGTTGCTGTTGTGCGGCGGGTCCGAAGCGGCTAAGCAATTGCACAAGTAAATCAATGGAATAAATCATGAAGATCAATTTTGCCGATGCCTCCCTGCCCAAATCCGGAATCCTCGTCGTGTTCGCCGGCGAAGGCGGAAAGCTGCTCGCCCAGGGCATTCTTGCCGACAGTCGCTGCAAAGGCCAGCTGAGCAAGGCCATCAAGGCTGGGAAATACGAGGGCAAGCGCGATTCTGTCCTCGATTGCCTGGCTCCGGGCGGCGGCTTTGACCGCATTTTGGTTGTCGGCCTGGGGGCCGCCGACTCTTTGGGCGAAAAGGAAGTGGAATTGCTGGGCGGCGTGATTGCTGGAGCACTTCAGTCAGCCAAGGCGAAAGCCGCGAGCATTGCCGTTGAACTTCCTGCGAAAGTGAAGCTGAAGCCGGAAGAGGCCGCAGCCCTTGTCGCCTCCGGCGCCAGCCTCAGGGTCTACAGTTTCGATGGCTACAAGACCAAGAAGCCGGAGAAGAATGGCACCATTGATGAACTCACCATCCTCTCCGCCGTGGCTGCCAAGGCGAAGAAGGCCTTTGAGCCCCTGAGCGCCGTCCGCGAAGGTGTTCACTTGGCCCGCAATCTCGTCAACGAACCCGCCAACATCCTGTTTCCAATAGAATTTGCCAACCGGGCCAAGGCGTTGTCCAAGAGCGGGGTAAATATTGAAATCCTCAACCCCGCCCAAATGAAGAAACTCGGCATGAATGCCTTGCTCGGGGTTGCCCAAGGTTCGCCCCACGAGGCCCGCCTGGTGATCATGAAGTGGAATGGCGGCAAGAAGGGCGATAAGCCCGTGGCCTTTATCGGCAAGGGGGTGACTTTCGATACGGGCGGCGTCTCCATCAAGCCGGCGGCGGGCATGGAAGACATGAAGGGCGACATGGGCGGTGCCGCCTGCGTCACCGGGCTGATGCTGGCGCTTGCCAGGCGCAAGGCCAAAGTCAATGCCATCGGCGCCATCGGCGTGGTGGAAAACGCCATTGACGGAAAGGCCCAGCGCCCCGGCGACGTGGTGAAATCCATGTCCGGCCAAACCATCGCCGTGCTCAATACCGACGCCGAAGGCCGGCTCGTTCTCGCCGATGTGCTCTGGTATGTTCAGGACCGCTTCAAGCCGAAGTTCATGGTGAACCTGGCAACCTTGACCGGGGCAATCCTCGTGGCCCTCGGCAAGGAACATGCCGGGCTGTTCTCAAACAACGATGAGCTGTCGGCGCGTCTTTCCGAGGCGGGCAATGCAACCGGCGAGAAAGTCTGGCGCCTGCCGCTCACCGCCGAATACGACAAGCTGATCGACCACGACGTGGCGGACATGAAAAACATCGGCGGCCGCAATGCCGGCTCCATCACTGCCGCACAATTCCTCCAGCGCTTCGTCAACAAGGTTCCTTGGGCCCATCTGGACGTGGCCGGAACCGCAATGGATTCGATCAAGACACCGCTCAACCAGAGCTGGGCCTCAGGCTGGGGCGTGCGCCTGCTCAACCGGCTGGTGGCCGAGCATTACGAGAAATAATTGGAAATTGTCACTACGGCAGTTGTTCTGGCAATCAATTCTTCGGACTCCACATTCTCATCATGTCTCCGGGCTAAACATCAAGCGCGGTCATGATGAGAAGGTAGAATTTAACTTATCTCACTCCGCCAAAGGCGGGGTGCTGCTTGCGATGAAGCTGGGGGTCCTGGGCAGCGCGTTAGTGCGCCGCCGCCCCAGTGCTTCCGCCGTCTTGCTGCCCGCGTTGGCCAGGTCGAACTTGGCGCGGGCGCTCTCGACATAATCGCGGTTGGCGATGGCCCATGAGCCAACCTGTTTCAGCGGGCCGATCAAGGTCCTTCCGACTTCCGTCAGTTCATAGTCGACGCGCGGCGGAATGGTGGGAAATACGGTGCGTGTCACCAACCCGTCACGCTCCAGCCCACGCAGGGTGAGCGACAGCATGCGCTGCGAGATGGCGGTCACCGAGCGGCGGATTTCGTTGAAGCGCATGGGGCCGTTTGACAGCAGGCCCACGATGTAAACCGTCCACTTGTCACCGATGCGGGCCAGCACGTCCGCCACCGCCCGGCAGTTGCCGCTTTCATCTGGGGAACCTGGTTTCATAAATGTGCTCTCTTGTGTTACAGATTGTAGTTTCATATCTAGTGTCAGTTACATTAATATACCAGATCACTTATTGCAACTATAGTGACGGTCTGGTTTTAATTTGAGTGAAAACAAGGAGATAACGATGACAAATATTCTATTGCTGAATTCCAGCCCACGCGGCGACGCCTCCCTTTCTGGCAGAGTAGCCGCCGAAATCATCACCCAACTCAAGGCCCATTCACCGGATGCGGCCATCGTTTCGCGTGACCTCACTGCCGGCGCTTTACCGCATATCAATGATTCTTTCATCATCGGCAGAACTCTTGCAGCAGACAAGCGTAGCAACGCTCAGAATGATGCCGTGGCGCTTTCCGACACGCTTATCGGCGAACTCAGCATCTCGGATGTCGTTGTCATTGCCTCACCAATGATAAATTTCAGTGTGGCGACCACGTTGAAGGCATGGTTCGACTATGTGCTGCGAGCCGGCGTCACCTTCAAGTATTCCGAAAAGGGTCCGGAAGGCCTGTTGAAGGGCAAGAAGGCATTTGTTGTTGTTGCGCGTGGCGGGGTCTATTCGCAGGGCCCTATGAAGGCGATGGACTTTCAGGAACCATACATCCGCCAGCTCCTGGGCTTCATTGGAATCACCGACGTAACGTTCGTGCCGGTTGAAGGCGTGGCCTTTGGCCCCGATGCGGCAGCGAAAGCCGAAATGGCTGCCATCGACAGCATTCCGGCATTGCTCAAAGCGGCCTAAGGCCTGAACTTACGGGGCCGCCGCCAAGCGGTCCCGGTAGGCCCGCAAGCCCAGATAGTAATTGATGATGGCGTCCTCGTAGCGCTTGTCGTTGGCTTGCGCCGTGGCCGCGTCGATCTTGTGCTTGCGGAAATCCTGCAAGGAAGCCTTGCGATCCTTCTCAAGCCCGCGTCGGGAATTTTCCAGCAGCTTGCGGAATGCCTCCAATTGCGGCTTCGTGGCATCTTCGAGTGAAAGGCCGAGAAGGGAAATTCCATAGAGCGGATTTTCCCCCGGGGCGATTGTCGGCTGGCCACCATAGTCAACCATGATGGCACACTGGCCCGCTACGGGTTCGGCGGATGTGCATGCCGCGCTGCAATCCTGGGTCATGCTTGCCACACAGCAATTGCACAGGCTTGCGGCGTTCACCGGTGCCGCCGCCAGGAACAGGCCAGCCCCGGCCAGTGCCCAAAATGCTCTCATCGCCAATCCCCCCACAGAATCGTAACGCGATGCTAGCGTAAAATTTTCAATCTTGCCATCGAACCCCGCATGGGCTGAAACGGGCCATGGCCGAAATCATGTTCTATCACCTTGAGCACAAGCCCTGGGAACAGGTCTTGCCCCGCCAGCTCTCCACCGCCCTGGAACGCGGCTGGCGCTGCGTGGTGCAGGTCGGCAGCGAAGAACGCCTTGAAACGGTCTCGGACCTCCTGTGGAAAAACGAGGCGGATGTCTTTTTGGCCCATGGCACGAAGGCCGACGGCATGGCCCACCGCCAGCCGATCTGGCTGACCACCGAGACCGACACTCCCAATGCCGCGAAAGTTCGCTTCTTCATTGAAGGTGCCGGCATCGGCGACGTCTCCGGGCTGGACCGCGCCGTCATCCTGTTCGACGGAAGCGATGCCGATGCCGTTGCAGCCGCGCGCCGTGAGTGGAAACGTCTGAAAGCCGAAGGCCACGACATTTCCTATTGGCAGCAGGACGAAAATTTCCGCTGGCAGAACAAGTCAAAGACTGAAACCTAACGGTGTTCACGCTGGCGTTTTGATTGATCGCACCGACAGTATCACCAGACCCAGCACTGCCGAAACTATTGATCCCGCGATCACCCCCACGCGCACCGCGTCGATCTGTTCGGGCGTGTTGAAGGCCAGGGTGCCGATGAACAGGCTCATGGTGAAACCAATCCCTGCGAGGCAGCCGACTCCCGCCATGTGGAGCCAGGTGGCCCGCTCCGGCAGCTTCGCCAATCCGAGGGACACGCAACACACAACCGCCAGCAGGATGCCGAGTGGCTTGCCGAGAACCAGGCCCGCGGTAATTCCAATGGGCACGGGCGATGAAAGTGTTGCCAGTGAAAATCCTTCCAGCGGAATGCCCGCATTGGCGAAGGCAAACAGCGGCAGGATGAGGAACTTCACGTAAGGGTGCAGGTTTTCTTCCAGGGTCTGAATGAAGTCGGAACCATCGCCGCGTGTCAACGGAATGGTGAGCGCCACGGCAACGCCCGCCAGCGTGGCATGGACGCCCGACTGCAGGACGAAAACCCACATGGCAAGGCCGAGAAAAACGTAGAGCGCTGTCCGGTCCACCCGCATGCGGTTGAGAGCTAGCAGGCCAATCAGGGCCACGCCAGCAAGGGCGAGGCCCGTGAGCGAAAGGCCGGAGGTGTAGAACATGGCGATTATGATGATGGCGCCAAGGTCATCCAGGGTTGCCAGCGTGAGCAGGAATACCTTGAGGGACACCGGAACGCGCGAACCGGCGAGCGCCAGCGCGCCAAGCGCGAAGGCAATGTCGGTGGCCGCCGGAATGGCCCAGCCGCCAATGGTTTCGCTTTGGCCCCAGTTGAAGAAAGCATAGATCAGGGCAGGGGCCGCCATGCCGCCGATGGCTGCGATGGCGGGCAGGATGATCTGGTCGCGCGAGGACAGGTTGCCGTCCAATACCTCGCGCTTGATTTCAAGGCCGACCAGAAAGAAGAAAATGGCCATCAGGCCATCATTGATCCAGTGAATGAGGTGCTTGTCGAGGCCGATGCCGCCGATGCGGACCGACACCGGCAGATCAAGGAAGTGGTGGTAGGTTTCCGCATAACCGATATTAGTGACAACGAGTGCCGCCGCCGCTGCCAACACGAGAAAAAGTCCGGCTGTTGCCTCATGGTGGATGAAGCGCAGCAGGGCGGATTGGTCATTCATCTCAGAACAGGGCCGAATTGATGATCATGTGCGCAGCGATGCTTGCGGCGTAGCCGAGGCCGATGGCCCAGCTCCACTTCAAGTGGCTGAAAAACGTGTAATGGCCGTGGGCCTGCCCCATGAGGGCGACGCCCGCCGCCGAGCCGATGGACAGCAGGCTGCCGCCCACGCCGGTCGTGAGGGTGACGAGCAGCCATTGGCCGTCGCTCATGGCCGGGTCCATGGTGAGCACGGCAAACATCAGCGGGATATTGTCAACGATGGCCGAGAGCACGCCGATGGCGATGTTTGCCGTCGTGGCGCCAAGGTCCACATAAAGATATTGGCTGGCCATGGCGAGATAGCCCAGTACGCCTAGCCCGCCCACGGCGAAGATGATGCCGAAGAAAAACAGCAGCGTGTCCCATTCCACCCGCTCGATCTGCTTGAACGAGTCCAGCACCATGTCATCATCGCCAAGCCGCGCGCCCTTGCGCTGCAGGAAATAGGACCAGGCCTGCAGGTAGCCCAGGCCCAGCATCATGCCCATGGCGGGCGGCAGGTGCAGGAAGTTGCGGAAGGCAACGGCCGTGGCAATAGTGAGGGCGAAGAGGACAATCACGCCATTGGCGCCGGGCTTGGCGTGAATGTTTTCGGCGGCGGGCTCCGGCGTTGTCTTGGGGATGCCGAACTGCATGGCAAGGGCAGGCACCAGCCAATTGATCAACGACGGCACGAACAGGTCGAAAAATTCAAAGAAAGTGAGTTTATCCTTCTGCCAGACCATCAGGGTGGTGATGTCGCCGAAGGGCGAGAAGGCGCCCCCGGCATTGGCCGCCACCACGATGCTGATGCAGGAAACGGTGACGAAGCGCGGCGACCTGGCCCCGATGGCCATGACAACCGCGCCCATGACCAGCGCCGTGGTGAGATTGTCCAGAACCCCTGAAAGAAAGAAAGCCAGCACGCCGGTGAGCCAGAACAGGCTGCGGTAGGATAGATTGCGGCCGGTGAGTTTCACCCGCAGCACCTCGAACACCCGCCGTTCCTGCAAGGTGTTCACATAGGTGATCGCCACCAGCAGGAACAGGAACAGCTCGCCATACTCCATGATGACATGTTGGGCCGCTTCCTCCGCCTTTTCGCCCATACCCGCCGCCGTATAGGCCATGCCGATCAGGGCCCATATCAGGCCTGCCGCCATCAGCACCGGCTTTGACTTCCGCATCTTGGTGGTTTCTTCGAAAATCACCAGGAGGTAGGCGATCACAAATATCGCCAGCGAGAGATAGCCGAACCAGCTGCGGGTGAGATCAAGCATTCAGGGTGCTTTCATGCAGTTCAAGCCAATAGGTTTCCTCACGCTCCAGTTCTGACTCGAATTTGCTTTTTAGTCGCGCAAAATCCGCCGCCTTCTTGGGTTCCTGCACATAGATCGTATGGTCGGCAAGGGCCTGCTCAAGCACGATGATCTTGTCCTTGATCTTCAGCATCTTGGCGTCAAGCTCCTGGATCTTCTTCTTGATCACCGGCGTCATGAGCGTCTTCGGGGCCTTGGCCACCGGCGCCGTAGCCGCCTGGCGCTCGGGCCTCTTGGCCGTCGAAACGCGGCCCAAAACGATGTCGGTATATTCATCCATGTCGCCCTCGAAGGGTTTCACCGTGCCGTCGCGCACCAGCCACAGGGTGTCGGCGCAGGTTTCGATGATGTGCCGGTCATGGCTGATGAGGATGACGGCGCCCTCATAGTCATTGATCGCCATGATCAGCGCTTCGCGGCTGTCCACATCGAGATGGTTGGTGGGTTCGTCGAGAATGAGAATGTGCGGCCCGTGGAAAGTGGCCAGCATGAACAACAATCGGGCCTTTTCGCCGCCCGAGAGGGTTGAGCACTTCGAATCGGCAAGGGCCGCGCCAAAACCCACCGCACCCAGCTTGGCGCGGCGCTGGGCCACCGTGGCATCGGGCATCAGCGAGGCAATGTATTCGTAAGGGCTGAGGTCTTCCGACAGCTCGTCCAACTGGTGCTGTGCGAAATAGCCCATGGTGATGCGCGGCGGGTGGCGCATTTCGCCGGCCGAGACCTGCAGCTTGCCGCAGAGCAGCTTGGCGAAAGTCGATTTGCCGTTGCCGTTGGAGCCCAGCAACGCAATCCGGTCATCCGGGTCAAGCCGCAGGGTGATGTTCTTGAGCACCGGCGGGCCGCCGCCGTACCCGACGGAAGCCTTCTCCCAGCGCACCAGCGGCGGGGCCAGGGCCCGCTCCGGGTTGGGAAACAGAAAGGGCGCGACGCGGTTCTCGACCATGTCGGCAATCGGTTGCAGTTTGGACAAGGCCTTCAGGCGGCTCTGCGCCTGCCTGGCCTTGGAGGCCTTGTAGCGGAAGCGGTCGACAAAGGCCTGCATGTGGTCGCGCTGCTCTTCCTGCTTCTTCTTCATCTTCAGGGTGAGTGCCTGTTTCTCGCGGCGCTGGCGCTCGAAATTGTCGTAGTTGCCCACGTACATGGTGAGCTTGCCCTGGTCCAGGTGCAGGATGGAATCAACCGCCTCGTTCAAAAGGTCGCGGTCGTGGCTCACCAGCAGAATGGTGTGGGGGTAGTCCCTGATATAGCTCTTGAGCCAGATCGTGCCTTCCAGGTCGAGATAGTTGGTGGGCTCGTCGAGCAACAGAACGTCAGGCGCGCCAAACAGCGCCGCGGCGAGGGCAACCCGCATGCGCCAGCCGCCCGAGAGGGCAGAGCAGGGGCCGTTCTGCGCCGCTTCGCTGAAGCCGAGGCCCGCCAGGATGATGGCCGCCCTGGCCGGGGCCGAATGGGCCTCGATATCGGCCAAGCGGATCTGGATTTCCGCAATGCGGTGCGGATCGCTTGCCGTTTCGGCCTCCGCCAGAAGGGCTTCCCGCTCCTTGTCGCCCGCCATGACCGTGTCGAGCAGGCTTTCGGGCCCGCCGGGGGCTTCCTGCGCCACCGTGCCGATGCGGGCGTTCTTGGGTACGCTGGCCGACCCCGATTCCGGGATCAGGTCGCCCAGAATGAGCTTCAGAAGCGTGGATTTTCCCGTGCCGTTGCGCCCGACGAGGCCAACCTTGTGGCCGTCGGGAAGCGAGGCCGAGGCCCCCTCAAGCAGGAGCCTTCCGCCAATGCGAAAGGTGAGATTGTTGATTTGTAACATGGAACGGCGTTCTAGCGGCAGAAAGCCAAGGGGGGAACCCTCATTATCGCATTGACAGAATTAATGTTGCGTCGCACAAATTGTTGTGCGGCGTGAGGTGCGCCACTCAAAAGGGAACAGGCCGGATGAACAAGACGCTGCAAAAGGGCACGGAAGATGGTGCCTATATTGACGAGATTACCGTCATGCTGCGCGATCTCCTCCGCCAGGTCATCCGCCTGCGCGAACCCTCCGTTCTCAGCATGATTGACGAGCCGGAGGAAGCCACGGGCATCCCCCCTCATCTCATTGAGCATGCCCTGCAGGCCATCGGCATCTGGCTGCAGCTTCTCAACATTGCCGAGGAAAACGCCGCCATCCGCAACCGCCGCCAGTTGGAAAAGCAGGGCGGGCCCGATGCCGTCACAGGCTCCCTGTCGCATGCTTTTGCCCAGGTCGCAGCCTTTGGCGTGGCTCCTGAAACGGTGCAGAAGGCCCTGGATACCATTGACGTGCAGCCCACCATCACCGCGCACCCGACGGAGGCCAAGCGC
>CAZRZB010000043.1:0-20352 GCA_964604435.1 uncultured Aestuariivirga sp. | reverse complement strand
CCGCCTGAGCCCCTTCAATGAGCGGCAACTGTCAGGTGATTACTGTTCTTGTACAGCTCTTCTTCTCAGCTTCAATGCAGTCAGCGGCATAAAACTCGCCGCGTTCCGGTTCGATCCTGACTCGATCATACTGTTGATCGAATGGCAGATGATAAATTTTCTTACCGTCGCGCTGAGAAACATTGCATTTCACACGGGGGTAATTCAATTCGGTCGGAAAAGATTCTTGAACTTGAATCCTTAGCAATGAAGCGATTCTTCTTGCGCGCTCCGAAAGTTGAGCCGTCGTGATAAATACAGGGGTAACATTTTTCAAAGCATCACGTTCTGAAAATAATTCATTTTGATCAGAATCTGGACGCAAATTATGAGAGATTACGTAATCACAAAATGTTCCATACAGTTGGTAGATATGCTTTTCGTGAATGGTTCTATTCTGCGCCCAGTATTTGCACTGCACAATTAGGGTCTGTTCTCCCTTATGTGCAATCAAGTCACGCCCGAGGTCGTCAAAACCTTCGATTGCACCGTGATAATCGACTGCAAAACCCTTCTTTTCCAATAGATAACCTGTGTATCTCTCGAACTCGCGACCAATCTGCCAACTTGATTTGCGATTGGCGATATATCTTTCAAGTGCTTTCTGATTTCTTTCAGCAGGACTCAGCGCCTCGAACTCCGCTTTGGCCATGAATTTTCGAACTGGATCATCATGACCCTCTTCAGTTTCTGGATTTTGACTTCCTTCCAGTTTTGTTGCCTCAAGAAGTGAAGCAATATCTTCGTCAAAAAGGTCCGAAATCCAAGGGAACAAATATTCGCAATACTCTTGCCTGTATCTAATGCGGTGAAGTAGTTCTTCAGCTTGTCGCGCCTTTAACCGATAGAACCGAACTTCCTCAGCACCTTTTGTTGCAGGGTGCTTCTTGGTTTCTAGGTGTCTTGCAGTCCTCATTGCAAACGCGTCGAGCATTTCAATTCGAGCTGCCAGCAACCAAGGAAAGAGCTTTGCTTTCTCTTCGACTAGCGAATGTAAGCCAGTTGCCTCAAATTCACATTTTCTGATGGCACGATTTGCGTTGGTGAGATCATCTTTGGCTATACCTATTAAGTCGCTGGCTTTTCTGAGTTGCTCCCGAAGTCCAGCAATATCGGATTCCCTTATGAGTAGTTTGGATTGAAAATTTTTTGCAACTAGCCCTGCAACAATCGCGGCTCCGAAACCCAGCATGCTCCAGGTGCTAAACAAAGATCCGTCCGCCAAGAACCACCTCGTATTTTCCTGATTTAACTTCGAGTTTAACGAATTCGTTTAGTAACACCTGTAACATGAAAATGCTTGCCAACGAAGACTCACGGAGTAGGCGCGGTCTTTAAATTTCTATTGTTTAAGCATCTACGCGCCTTTCCATTGACAATATGTATTCGTTTGGATACATTGCCCCATGCTAACGCTTGTACAATCTTCGGTCTTTGCCGATTGGCTGGGAGGTTTGCGCGATCACAGGGGCAAGGCCCTTATCTTAAACCGACTGGCAAATGCGGCGCTGGGCAACTTTGGCAACTGTGAAGTTGTAGGTGAAGGTGTATCTGAAATGCGTATTCACTATGGGCTGGGATATCGTGTCTATTTCGTGCGCGAAGGTGCTTCGGTTTATGTGTTGCTATGTGGTGGCGACAAGAAATCCCAACGCCGGGACATTGCAAAAGCGAAACGGCTGGCCCGTGACTTGAAGGAGAAAAAGCGATGAAAAAGAAACCAAAAGCAAAGGTGACCTATACAGCCTTTGACGTTGCCGATTATCTCGACAATGAAGAGGTCATTGCCGAATATCTTTCCGTTGCCGCGCAAGACAAAAATTCTGATGTTTTGCTCAAGGCGCTTTCCGATGTGGCGAAAGCTAGGGGCATGGCCCAAGTGGCCAAGGACGCGGGCGTTGGCAGGGAGAGTCTGTATAAGGCGCTTGCCCCCGGCTCAAAGCCAAGGTTTGAAACCATTGCCGCCGTCATGCGGGCGTTGAATGTTAAAATTGCGGTGGAAGTGAAATAGGTTATTTGATCTCGGGAGGGTTCATGGCGAAGGCCTTTGATAATTTGACTGAGGAACAACTCGCAATAATTCGTGCGCGGATTCAAAGGTCTATTGATGGTCCCCGTCCGTCGCTCTCTCTCGATGAGTCCCGCGCAGATTTTAAGCGTCATGTTGAGGTGCGTGCGAAGTCTGCTTCGTGAAACGTCTGCATGTCCGTCTGCGCGCCCAGGCGAACCAAGACATTCTCAGATTTCGACTCCGAAATGGCCGAGGGCCTCCTCAAGCTCCGTCTCTTCATAGCCGAAGTGTGACTTTACGAGTTTTTCCAGCCGCAGAAGCATCGCCTTCAGCGGGGCGAAGGTTTCGGCGCCTGGCTTCCGGATGGCGGCAACAGCGCTGGCTTCCAGCTCATTGAGGGCCTGGTGAATCACCAGATGCTCCTCGCGCAGCCGGTCAATGACCTTCTTCAAACCAACGCTGCCGCTTCCGTGAAGCAGCGGGAATATGTGCTGGTCCTCGACCGTGTGATGAAAGGTCAGGACCTGGCATTCCTGGCCGCAGAGATTGCCGAAGTGCCGGTAGTTGGACGCCATCTGCATGCCGGAGATCTCGCTTCCGAGCCGCGCAAGGGAATCCTCTCCCGCTTCAACACGCTGCATGACATGGATCACCGCGTGCAGCTGCTGGAGATGATGGCGGTGAAACAGCGCCAGCCGTTTGCCGAGCTGCCGCTGTTCTGGCGTAATCCCCTTGATCCTGGGCGCTTTGGGCCGCGTGGCGTCGTCAAGGAGGGTCACTGAGCTCATGAACCGCTGGCTTGTCCGGCAATGCTTTCAAGATACTGGTGCACGAAGGCAATTGCTATGCTGCCTTCGCCGACCGCCGAGGCCACGCGCTTCACCGGGCTGGAGCGCACATCGCCGCAGGCGAATATGCCGGGTACGCTGGTTTCGACGAGATAGGGGTCGCGTTTTTCAGACCAGCGCGCGGCCTTCAGCAGATCGGTTCCGGTGAGGATGTAGCCGCGGGCGTCGCGGGCAATTTCCGGGGGAAGCCAGGCGGTTTCCGCATCCGCGCCAATGAAGACAAACAAGCCGCCGCACACTTCGCGCCGAACCGTGTTGCTGTCGCGGTCGAGGATGTCGATGGCCTCCAGATTGCCATCGCCATGGATCGCCTTGACCTCGGAACGGAGCGCCGTACGAATATTTGATTTGCTCCGGATCTGATTGACCAGGTACTGGGACATGCCATTTTCCAAGGAGCTGCCCCGCACGATCAGAGTAACGGTCCTGGCATGATTGGAAAAGAACATGGCGGCCTGGCCCGCCGAGTTCCCGGCACCGATAAGATGTATATCAAGTCCCTGGGTCATGGCCGCTTCGCTGCGCGCCGCGCCGTAGAAGATGCCCTTGCCGACCAGCCGGTCAAAGCCCTCGATGGCCAGGCGCCGCCAGCTCACCCCGGTTGTGATGATGGCGGTATGAGACTTCACCGCCTCATCGTTGTCGAGCAGGATCGTCCGGGTGCCGGGGTCGATGCCCACGACCTCGCGTGACACGAGGATTTCCGCACCCAGGCGCTGGGCCTGCCTGAGGGCGCGGCTGGCAAGCTCGCCGCCCGAAATTCCATTGGGGAAGCCGAGATAATTCTCAATTCGCGATGAGGTTTCAGCCTGGCCGCCGGGGGCCTCCCGTTCAATCACCAGGGTGCGCAATCCTTCCGAGGCGCCATACACGGCGGCGGCCAGGCCCGCGGGCCCGCCACCGACGATGACCGTATCATATTCCTTCAGGCGCGGCGCCGTCTGCAGGCCGAGAAGCTGGGCAAGCTCGTTAAACCGGGGCCTGGAGAGAATTGTGCCCTCGGCGAGGCGAATTGCCGGACACTGGCCCTCCACCGGCAGCGGCGCCTGCCAGCGCTCCGGCAGCTCGGGGTCGCCGGGCAACAGCCAATCGAAGGTGATCTGGTTGCGGCTGAGAAACCGGCGCAATTCGAGGCAGGCGGCATCCCAGCGGTTGCCCACCAGCAAGACCCGCACCTTGCGTGGTTCGGTCGCAATACCCTGCAGTCCGCCGATCCGCTCGCGCGCCAGATCGCCGACGGCCCTGGCGAATTCCTGCGACGTCGCGGCGATGGCATAATAGTGCTTGGCATCCAGACGGAGCGCGCGTGTCGGCTCCGCGGCCCGGAAACTCGCCTGGAACTGCGTTCCAAAGGTTAAGGTGACTTCGCCAAAAATCTTCCCGGCCGTACGCATGCCGATCTTTTGCTCGATGCCGTCGATCAGCTTGAGACACTCAAATGCGCCTGAGAGCACCACATACAATGCCGGTTCCTCGCCCTCATGCACGACATATTCACCGGGATTGAGGCGGATATCCGCTGCCGTCCGCGCAAACTCGGCAAGGGCAGGAGCCGGCAGGATCGAAATGACCGGTATGGCGGCAAGTTCGTCAGGCGTCAGCATGTGTTGTTTCTAGGTTCCCAGACAGAGCGCAATTGTCGGACAAGAATGCACCCCTTGGCGCTTATTGCAAGCAATCCCCGGCATCCGGCGGGAGAAAATGACCCGCTATTGGGGCAACCGGCCGGTGCGGCAGTTGCTCATGCAGTCGCGATCAAGCCGGAGATGCTGCCCTGGTTGCCACCTGCGGAGTTCACAATTCCCGATGGTGAGATCGCTGGATATCTAATCTTCCTCCACCGTCCACTCATGCTCGAGCTTGGCGGTCTTGCCGAACATGATCGAGGCGGAACAGTATTTTTCAGCGGAAAGGTTGATGGCCCGCTCAACCGCGGCGGGTTTGAGGTTCTTGCCCTTCAGGCGGTAGATCATCTTGACGTGGGTGAAGACCTTGGGATCCTCGGCGGCGCGCTCGCCCTCAAGCTCCACTTCGCAGGAGGTAATTTTCTCGCGGGATTTCTCCAGGATCATGACCACGTCAAAGGCGGTGCAGCCGCCAAGCCCCAGGAGCAGCATTTCCATGGGCCTGAAACCGATATTGCGGCCGCCTGATCCGGGCGCGCCGTCCATGACCACGGCATGGCCGGAGCCGCTTTCGCCGACAAAGGCGCGGCCATCCAGCCAGGTTACTTTTGCTTTCATCTCATATGCTCCTTGCCGTCCTTGGCCTGCCGGACCCGTTTACAGGGGTGCCCCCGGCGCTTCAATAGCACGCGCGGCGCCTTCATCTCATTGTCCAATATCAAGCCGTCCCGGCGCGCGTGCGGTAGTTCAGGCTTTGCAGGCCGACGATCAGGCCGAAGGCCACCACCAGGACTATGGCGCACAGCCCGAAGGCAAAACTGGTGGATTGGCTGGTGGCGATCCAGCCGAAGGCCCAGGGCGCCAGGATGCGCGGGGGGCCCGCAATGAGGGCTACAAACCCCAATCCCGCGGCGCGATTGGCCGGAACCTGGCTTGCCGCCATGTTGAACAGGCAGGGACACAGGATTGCCAGGCCAAAGCCGACGGCGGCGAAGGCAATAACATTCACGGCAAATGAGGGCGCCAAGCCAAGGGTGATAAAACCCGCCATCGCCAGGGCGAGCGAGGCCAGCATGAGCGGAATCTCGTTGAACCTTAAGCGCAGGCGGTCGCCGCCAAGCCGCATGACGGCATTGCAGACACCATAGAAGGCCGCCCCCAATCCGGCGATTGCGGCAAGTTGGGGGGCCTGGTCATTCAGCAGTTTTGCCGACCAGAACATGACCGAGGTCTCGGCAGTGATGGAAAGCCCCACAGCCATTCCCATGATTGCGAGCGGCAGCTTGGAGGCCAGGTTCGACAGGCCACCAGCCTTGCCGGAGGTGATCACGCGGGCGGGAACATTGCGATAGACCATGAGCCATGCAAGGGCCAGGACCAGCACTCCCAGGCAACTTGTGGCAAAGGTATTCAGCATCGTCGAGACAAAGCTTGAGGCAATGGCAAGCACGGCAACGGTGAGCGACAGGCCGCCATGAAAGGTGGTGAAGACCGGCCGCCGCAGGTCATGCTCGATGGCGCTGGCCTCGGCATTCATGGCCATGTCGAGAAAGCCGAGAAGCGCGCCAAAGGCGATCAGGTTGGCAAATAGCTGCCAGGGCTGGGTGGCGACAAGCAGCAGCGTGGTGTTCAGGGCCAGCAACGGGATGATGCCGAGCATGACGATGCGGTTGGAGTATCTGCGGCCGATCATGCCGGCAAGCGCCATGGCTGAAACACCCGCCAGGGACGACAGGGCAAAGCCGATGCCGAGATGGAAACTGTCAGTTCCGGTTGCCGCCATGACCTGGGGAATGGACCCTACCCAGCAGCCAAAGGCCGCGCCGAATCCGGCAAAGACCAGCATGAGGGCAGCGCGCGGGGTGCGGAAATTCGTCATTGGCCTGCTGTTAGGTGAGTCGGGGATACCCGGCAATATCGCTCATCCCCTGCCGATGAAGGGCATCCTGGTGGCCATCACCGTCATGAACTGCACATTTGAATCCAGGGGCAGGGAGGCCATGAAGACAACCGCGCGGGCCACGTCAGCCACATCCATGGTCGGCTCCGGTGCTGTGGTTCCGTTGGCCTGGGGCATGCCGGCATTCATGTTCGCGGCCATGCCGCTTGCCGCATTGCCGATGTCGATCTGGCCGCAGGCGATGTTGTATTTGCGGCCGTCAAGCGAGGTGGAGCGGGTCAGGCCGGTGACTGCGTGCTTGGTGGAGGTATAGGGCGCCGAGTTTGGCCGCGGCACATGGGCCGAGATCGAGCCGTTGTTGATGATGCGCCCGCCCATGGGGCTCTGGGCCTTCATGATGCGGAAGGCTTCCTGGGTGCAGAGGAAGGGCCCGGTGAGATTGGTGGCCACCACGCCCTGCCATTGTTCGAAGGTGAGGTCTTCGAGATTGATGGTGCCGGGCGCGCCGGTGCCGGCATTGTTGAAAAGAACGTCCAGCCGGCCGAATTTCTCCATCGTCCTGGCAAACAGGTTTGCCACCGACTTGGGATCGGCGACGTCCGTTGCAACCGCAAGGACATTCTTGCCGATTTCCTTGGCGACCGATTCCAAGGCGTCAAGGCGGCGTCCGGCGAGCACCACGGCATAGTCCGCCTTTGCCAAGGCGATGGCGCAAGCCCGCCCGATGCCTGATCCGGCACCTGTTACCAATGCGACTTTCATGTTTTCAGTGCCCTCCAAGCGTTTACAAATTCTTTTGCCGAGCTTGCCACCTCGGCGGCGGTGCAGCCCTGCCTGTAGATGTTTGAGCCGATGCCAAAGCCGGCAACACCCGCATCCTTCCAAGCTTGCATGTTGCCGGGGGTGATGCCGCCGACAGCATAGACGTTTATGTGCCGGGGCAAGACGGCGCGCCAGGCCTTTACGGTTGCGGGGCTTGCGGCCTCCGCCGGAAACAGCTTGAGATGGGTGGCCCCGGCGCGGATGGCGGCAAAGGCCTCGGTGGGGGTGAAGACGCCGGGCACGGGTTCCATTCCCAGCTCCCTGGCGCGCGCAATCACCGCCTCATTGCAGTCGGGCGAGACGCTGATCCGGCCGTCATGGGCCTTCAGCAAATTCACATCCTGGACACTGAGCACGGTTCCTGCCCCCACAACGAGTTTGCCTTTGAACGCCGCGCCCATCTTTTGGATCGAGGCGAATGGGTCCGGCGAGTTCAGCGGAATTTCGGCCACGCGAATGCCCGCTTCGAACAGGGCCTGGCCCACGGCCTCGACCTCGGCTGTGGTAATGCCGCGCAGGATCGCGATGAGGCCACATTCCGAAACGGCATCGGCAAAGGTCATGAGAGGACTCCGGCGGCCATGGCGATGCGCCGCAAACCCTTGATGACAATGTCAGGCGCGCCGTAGCTTACCTGCAATCCGGCAATTTTCATGGCCGTCATGTAATGTTCTCCCAGGGCAGGAGTTGCCAGAATTCCATACTGGGCGGACAGCGGATTTTTCGCAATGGCATGGGCGATTTCCGTGCCGATCACCAGGCCGGAGAGATAGGAGCTCAGATGGTCCGCCGCCATCTCGCTGAAAAGCGCCAGGGTGCGGGTCGAGAATATGTTGTGCAGAAATCCGGCCGGATCCTTCAGGCTCGTGCGCACGCCCCGTTCGAAGGCGGGCTGGTTTGCGTTTTCCCCGGTCATCAACTTGCCAAGAATGGAATGACTTTTGAGAAGGGCAAAAACCTCGCCGGTCATGTAGGAGGAGAAACCGGTGATCTTGCCACCTTCAACGGCGATCCATTTGCTGTGGGTGCCGGGCGTCACAAAATGTTCGCTGCCGCCCACACTGGCGCCCAGCACCTGGGTTTCCTCGCCACGGATCACATCGGGCGCGCCATCGGCCCCACGGGTGCTGATGCCGGGAACGAAAAACAGTTTGCGGCCCTGCCTTGAGGTGTGGGGATGAAGTGCGGCAGCGATGGCTTCCAGGCTCGCGGGACAGGCGACATAGGGCAGTTCCACCCAGCCCTGGCGGCTGGTGATCATGCCGGAGGCCAGGACCGGCAGCGCCTTGTCCCAATGCCCAATGTGGGCCTCCAGGGTCTCGTCAAAGGCCTTTTCCTTGACCGCGAGAATGCCCTGGGGGGCGGTTACAGTGTCCAGCGCCGTGCCGGTCTGGTCCAGCAGATAGGCACGGAAGGAAGAGGTGCCCCAATCAAGGGCAATGAAACCAGGCTTCAAAGGGCTTTCACTCCGCCCGGCTTGTAATCCGGTTTCATGAATTTCAGCCGGTTGCGCAAGGGCGCGCCAAAGGCGGGCGAGGAGATTTCAAACTCGTCGCCGTCTTCGGTGACAATGCCGTCGGCAATGCTCAAGGTGGCGGTGCCGAAGAAATGGATATGTACATCGCCCGGCCGCCGGAAACCGGCGTATTTGAAGTGGTGGTATTCCAGATTGGCCAGGGTGTGGGACATGTTGGCTTCGCCGGTGAGAAAGGGCTTTTCCCAAATGGTCTTGCCCTTGCGCCTTATGCGGCTCATGCCGGAAATATTATTTGGTGCCGCGCCCGCAATCATTTCCGGGCCGATGGCGCAATGGCGCAATTTCGAATGGGCGAGAAAGAGGTAATTCTGCCGCTCGATCAGATGGTCGGAATACTCGTTGCCAAGGGCAAAACCCAGGCGCACCGGATTGCCCCTGGGGTCGATCATGTAGAGGCCGGCAAGCTCCGGTTCTTCACCGCCATCAAGCGCGAAGGATGGCTTCGGCAGTACGCCTCCCGGGGCCGCCAGCCAGGACCCATCGCCCTTGTAGAACCATTCGGGCTGGACGCCCGCCTTGCCCTTTGCGGGCTTGCCGCCTTCAAGGCCCATCTTGAACATCTTGAGGGAGTCGGTGAGGTCGTCGGGCTTGCCTTCAAGCTTGGCATGCATGGAGTCGCGGGCCGAAGCGGAACCCAGGTGGGTGAGGCCGGTGCCGGCAATCATGCAGTGGGCGGGATCCTCGTGATCGACCGGCGGCAGCAGGCGGTTTTCCTTCAGTGCCGCGGCGTAATTTTCAGTGGCTGCGGTGGCCAGGGAGGCCGCCGCCTTGGAAAGCTTCATGCCTTCCTTGAGGGCCAGGGAGGCCAGCTCGGTGGTGCGCGAAACCTTCTTCAGAAGGACGATTGTTTCGGCGTTCACAAGGCCAACGCGGCGCTTGCCCCTGGAATCGAGAACCTGGACAATGTTCATCTTTTCAACCCCTCGTCTATTTTATTTATTGTATGACAATTTATTCCGCTTGTCATGGCTCTTTGGGCCATGTGTCGGCGATCTTGTAGCCCGCCGGCCAGGGATCGCCGGGATCGAGCAGCAGCGTGGTCTGCCCCGAAATCCAGGCGGAGCCTGAGATGGTGGGAATGATCGCCGGGTGATTGCCGACAACGGTCTCGGCCTCGATGCGGCCCTCGAAGCGGCTTTCAATGATGGAGCGGCCGATAAAGCTGTCACCGGTCTTCATCAGGCCCTTGGCATGGAGCACGGCCATCAGGGCGGAACAGCCGGTGCCGGTGGGCGAACGGTCAAGCTTGCCGGGCTTGACCACGCAGGCATTGCGGCTGGACAGCACGCCGTCAAGACGTTCCAGGGGTCCGGTCATGAAGCAGAAGGAAAAGTGGTTCCAGTCGGGAAGTGCGGGATGGGAAAAGCCCAATTGCGCGTTGGCGGCGGCGGCAATCTTCCGGCCCATGACGGCTATGTCGCGGGCCTCGTCGGGGCGCATGGCAAAGCCAAAATTCCTTGCCTCGGCCAGCACAAAACTGTCGCCGCCAAAGGCCGTATCGACCAGGACAGTGCCGTGGCCTTCCACTTCAAGGGGTACCTGAAGCTGCTCGGCAAAGGCGGGCACATTGCGGAGGGTTATGCGGTTGGCTTTGCCGTTGCTGCACTGGGCGGTGATTTCCACAAGGCCGGCGGGGGCTTCCAGTTTCAGGTGGGTCACGGGCTCGACCATGGGGATGATGCCGGTATCGAGCAAAACCGTTGCCACACAGATGCAATTCGAGCCCGACATGGGGGGCGTGTCTTCCGGCTCCATGATGATGAAGCCCATGTGGGCTTCGGGGTGCTTCGGCGGCACCAGCAAATTCACATGGCGGAAGACGCCGCCGCGGGGCTCATTCAGGACGAAATTGCGCAGGGTCTGGTCCCGGGCAATGAAGCGCGATTGTTCCCAGATGGTGTTGCCGGGCGGCGGCGCCACGCCGCCGACAATGACATCTCCCACCTCGCCCTCGGCGTGGCAATTGATGATGTGGATGGACTTTAAACTCCGCATTTGAAGGGTTTAGCGCGGTGTTCCGGATTCCAAAACAAAATAATCGGCGGAGGCTTGCATTTGCCGGGAGGCGACACCATTTCGACACAATCAGCGCCGGGCCCCTCTGGCAAGTATGGTCCATACTTGTGATGTCGGAGCTGTCTCAATGACATGTCATCCGGAGATATTGCGTGGCCCTGTTAACCGATTTTCTGAGCATGAGCCTGTTGGGAACCCCCATGCCGTTCTGGCTGGCCTTTGTGGGCGTGGTTGTGGCCCTGCTGGTGTTTGATCTTGGCGTCTTGCACCGCAACGCCAAGGAAATCTCGGCGCGCGAGAGCTTCATTCTTTATGGCGGCTACATGGCCATCGCCTTTGCCTTTGGCGGCTGGGTGTGGTGGGCTAGAGGGGCGCAGAGCGGGCTGGAATTCTTTACCGGCTATGTGATCGAGCAGTCTCTGGCGATGGACAATATCTTCGTCATGGCCATGATTTTCGGCTCCTTAGGGATTCCCCGCCTCTACCAGCACCGGGTGCTGTTCTGGGGCATCATCGGGGTGATCCTGCTGCGCGCCATCCTGATCGGCGTGGGGGCCGCCCTTGTCAGCTCTTTCTCGTGGATCCTCTATGTTTTTGGGGTGTTTCTCGTGTTCACGGGGCTCAAGCTGTTTGCCAAGCAGGACCATGCCCAGGACATTGAACAGAGTTTCGTTCTCAAATGGATCAGGAGACATTTCCGCGTTTCCAAGCAGTTGTGTGGCGACAGGTTCCTGGTCCGCCTGCCCGATGGGAAATCAGGAAAACTGCAGTGGTTCATGACGCCCCTGCTGGTGGCGCTCATCCTGGTGGAAATCATCGACCTGGTGTTTGCGGTGGATTCCGTGCCGGCGGTCTTTGCCATCACCCAGGACCCGTTCATCGTCTATACCTCGAACATCTTTGCTGTTCTTGGCCTGCGTTCGCTGTACTTCGCCCTTGCCGCGGCGATGAACCGGTTCAAATACCTGCAAATCTCACTGGCCATCGTGCTTGTCCTCGTGGGCTGCAAGATCTTCCTGGTGCCCTTGGGCATCAAGGTTGATACGCTCCTTTCACTGGTCGTTACGGTTGGCATTCTGGCTTCCGGAGTCGTCTACTCCCTGTGGCGCACCCGAAATGACTTGCCTGCCAGGTCTTGAAGAATCATGGGTCGACGGCAAAAATAGAAATCTGAAATTCACGGAACAATAAATGAAAAAACTGGAACATCTTGTTGAGAACATCATTCTGTCGTCGCGCTGGCTGCTGGTCGTGTTTTACCTGGGGCTGTCCATCGCCCTGGCGCTCTATGCTGTTTCGTTTGCGCGCAAGCTGTTTGATTTCACCATCAAAGTCATGGTGCTCGATGAAACGGATGCGATCCTGAAGATTCTTGGATTGATCGATGCCGCGCTGGTGGCCAGCCTGGTGGTCATGGTGATCATTTCCGGCTACGAAAACTTCGTCAGCCGCTTTGACAATGCCGACAAGGAAGTTTCGTTCCTTGGCAAGATCGACGCGGGCTCGCTGAAGATCAAGGTTGCCTCGACCATCGTCGCGATCTCTTCCATCCATCTGCTGCAGATATTCCTGAACATCGCGACCTATACGGAAAACCAGGTGATGTGGCTGACCATCGTTCACATGGCCTTTGTGGTCTCGGCCCTGCTGCTTGCCTATATCGACCGGGTGATGTCATTGACCAAGAAAGACAAGGGCAGCTCCGCTTGAGCTGCCCCGGTTCGCGTCAGACGGCCCTGAGATACCACTCGAAGTCGCGCTGGGTTGGTTCGGCGTAGAAACGGTCGGCTTCCACTTCCTTCAAGGTGCAATAGGTATCGACAAAGGGCTTGCCGAAATATTCCTTCATGATGGAAGCCCGCCAGAAGGCGTCAATGGCGTCAAACCAGTTGCCGGGAATATACTTGGCGCGCTTCTCATAGCCGTTGCCCACGACGGGATTGCCGGGATCGGCCTTTTCCGTGATGCCATAATGCATGCCGGCGAGGATGGCGGCCATCACCAGATAGGGATTGGCATCGGCGCCGCTCGGCCGGTGCTCGATATGGCAGGCGTTGGCCGCGCCTGCCGGAACGCGCAGCGAGACGGTGCGGTTGTTGATGCCCCAACTGGCCGAGACCGGGGCATAGGAATTGCGGCGGAAGCGGCGGTAGGAATTGGCGTTGGGGGCGAAGATCAGCATGGATTCCGCCATGGCCGCCTTGAGGCCGCCGATGGCATGGAGCAGCAGTTCATTCTGCATGGGATCATCGGCGGCAAACAGGTTGTTGCCCTGTTCATCGCCAAGGCTCACGTGGATATGCATGCCGGAACCGGTCCACTGGGCATAGGGCTTGGCCATGAAGGTGGCCGCCATGCCATGCTTTTCGGCGGTGGCCTTGATCGCGCGCTTGAGCATGATGCCCTCATCGCAGGCCTTCAGCACATCGGCCCGGTGGCGCAGGACGATTTCCATCTGTCCTGGCGCGTATTCCGAGATCAGGGTCTTGGCGGGCAACCCTTGCGCCTCGCAATAGGCATAGAGGTCCTTGAAGAAAGGCGCGAAATCATCAAGGTCCTGCAGGTAGTAGGCCTGGTAGTGCTGCGGCCGGTGCTCATTGATGAGCGACTTTGGGGCCCGCGGCTCGCCGGCCATTGCCGAGGCACGGTCCATCAGGAAGAACTCAAGTTCGACGGCCCCCACGGGGGTCATGTTCAGCTCGCTCTGGAATCTCTTGACGATGCTTTCCAGGGCATTGCGGGGATCGGCGAAGTGGGGGGTGCCGTCGAGATCATGGACGGTCGCCAGGTATTGCGCCGTTGGCTCCTCCAGCCAGGGAATGCGCACCAGGCTGCCCGGCACGGGCCAGAGCAGCATGTCGCGGTCGCCCTCGTCAAAGACCAGTCCGGTTTCGGGAACGTCCTGTCCCGTGATGTCGAGGACGAGGGCCGAGATCGGCATGAAACGGCCGTCCTTCCAGGCGGGGACCAATTCATCCCGCCTGAGAATTTTGCCGCGGGCAACGCCGCAAATATCGGTCCAGATCACATGAATGCTGGCGATATCGGGATTCGCCTCAAGGAATGCGTGGGCTTCCGCCTCGCGCCGTGGAAATACAATGGACATGGGTTTGTCTCCGGATTAGCCCATCAATTCCGCCAGGCAGTGATCGAGTCCCTCGATCATTCTGGTGACGTGCGCTTCGGTTGTCGAAGGGCAGATGAGCAGCATGTTGTGAAACGGCGTCATGACGATGCCGCGGTTCAAGAGATGATGATGCACCGCCTGGTCGACAGGCTGGTGGATCATCTTTGCCGCCTCGCCGCCATTGCGCGGGCGATGGGGGCAGCACATGAATTCGACGCGGGCTCCGGCGCGAACCACATGCCAGGGGGCTGAATGTTTGATGATGACATCCGCCAGTCCCTTTTCGAGCTTCTTGGCAAGCGCGATCAGCGGAGCGAAGGCCTCCCTGGTGAAGTAGGTTTCGAGAACGGTTTCCATCAGGGCCAATTGAATCTTCGATCCGGCAAGCGTTGTGCCGATACCCGAATGCCCCGGAGAACGGCTCTTGAGATAGTCCCTGATGCGCGTGGTGACGGGCCCGGAAAACCCGTAGACGGCGGCGGGGATGCCGCCAGCGATGGGCTTGCCCAAGACCATTGCGTCGGGCTCAAGTCCATATTCTCCGCTGTAGCCGCCGGGCCCCGATGACATGCAGTGGGTTTCGTCGATGACAAGCAGGGTTCCGCTGCGGCGGGTGATATCGCGGAGCGCCGCGTGGAAGCCGTCGTCGGGCAGCACCATGCCGACATTGGTCATGATGGGCTCGGCCAGGACACAGGCCACATCGCCGGGCGCCAGGGCCGCTTCAAGTGCTGGAATATCGTTGAACTCGATAACCTTGGTCAGTTGGGTGAGGTCATTGGGTTCGCCGATCAGGGCGGCATCGGCCTGCGGCCTGCCCGCATCGAGGTTGACGTAGGTTTCATCCACGGCGCCGTGGTAGCAATGGTTGAAGACCAGGATTTTCTTGCGGCCGGTAATGGCGCGGCACCAGCGCAATACCGCGCGGTTGGCATCCGATGCGCTTGTGGTCACCTGCCAGGCCGGCAACCTGAACCTGTCCTCAAGAAGCTGCCCCACCTTCACGGCGCTGGCGGAGGGCAGCATGGTGGTGAAGCCGTTGGCGCCTTCGCGCTGCAGGGTGTCGACCACGGGTTTAGGCGAATGGCCGAACATGGCGCCCGTGTCGCCCAGGCAGAAATCAATGTAGGCGTTGCCGTCGGCGTCGGTAAGGTCAACGCCCTGGGCCTTCTCGACAAAGAGCGGGAAGGGGGTTCCCCAGTCCACCATCCAATGCATGGGCACGCCGCGCAGCCAGTTCCTTGCTGCATTATCGGAGTGCCCCTTGGACTTTGGGTTGCGCTGGATGAAGAGGGCCTTTTCCCTTGCCAGCATGGCCATGACCCCGGCTCCCGATATCGTGCCTTTCATGATTTCCTTGCGGTTTATGGAGTTAAGCTTGGTTTTAGCCGGGCTTTGGGCCCATAAACAACCCCCGTGGATTTTTGCCGCCGAATCTGCTTTGGATGCAGTGCAGCATAATGGAGCCCCCGATGAGCCGTATCGTTTACGTTAATGGAAGCTATGTCCCTGAAGAACAAGGAAAAATATCCATTTTTGACCGCGGGTTCCTGTTTGCGGATGGCATCTATGAGGTAACCGCAGTGCTCCGGGGCAAGCTGGTTGACTATGATGCCCACATGGAGCGGCTGGAGCGGTCCTTGGGCGAAATCCGCATGGAATGGCCCTGCGGCAAGGACGAGCTGCGGGCCATGCACCTGGAAATGGTTAAGCGCAACCATCTTGAAGAGGGCCTGATTTACATGCAAATTACCCGGGGCGCCGCCGACCGGGACTTCAAGTTCCCGAAGGGCGTTAAGCCTACACTCATTGCTTTTACACAGGCCAAGAAATTGGCCGATAGTCCGGATGCCATCAGGGGGGTGAGCGTGATCACGGTACCAGACATTCGCTGGGCAAGGCGGGACATCAAGTCCGTCATGCTGCTGGCGCCGGTATTGGGGAAGCAGGCGGCCTATGAGGCGGGGGCATTTGAGGCGTGGATGGTCGAAGACGGGAAAGTTACCGAAGGCACTTCTTCCAATGCCTATATTGTGAAGGACGGAAAGGTGGTCACGCGGGGTCTTTCCAACACTATCCTGGCGGGATGCACACGGCGCACCTTGTTCCGCCTGGCGCAGGAGAAAGGCGTTACGGTCGAGGAGCGCCCGTTTACGCCCGAGGAAGCCTATGCCGCGGATGAAGCCTTTTTGACCAGTTCCTCCAACTTCGTGATGCCGATTGTGGAGATCGACAAGAAGCGCATCGGCGGCGGCCAGCCGGGCCCCGTGACACGAAAACTGCGGGAAATATTCCTGGAAGAAGCATTGAAGTAAATCGCGTTTTTTTGAGTGGTAGACAATGAAGTACAAGGTCCGCGTATCGCCAACCCTGCTTGAGACCATGACGCTGGCTGCTATCGAGGCCTATTGCTACGGCAACCGGCGCAAGCAAAAAAATACGGCGGTTGAAACTTTGGGTTATGTCTGGGGCTATCGCAAGCGCGAGAACGGGACATCGATCTTCTATCTCGACCGGACCAGCGTGAGCATTTCCGCCGAGCGGCAGTACCATAGCGTTACACCCAATCTCGATGCGGCCAAGCTGAAGAACGAGGTGATGATGCGCTGGTCGCCCCACCTCACCCTGATGGGGGATTTCCACAGCCATCCCTACCGCAACCTGAAAGAGGTGACCAATGAAGCCGGCTACAATTTCTCGCCGGAGGATTTCAAGGAATTGAAACTGAATGACTTCATCTGGCAGCAGTCGGGCGACAGCCCGGTGATCCTGGTGATCACGGTCTGCCGCCTGGGACGGGTGCGCGACAGCGTCCAGGACAATTTCCGCAACAATACGGCGCGCTTCGCGGTGGGCGATTTCCAGTTCTGGCTGAACGCCTCGGTCGGCTATCTCGATGAGGATGGCAAGCGCTGCATGACCGGCAATACCAGCTCAGATGTCAACCTGAGCGTCGAGGGCTGGTACTACAATGAAGCGGGCGGACGGGTGCGCTCGGCTAGCGCTGCGCTGTCTTCCAGGAAGGGTTGATCCAGGGCTCCTGGTTGGAGGGCGGCAGGGGATCGCGGCCGAGGATGTGGTCAGAGGCCTTTTCGCCGATCATCAGGGTGGGCGCGTTGAGATTGCCGTTGGTGATCCGGGGCATGATGGAACTGTCGGCCACCCGCAAACCGTCGATGCCGATGACCCTGCACTCCTGGTCGACAACGGCGGTCACGTCCCTGGCCGAGCCCATTTTGCAGGTGCCGCAGGGGTGATAGGCGCTTTCGCAATGCTGGCGGATGAAGGCGTCGATCTGCTCGTCCGATTGCGCGTCGCTGCCGGGCTGGATTTCGCGTCCGGCATATTTCCGCATGGCGGGCTGCAGGAACAGTTCGCGGGTGAGGCGCACGCAGGCGCGGAATTCCTCCCAGTCATCGGGATGGGACATGTAGTTGAACAGGATCTCCGGCGCAGCCTTCGGATCATTGCTCCGTATACGGACGTGGCCGCGCGACTTGCTGCGCATGGGCCCGACATGGACCTGGAAGCCATGGCCGTTGAAGGCGACCTTGCCGTCATAGCGCATGGCGGCGGGAAGGAAGTGATACTCGATGTCGGGATACTCGATGCCGGCCTTGGAGCGGATGAAGCCGCAGGATTCGAAATGATTGGTGGCGCCCAGGCCGGTCCTGAAGAGCAGCCATTCCAGGCCGATCAGGCCCTTGGAAAACAGGTTGAGCTTTGAGTAGAGGGTGACGGGCTGCCGCGATTCCATCTGGAAATAGATTTCCAGATGGTCATGGAGATTTTCGCCAACGCCGGGCAGCGCGTGATTTACCGGAAGGCCCGCGGCTTTGAGGACTTCGGGGGCGCCAATGCCGGAGAGCTGCAGGATTTTTGGCGAGTTGATGGTGGAGGCGGCGATGACGACTTCGCGGCGGGCCCGGGCGGTCAACGCCTGTCCGCCCACTTCGTATTCAACGCCCGTGGCGCGCTTGCCGTCCAGGGTGATGCGGTGGACGAGGGCGCGGGTCACCAGCTTGACATTGCCGCGGCGCATGGCGGGCCGGAGATAGGCATTGGCGGCCGACCAGCGGAGACCGTTGTGGACGGTCATTTCCATGGCGCCGAAGCCTTCCTGCTGGCGGCCGTTGTAGTCGGGGGTTACCGGGTAGCCTGCCTCGCGGCCGGCCTCGACAAAGGCCTGGTAGAGCGGGTTCAGGCGGCGGCCGCGTTTCACATGCATGGGGCCAGCGGTGCCGCGCCAGCCCTCTTCGCCGCCGTGGGAATTTTCCAGGCGCTTGAAATAGGGCAGCACATGGCGGTGGCCCCAGCCCTTGGCCCCCAGTTCCTCCCAGGCATCGAAATCCCGGGCATGGCCGCGCACATAAACCATGCCGTTGATCGACGACGAACCGCCCATGACCTTGCCGCGGGGCGTGGCCAGCCGGCGGCCATCCAAATGCGGTTCGGGCTCGGTCTCGAAGCCCCAGTTGTAGGCATTCATGTTCATCGGATAGGAGAGGGCGGAGGGCATCTGGACAAACGGCCCCCGGTCGCTGCCGCCGAACTCGAGGACAAGGACGGTATTCTTGCCGTCCTCCGACAGGCGGTTGGCCATGACCGAACCGGCCGAGCCGGAGCCGATGATGATGAAATCAAAACTCTCCGCAGCCATCATTTCGTCCGCCGGCCGGAGCCAGTGATGTTTTCAAGCCGGCGGATGCGCTCCTGGGTTTTGGGCCAGTCGGCATTGACAGTTGCCGAGACCAGAGCCTCGGCCACGAAGAGCGGAACGATGTTGGAATCCCAACTGGAGGGAACTTCGATGCGAAGGGGCAGGGTGTGCACGGCTATTCTCGCTATTGGGCTTATCCACTGATCGGTAATGAGCACGACTCTGGCACCGCGTTCTTTGGCGGAAACGGCAAATTCCAGCATGGCCGCGTCATAGCGGCGGATATCGAAAATCACCACGATGTCCTGCTTTTCCATGTCCAGCAGGCTTTGCGGCCAGTGCGATGGGGCGGGCGGCAGCAAGGCCACGCCGGCGCGGGCCATTTTCAGATGGGTTGCGAGATACTCGGCCAAGGGCTGCGTGATGCGCCCGCCGGCGACCGTGATGCGGCGCTTGGGGTCGGCCAGGAGTGCGACAATGGCGTCAAAGCTGCGGTGGTCCATGAGCTTGAGGCTGTCGCTCAGATTTTCCATCGCCGCCGTGGCAAAGCGGTTGAGAATATGGGTGTCCGGCGCCTTGGCGGACCAGCGGTTGTGTTTTGAAATAGGGGTTTGCAACTGGGCCGAAAGCTCGGCGCGCAATTCTTCCTGGAATGCCGGGTAGCCGCTAAAGCCGAGTTTCTTGGCGAGGCGCAAGACGCTTGGCGTGGACACGGCGGCCTCGCGGGCGAAGTCGGTCATGCTGGTCAGACCTGCCATGGGGTAGTTGGCGAACAGGGCGGCCATCAGCTTGCGCTCGGCCGCGGTCAAGCTATGGGCGTTGAGGCGCAGAAGTTCGGCAACCGTGGTTTTTGACTGTTCGGACATCCGTTTCCCTGAACCCGTTTTGCGCTACTGTAACGAATTTGACAGAACGATGATAATCTGAAATTATTACTACAACAAGAGAACAGGATGCAGGGGAGTTTCTGAAATGAGCGGGGTTCTGTCGGAGGGCGAGCAGAATCCGTTTGCGTTGGTGAACGGCGAGGGCAAGTCCCCGTACGTGCTGGTGTGCGAACACGCCAGCAACGTGCTGCCGCGCAAGCTTGGGACTCTGGGCCTTGCGGCGGAAGACCTGCAGAAACACATCGCCTGGGACATCGGGGCGGAAGGGGTGGCGCGGCTCCTGTCGCGGCTTCTCGACGCTCCCCTGGCCCTGCAGCGCTATTCGCGCCTGGCTTATGACTGCAACCGGCCGCCGGATTCGGACGGGGCCATTCCCGCCATGAGCGAAACGACGGCCGTTCCGGGAAACACGGGCCTGAGCCCGGCCGGGAAAATGGCCCGCGTCGAAGGCATTTACCGGCCCTTCCATGACGGATTGGCCCATGTGCTGGACCTTCGGGCCTGCGCCGGGCGGGAAACCAGTCTGGTTACCATCCACAGTTTTACGAAAGTCTACCGGGGCAAGGAACGCGCCGTCGAGCTTGGCCTGCTGTTTGACCGGGACGCGCGCATTGCCGACAAGCTGATCAAGGCTTTTCCGAAAGTGGACGTGCGGCTTAATGAGCCCTATGGGCCGAAGGACGGGGTGCTGCACACGCTCAACCTTCATGCGGCGCCGCGCGGCCTGAAATCCATCATGATCGAAATTCGCAATGACTTCATTGCCAATGAACGCGGACAGAATGAATGGGCGCAGCGCCTGGCGATGCCGCTCATTCATGCGATAACAAAATAGGGAGACGAGAATGGCCAATGGAATGCTGACACTGGACGAACTGAA
>CAZRZB010000042.1:0-20507 GCA_964604435.1 uncultured Aestuariivirga sp. | reverse complement strand
TTCAAGACCCGCTGGATGAATGACGTCATTTACCACATCGCCTGTTTCATGATCATGCGCGAACCCACGGTCTGGCGCTGGAGCCACACGCGCCATCACACGGATACCATCATCGTCGGCCGCGATCCGGAGATCGCCGTCATGCGTCCGGTGATGATTCTCAAAGTGCTCTCCATGTTCTTTGCCATTCCGCAGACTTATGGGGCCATCAAGAGCATGCTGCGCCACGCTGCAGGACGGCTCGGCAACGAGGAGGCGACGTTCATCCCGGATACGGAACGCGGCAAGGTCTATCAGGTGGCCCGCATCTGGCTTGCCATCCATCTGGCCGTCGTCGCCAGTGCGATCTACACGGGATCCATCCTGCCCATGCTGTTCGTGGGCCCGCTGCCCACCATGTATGGGGCCTGGGTCCATATCATCACCGGCCTCACCCAGCACGGCGGCCTGGCGGAGAATGTGCTTGACCACCGCCTCAACAGCCGCACGGTTTACATGAACCCGGTTTTGCGTTTCATCTACTGGAACATGAACTACCACATCGAACATCACATGTTCCCCATGGTGCCCTACCACGCCCTGCCCGAACTGCACCGGGAGCTGCGGGCCTACATGCCCCGGCCAAGTTCCAGCATATTCGATGCCTACCGGGAGATCATCCCGGCCCTCTGGCGCCAGCGCAAGGAGCCCGGATGGAACCTGAGGCCCAAATTGCCAGAGGGTGCCTCACCTGTTACAGCTGCGGCGGATTGAAGGGAAGCCAATGGACCAGTGGATTGAAGTTTGCACCGTCGATGACATCGACGAAGAAGATGTCATGCGTTTTGACCATCAGGGGAAAACTTTTGCCATCTATCATTCGCCGGATGACAAATTCTATGCCACGGATGGCCTGTGCACCCATGAAAGGGTACATCTCGCAGACGGGCTGGTAATGGACAACATCATAGAGTGTCCCAAGCACAACGGCCGGTTTGATTATCGCAACGGTGCCGCAAAGGGTGCCCCGGCCTGCGTCAATCTCAAAACCTACCCGGTGAAGATCGAAGCCGGAAAAGTCCTGATCAATACGGGTGCATAGGATGACCGATGCGGGCATGGTTATTGTGGGTGGCGGCAAGGCCGGGGCGCGCGCCACCGTTGCCTTCCGGGAAAATGCGTGGAAGGGAGCCATCACCCTCATCAGCGACGAGGCCCTTGCGCCCTATGACCGGCCACCCCTTTCCAAGTCCGCCATCATGGACGAGACGGAGCCGCAACCAAGCTATCTGCTCGACGAGGGCATGATCGCCTCGCTTGATGCCAATTTCCTGCGCGGTGCGGCGGCGACCGGAATAGACCGGACAGCAAAAACCGTTAGCCTTGCAGACGGCAAGAAAATTCCCTACGGACGCCTGCTGATTGCCACGGGGGCGGAACCCCGAAAGCTTTCACAGCCAGGGGCCGAACGGGCCCTCACCCTGCGCGACATCGCTGACACTGCAAGAATACGGCAGGCATTTTCCACTGGCAAACATATTGCCATCATTGGCGGCGGATTTATCGGGTTGGAACTCGCTGCCAGCGCCTCTAAGCGCGGCTGCCATGTCACGGTCATCGAGGCCCAGCCGCGCATTCTCATGCGGGGTGTGCCGGAGGAAATCGCCACGCGCATTGCGGCTCGCCATGCGGAAGCCGGCGTTGAAATTCTGGCGGGGGCAAGCATTACGCAAATCGGGAAGGACAGGATTGTGCTTGCCGATGGATGTGAAATCGCCGCCGATACCGTCATCGCTGGCATTGGGGCTACGCCGCGCACGGGGCTGGCCGCGCAGGCCGGGCTCGCCATCGACAATGGCATTGCCTGCAACACCTATCTCCAGACGTCGGATCCTGAAATTTTTGCGGTTGGCGACTGCTGTTCATTTCCCCACCCGGTTTTCGACAACGAAAGACTTCGCCTGGAGGCCTGGCGAAACGCCAGCGATCAGGCCATCGTCGCCGTCGAAAACATGCTGGGCGGGCAACGGCAATTCGAGGCCGTCCCGTGGTTCTGGTCGGACCAGTTCGAACTTAACCTGCAAATCGCCGGCTTGCCGCACCGGGGCGTTTCGGTCGTCAGACGTATTCCGAAGGAAGATGCCCTTATCCTTTGCCACCTGAACGCCGAAGGACGCCTTGTCGGGGCCAGCGGCATTGGCCAAGGAAACGCCATTGCCCGCGACATCCGCCTGCTTGAAATGCTGATTGGAAAGAAAGCAGTTCCCGACCGGCAATCGCTTGCCGATCCCTTATTCCAATTGAAATCCCTGCTCAAAGCCTGAGTACCCGCCAACGCACATCATTAACTCTATTTGCCGGGCATCTGTTCAACGGCAGCACCGGCCATTGCTTCAGGCGTGAGGTGTTCACCCGAATTTTTGCGTTCGAGAGCAAGCATCTGCTGAGGAAGCGCATCGCAGCCTTTTCCGAGTTTCAGAAAACGTGAAGACAGGCGCTTTTTCCAGAGTCTTGCAAGAAGTGCGGCCAGGCGGATGAAACGCAAAATCTCGGGAGAGGCCCCTCTTTCCTCGAATTCACAGAATGTCTAAAATCTTAGCCAATTGCTTCACCCTGCATTTACCCTCTCCACATGGCGTAATTATTTTGAAAGGCCGCGCTGCCATGTTCTGGCAATAAGCCGTGATTTCATGACAGGCAGCAGGCATGAGTAACCGCGAAAGCGATGCAATAGATCAGCGCGAGAAGGGTTTCCTTGAGGAAATCCGCCTCCTGGCGCGGCCGTCAATGCCCCATTCGGTGCAGAATGTCTTGTGGGCTGCGGGGATGGGCGCACTTTTCCTGTCGGTCGCTATCCATGTGCTCAAACAGGACCTTAAACTCGGGGATATCCTGAACTATCTGTCAATCGCTACACTGGTGCTGACCTTTGGCGTACTTTTTGTTTCAGCGGCCAAGCGGCGGGCAACAGACCGGCGCATCATGGCGCTGACGACCACAATAGCGGCTTTGCAGCAGGCCCGGGCCCAGGCGGAAACCTCCAACCGCGCCAAGTCTAGGTTCCTTGCAACAATGAGCCATGAAATTCGCACCCCAATGAACGGCGTCCTTGGCATGATCGGGCTCTTGCGCGAAACCGGACTCACCCCTGAGCAGGAAAGCTATGCCAAGACTGCCGACGCGTCTGGCAGGACGCTGATGTCAATCATCGACGAGATTCTCGACACCTCGAAAATTGAATCGGGCCGCCTTGACCTTGAGCACAACCCCTTTGACCTCCCGACCCTGGCCGAGGGCGTTACCGAACTTCTGGCACCGCGCGCCCATGCCAAGGGCATTGAAATCTCCTGTCTGGTCACCAGCAACGTGCCCGAAACCATCATTGGCGATGAGCACCGGATCCGCCAGATTCTCTTCAACATCTGCGGCAACGCCATCAAGTTCACCGAACGGGGCGGTGTTTCCCTGCATATTGACCATGACGACGGGGCCAAGGCGCTGACGATCGACATAACCGATACGGGCATCGGAATATCGCCGGAAGAGATGTCACGCATCTTTGATGAATATGTCCAGGCCAACAGCGATACGCCGCGGCTTTTCGGCGGAACCGGGCTGGGACTTTCGATCAGCAAGAAACTGATAGAAGGCATGGGCGGGAAAATTGCCGTCTCAAGCCAGGTCGGGCGCGGGTCACGATTTTCAATTACGCTTCCTTGCGCCAGCGGCCAGGGCGCCAAAGACCACAACAGGCCGTTGCTCGGCAGAAATTATGAGCTCGCTGCCCCGTCTGGACCTATCCGGCAGCATCTTGAAGCTGTTCTCCAGGAGCTTGGAGCTTCGGTCAAGATACTCGCGCGCCACGAAGATGTGCAGGAGGCGCTATCTGGCAAGGGGACGGACAATTCCGCTGTCCTGATATGTGACTCGTCCTATGCCGACGAACTTCGCGACTGGGCCCGGCTATACGTGAAAGCCGGCAGCGCCAAGCAGGTTTGGGTGATGATGCAGGCAGAGCAGCGGCGCGCCTTGCGGGAATTCCATGTGCAGCCCTTTGCCGGCTACCTGCTGAAGCCATTTCGAAAGGTCACGGTTGCACGGCAGCTAACATCGCGTGATGCCCAGATGGCAGGCGCCGTCAAGGAGCTCCGCCAGCTCGTGAAGAGGCCCGGCCGGGCGCGGCCCCTCAGCATCATCCTGGCCGAGGACAATCCGGTCAATGCCCTGCTGGCCAGGACCATGCTTGAGAAAGCAGGACACCGGGTCCACCATGTGACGTCCGGCCTGCAGGTTCTTTCGCTGCTGGAAGGCCAAGGCAGGTTTGATCTGGTGATCATGGATGTTGAAATGCCGGAACTGGACGGACTGGAGACGACCCGGCGGATCCGGGCCATGGAACAGAAATCCGGATTGGTCTCGCATCTTCCCATTCTTGCGCTCACCGCCAACGCACGCCGCGAAAATTACCTTGAATGCATGGCGGCGGGAATGGACGGGCATCTCTCAAAGCCATTTGACCGGCAGGACATGGAAGAGGCGATGGCCAAGATATTGAACCTGAAGTCGGCCGCCTGACGCCCGTCACCAAACTTTCACATTTTTCCTGCTTATGGCAGATTGCCTGAATGACAAAGGAGCCTCCTGTGGATCGCCTTTCGCCCGCGCATGATATCCTGGGAACCCGGAATGAGCTTTGCGTTCGCCTCACCCGGGATGACCGGGAAATTGCCATCACCCAGCAATTGCGGTTCAGCGTCTTCTACGAGGAATTGAAAGCCAACCCGGATGCCGCTTCTGTCCAATCCCGCAGGGATGCGGACCGTTTCGACGATTTCTGTGACCACCTGATTGTGATTCGCCGGACGCCACTTATCGAGGGCGGGCGATACAATGTTGACGACGGCGAAATGGTTGGCACCTACCGCCTGCTGCGCCAGTCCGTTGCCGAGCAGAATGGAGGATTCTATACGCAGGGGGAATTCGATATCGCGCCTTTGCTTGCGGCGAAGCCCGCGTTGAAGTTTCTCGAACTTGGAAGATCCTGCGTCCTCAAACAGTACCGCACGAAACCCGTTGTTGAGCTACTCTGGCAGGGCATCTGGAACTATGTGAGGCGGCACCGGCTTGATGTCATGCTCGGCTGTGCCAGTCTTGAAGGCAGTGATCCCGCTGCCCACACGCAGACATTGGATTTTCTCGCGCGCAACTGCGCGGCCCCGCCGGAGTGGAGTGTCCGCGCCCTGCCCGACCGCTATGTTGAAATGAAATCAAATTCCGCAGCCGCGCTTGACGCCAAGACCGCATTGAAGGCCTTGCCACCGCTGATCAAGGGATACTTGCGCCTGGGTTGCTACATCGGCGAAGGCGCAGTGATCGACCGGCAGTTCAATACAACCGATGTGCTCATCATCCTGCCGGTCTCGAATATCGATCCGCGCTACTTCGCGCATTTTGGCCGGCCGGACGAAGCCGTCACCTGTTGATATCGAAAGCGGCAATTGCCGCGAGGTTGACGATATCCGTTGCTGTCGCCGACATGGAGGCAATCTGGACCGGCTTGGCGAGGCCAGTCAACAACGGTCCCACAACCGTGATGCCGCCGAGCTGCTGGAGCATTTTGGTGGAAATTGAAGCGGAGTGGGCGGCCGGCATTACCAGCACGTTTGCCGGTGCCGTCAACCGGCAAAAGGGATAGAGCGCCATGGCGTCCCGCGACAGGGCCACGTCGGCGGCCATCTCTCCGTCATACTCAAAATCGACCTTGCGCTTGTCCAGCATTGCGACAGCATTTCTCACATACTCGGCGCGTTCGCCGCGGGGGTAACCAAAGGTAGAATAGGACAGGAACGCCACCCGGGGTTCATAGCCAAAGCGCCGGGCTACGCCTGCCGCTTCCTGGGCGATATCGGCCAGCTCCTCGGCGGTGGGCAGTTCATGGATCGAAGTGTCCGCGATGAATACCGTCCGTCCACGGACGAGCGCCATCGATACGCCGATGGGACGGTGTCCCGGACGGTTGTCGATGGCGCGGCGCACATTGTCGAGGGCCACGGAGAAATTCCGCGTAAGGCCGGTAACGAGGCCATCCGCATCACCAAGCGCCACCATGCAGGCGGCAAACACGTTGCGGTCCTGATTCACGAAACGCTGGCAGTCCCTGAAAAGGAAACCGTTGCGCTGCAGGCGCTCATAAAGGAAATTCGCGTAGTCGACGTTTCTGTCAGTCACCCGCGCATTGAGAATCTTGACGTCCTCGTGCAATTCCAGACCGCTGGCGGCAAGGGTTTTTTCGATTTCCGCTTCGCGGCCGATGAGAATGGCAGTTCCCAATCCCGCCGTTGCATAACTGTTGGCGGCTCGGATCATGCGATCCTCTTCGCCTTCAGCAAACACGACACGTTTCGGCTTGGACTTGACCTGTTCGAACACTGTCTGAAGCGTTCCGGCAATCGGATCAAGCCGTGCCGACAGTTGTGCGGCGTACTCATCAATATCAGCAAGGTGCTTGCGCGCCACGCCCGTGTCCATGGCGGCTCTGGCAACAGCTACGGGAACCCTGGAGATAAGCCGCGGATCGAAGGGCACCGGAATCAGATATTGGGGGCCAAAGGCAAGGCGTGAGCCATGGTAGGCTGCGGCCACTTCGTCAGGCACATCTTCGCGCGCCAGGCTCGCCAGGGCCTGGGCCGCGGCAATCTTCATTTCCTCGTTGATGGTGCGTGCCCGCACATCCAGCGCACCCCTGAATATATAGGGGAAGCCCAAGACATTGTTCACCTGGTTGGGGTAGTCCGAACGGCCGGTGGCCATGATGGCGTCCGAGCGGACCTTGGCTACGTCCTCGGGAAGGATTTCAGGATCGGGGTTGGCCATGGCAAAGATGATCGGATTTCTTGCCATGCTCTTGACCATCCCCGGGGTCAGGGCGCCGGCAACCGAGAGGCCGAAAAATACATCCGCGCCTTCCATGGCGTCGGCCAGGCTGCGGGCCTTGGTGACCGAGGCGTGGGCCGATTTCCACTGGTTCATGCCTTCGGTGCGGCCCTGGTAAACCACGCCTTTTGAATCCGCCAGAATGACATTCTCAGGCGGGACTCCCATGGACTTTATCAGCTCGATGCAGGCAATGGCCGCAGCACCCGCCCCGTTGCAGACCAGCTTGAAATTCTTGATGTCGCGCTTGGTGATATGCAACGCGTTGATCAGGGCGGCCGTGGCAATGATCGCCGTTCCATGCTGGTCATCGTGAAATACGGGAATATCCATGAGTTCGCGCAGGCGCTGCTCGATCATAAAGCATTCAGGAGCCTTGATGTCCTCCAGATTTATTCCGCCAAATGAGGGTCCCAGATAGCGCACGGCAGCGATGAACTCATCGACATTCTTGGTGTCAACCTCAAGGTCAATCGCGTCGACATCGGCAAAGCGCTTGAACAGGACGGCCTTGCCTTCCATCACCGGCTTGGAGGCAAGCGCGCCCAAATCGCCAAGGCCCAGAATGGCTGTCCCGTTGGTGATCACGGCAACAAGATTGCCCTTGGCCGTATAGTCGTAGGCGGCATCGGGATTTTCGGCAATCGCGCGCACCGGCACGGCAACCCCCGGACTATAGGCCAGCGACAGGTCGCGCTGGGTTGCCATCGGTTTTGTCGGGGTGATTTCAAGTTTTCCGGGCTTTCCGCGCCGGTGAAATTCGAGGGCCTCTTCGTCGGTAATTGATGACTTCCTGCCGGCTTTTCGATCGCTGATCATGAACACTTCATTTCAAGGTTTTCCTGCTGCAGGCCGAGACTAGAGGCAGCACGGCAAATCCTCAAGCCTCTAATTTCCGGGAATATAGTGGGTGACAGTCTTACCCCAATATCTGTTATAAGCCCGCCATGAATGAGATGGCGACCACAATGGGGCATGCCGGCGCTGAGGATCGTCCAACGCCGATGATGGCCCAGTTCCTTGAAATCAAGGCGGCTCATCCCGGGTTCCTGCTGTTTTACCGCATGGGGGATTTCTACGAGCTTTTCTTTGAGGATGCGGAAACGGCTTCGCGGGCCCTGGGAATTGCCCTGACCAAGCGCGGCAAGCATCTGGGTGCCGATATTCCCATGTGCGGGGTGCCGGTGCATGCGGCTGACCAATACTTGCAGAAGTTGATCCGGCTCGAACACAAGGTGGCCGTCTGCGAGCAGATGGAAGACCCGCAGGAGGCAAAGCGACGGGGAGCCAAGTCGGTTGTCCGGCGGAATGTTGTACGCCTTGTGACGCCAGGCACCCTGACCGAGGACACGCTGCTCGAATCCCGAACCAGCAACTATGTCGCAGGGCTTGCCGCAACAAGGGGCACCCAGGAAATGGCGCTTTCCTGGGCCGATATTTCGTCCGGCGAATTCTCGGTCCTGCTCACTGAGCCCAAGCGGCTGGCGGCAGATCTTGCAAGACTGGAACCGCGCGAGATTGTTTTCAGCGATAGCCTCGGGAATGACGGGGCGGTTGGGGACGTTCTTGAGGCAAGCGGCGTTGCGCTCAGTCCGTTGCCTGCGTCGCGCTTCGACAGCACGGCCGCCGAAAAGCGTCTCCGGGAACATTTCGGGGTCATGGCATTTGATGGGTTTGGAGCCTTCTCACGCGCGGAAATCGCCAGCCTTGGAGGCCTTCTCGACTATATTCTGCTCACCCAGGTCGGAAAAATTCCCCATCTCCGCATTCCGCGAAAGGAAGAAGGGCGGTCGGGCCTGCAGCTTGATACGGCCACGCGGGCAAACCTTGAACTCACGCGCAAACTATCAGGGGAACGGGAAGGAAGCCTGCTCTCGGTCATCGACCGCACAGTCACGGCGGCGGGGGCCCGTTTGCTCGCAAGCCGGCTTGGGCAACCGCTTAGCCAGGTTGCGGCCATCGAGGCGCGCCTTGATGAAATCAGCTACTTTGAAGCTGTCCCGGAACTTAGGGACAACTTGCGACACAGGCTTGAAGCCATGCCTGACCTTGAACGCGCCCTGGCGCGGCTGACACTTGGCCGCGGGGGCCCGCGCGACCTTGCAGCGATCCTCGACGGGTTGAGATGCGCTGATGCCATTGCTGGCCTGCTGAACATCAATGATCCGCTGAATCACCTCCCGGCAAATCTTGCCGCGGCCAGGACAGTGATCAAGAACCTTCCGCATCATTTGGCGGAACGTCTTGACGCCGGACTCTCCGATACCCTGCCAATGCTGGCGCGCGATGGCAATTTCATCAGGCCTGGCTACAGCCAGGAGCTCGACAGCGCCCGCGCCTTGCGGGACGACACGCGCCAGGTGATTGCCGACCTGCAGGCACGCTATTGCGAGACCGCCGGAATCAAGGGCCTGAAGATCCGCCATAACAATATGATTGGCTATTTTATCGAGGTGGGCTCGCAACATGCGGCAACTCTGACTGATGCAAAATTCGAAAGCCAGTTCATTCATCGCCAAACCATCGCGAACACAACCCGCTTCACGACGCTTGAACTGTCACAACTTGAACAGCGCATCGCGTCGGCGGCCGAACGGGCTTTGGCCATGGAGCTTGAAGTTTTCAATGATTTTGTCGAAGCCGTCATCCGCGAGAGAGAAAATATTTCCGGCATTGCCGCGGCCCTTGCGGCGCTTGATGTTGCCTCCTCCCTCGCCGAGTTGGCCCAACGCCATCGCTATGTGCGCCCGGTTGTAGACACTTCACGGAGCTTCAAAATTGAAGGCGGCAGGCATCCGGTGGTGGAGCAGGTCCTGCAGAAGCGCGGAGAAAGCGCCTTCATCGCCAATGATTGCGACCTCTCTGCCCAGAATCACCGGCTGTGGCTGCTTACTGGTCCCAACATGGCCGGCAAGTCGACGTTTCTGCGGCAGAACGCACTCATCGCAATCCTGGCTCAGATGGGCTCCTATGTGCCCGCCAGAAGCGCCCATATCGGCATCGTGGACCGGCTGTTCAGCCGGGTGGGCGCTGCCGATGACCTGGCGCGCGGACGTTCGACCTTCATGGTTGAAATGGTGGAGACTGCCGCGATTCTCAATCAGGCAACGGAGAACTCCCTGGTTATCCTGGACGAAATTGGGCGCGGGACGTCGACTTTCGACGGGCTTTCGATTGCCTGGGCCACGGTTGAGCATCTCCATGAGACAAACCGTTGCCGCACCCTGTTTGCCACGCATTATCACGAACTGACGACACTTGCCGCACGCCTTGATGGCCTGCACAACGCAACGGTGCGGGTGCGCGAATGGAAGGGCGAGGTGATCTTCCTGCACGAGGTCGCCAGCGGCGTGGCGGACCGGTCCTACGGCATTCAGGTCGCCAAACTGGCGGGACTGCCGCACGCCGTGACCGAACGTGCCGCAACCATTCTGGCGCAATTGGAAAAAAGTGAGCAGTCTTTCAAGCGCAAGACGCTCGTCGATGACCTGCCGTTGTTTTCCGCCCTGCAGACACCAGCCAACCCGCCTTCGCAACCCAAAGCTGACGAAATCCGTGAGATGCTGATCTCGGCCAGGCCCGATGAGCTCACCCCCCGGGACGCGCTTGCATTCCTTTATGCCCTCAAGGCGAAAGTGGCTGAAGCGCAATGAAGCCGGTACCCATTCAACACCCCGAGCGGCTGATTGATGCCGTGGCATTGCGCGCGAAGTTGGATGGTCTCGCCGGTACGCTTTCCCCGGACCTGACGAAAACACGCCCGGCAATCGTTGCAGAACTCAAGGCAGTCCTGAAATCCGCGCGAGCCGAGGCGGAAAGCCGGCTTCTCCGCGACGGCAAGGGCACGCAATGCGCGAAAAACCTCGCCTATGTACAGGACGAAATCATCCGCACCCTCTACGGGTTTGCCAAGGAGAAAATCGCCCCAAAAGCATCTGCCAGTGAATTGCAGGAAGTGGCAATTATAGCTACGGGCGGCTATGGCCGCGGTACCCTTGCACCCGGATCGGACATCGATCTCCTTTTTCTGCTTCCCGGCAAACAGGATTCGGCAAGCGGTCGAGTGATCGAGTTCCTTCTTTACACCCTCTGGGACATGCGCCTGAAGGTTGGCCATGCCACACGCAGCACGGAGGAATGCATCCGCCTCGCAAAAACAGACAACACTATTCTTACCTCCATCCTTGAGGCCCGCTTCATTTGCGGAAATGAACGGCTCAGCAAAAGCATGCAATTCCATTTCCGCCGTGACATTGTGCAAACCGGGGCGCGGAAATTCGTTGCCGACAAGCTGGCGGAACGCGACATACGCTTGGCCAAGAGCGGAGAAAGCCGCTATCTGGTCGAGCCTGACCTGAAGGACGGCAAGGGCGGATTACGCGATCTTCATACGCTTTTCTGGATCGCAAAATTCCTCTACGACACAAATTCGCCGGAAGAACTTGCCGACAAGGGGGCTTTTACCCACGAGGAGCTGTCGCGGTTTCAAAAATGCGAGGACTTCCTTTGGGCGGTGCGCTGCCACCTGCATTTCATTGCCGGGCGCGGCGAGGACCGGTTGAGTTTTGACCGTCAGCCAGAGCTTGCAGGCCGCCTCGGCTACCAGTCCCATGCTGGGCTGAAAAACGTCGAACGCTTCATGAAGCACTATTTTCTGATTGCCAAAGAAGTCGGCGATCTTACGCGCATATTTTGCGCGAGCCTGGAGGCCAGGCAAGTGAAGGACGTTCCGGTTCTCAGCCGCGTCATGGGGCGATTCAGGCCCAAGACCGCTGTCACGATCCTGGACAACAAGAGTTTCCGGGTCGAGAGCGGCCGTCTGACCCTGGCCAGTCTAACGGTATTTCAGGATGAACCGGTAAACCTGCTTCGCCTGTTTTCAGCGGCCAGCACCTATGGGGCGGAAATCCATCCGGATGCCCTCAAGACAGTCCGGAAGTCGCTTTCCCTGATCAACAAGGAGCTGTGCAACAATCCGGAAGCGAATGCGCTGTTCCTCGACATGCTGGTCAACAGCGACTCGTCGGAAACGCTGCTGCGCATGATGAATGAAGCGGGCGTGCTGGGACGGTTCATTCCGGAATTCGGCAAGGTCGTCGCCATGATGCAGTTCAACATGTATCATCACTACACGGTGGATGAGCATCTCATCCGCTCGGTTGGCATCCTGGCGGCGCTTGAGAAGGGACAATTGTCGGAGGATCATCCGCTTGCCGCGAAAATCTTTCCAACACTCAAGAGCCGCCGCTCCCTCTATGTGGCCGTCCTGCTGCATGATATTGCAAAGGGCCGCACGGAGGACCATTCCATTGCCGGTGAACGCATCGCGCGGGCCCTGGGTCCGCGTTTTGGCCTGACGCCCGCGGAAACGGAAACAACGGCATGGCTTATTCGCCATCATCTCCTGATGAGCGAGACAGCCCAGATGCGTGACCTCAATGATTTCAAGACGATTCTGGACTTTACCACGATTGTGCAGAGCCCCGAAAGGCTGAAGCTTCTGCTGATTCTGACCGTTGTCGATATCCGTGCGGTGGGACCTGGCGTATGGAACGGCTGGAAGGGCCAGCTGCTCCGCACGCTCTACGCGGAAGCGGAACCGGTGCTCACCGGCGGGCATACGGAAAGTTCCCGTGAAGAGCGGGTCAAGGAGGCGCAGGCAAGTTTCCTGGCACACTTTCCACAATGGTCGGAGGCCCAGACCACGGCTGCCCTGTCACGCCACTATGATGCCTACTGGTTGAATGTCAGCCTCAAAAAACAAATCGACCACCAGGCACTGATCGACAGGTCCTTGCCACGCAACATCGTGACGGAGGTTCATACGGACGCTTTCACGGCGATCACCGAACTGACGATCTATGCGCCTGACCATCCGCGCCTTCTGGCGTTGATCACGGGGGCCTGCGCGGCGGCCAACGCCAACATCATGGGGGCGCAGATTTTTACGACGACGGACGGAATGGCCCTCGATACGATCCTGATCCAAAGGGAATTCTCCACCGAGGAAGACGAGCGGCGCAGGGCCGAGCGGGTGACCGAAATCATCCGCATGGCGCTGCACGGGAAACTGCGCCTGAAGGACGCGGTTGCCAATGCCACGCACCAGCGGCCGCGGCTCAAGGCTTTTTCGGTTGAGCCGCGGGTGATCATCGATAACCAGTCATCGAACCGTTTCACGGTGATTGAAATCAACGGGCTTGACCGCATCGGCCTGCTCTACAACCTGACCGAAGCGCTGTTTCACTTGAACCTGAACATCGCATCGGCCCACATCACCACATTCGGCGAGAAGGCCATCGACGTTTTCTATGTCACCGACCTCACCGGCGACAAGATTCTCAACCCCGCGCGCCACGCCCAGATTGAACGGGAATTGATGAAGGTTCTGGCCCCATCGGCGGAAAGACTTGCAAATTCGGCATGAATCAGTGGAAGGAGAGCTTGAACTTGGGGTTTGAGACATGTCGCTCCTGAAATCGGCAGCAACCGTGGGCGGGCTTACGCTGGTAAGCCGGCTGCTTGGGTTCTTGCGCGACCAGCTTATCGCCTTCACGCTGGGGACGGGCCCGGTTGCCGAGGCCTTTTTTGTCGCGCAAAGATTTCCCAACCTGTTCCGCGCGCTCTTTGCCGAGGGCGCCTTCAATTCTGCCTTTGTGCCACTTTTTGCCAAGCGCATTGAAGGCGAAGGCCCGGGTGCCGCCCACGGGTTTGCAATTGCGGTCTTCTCCGCCCTGCTGGCCTGGCTCCTGGTCTTCTCGGCCCTGGCCATCATTGCCATGCCCTGGCTGATGTATGTCATCGCACCTGGCTTTTCGGACGAGGCGATCAAGCTTCAGCTCACCACGGATCTCACCCGGATTTGCTTCCCCTATCTGCTCTTCATGTCGCTCACCGCCTTGCAGTCGGGCGTGCTGAACAGTCTGAACCGGTTTACTGCGGCAGCGGCCGCTCCCATTCTTCTCAACATCGTCATGATTCTGTCGAACGTCATTGCGTGGCTTTTCAATACGGGCAACAGCCCGGCTACGGGCTATATCTTTGCCTGGGGTGTCTCGCTGGCGGGCGTTGCGCAATACCTGCTGCTGGCAACGGCCTGCCGGCGCGCCGGGATGCCGCTGTTTCCTAAATGGCCCAAGCTTTCACCCGACGTCAAGCGCGTCCTTGCCCTGTCGGTTCCCGGGATTGTTTCCGGCGGAATCATGCAGATCAATCTGCTCATCGCCACCGTCATCGCGACGGGCATAGACCGCGCAGTGGCCTATCTCTATTACGCGGATCGGCTTTATCAGCTGCCGCTTGGCGTGATCGGGGTGGCCATCGGGGTTGTGCTGCTGCCAGACCTTTCGCGCAAACTGCGCAGCGGCAAAACCGATGCCGCCATGCACAGCGCAAACCGGGCGCTTGAGCTTTCGCTATTTCTTACGATTCCCGCGGCCATCGCCCTGATGGTGATCCCCGTTCCCATTCTCCATACGGTTTTTGAACACGGCGAGTTCAGCGCTGCCGATACGCTCGCCGTGGCCCCCGCCGTGCTGGCCTTTGCCGCAGGGTTGCCCGCCTTTGCCATGACCAAGGTCTTCCAGCCCGGCTTCTACGCCAGAGAGGATACCAGGACGCCAATGCGCTTTGCGATCATCTCGGTGGTCATCAACATTGCCGCAAGTTTCCTGCTGTCGCGCTGGTACGGCCATGTGGGCATCGCCATCGCAACATCCCTCGCGGCCTGGGCCAATGCCACCCTGCTCGCCGTGGCCTTGCGGCGGCGCGGGCACTTCAAGCTGGATGACCGCCTGAAGGCCCGGCTGCCGCAAATCCTCGTTTCTGGCGTGTTGATGGGGCTGTTGCTCTATCTGGGCCTTTGGTTCCTGCAGGAAAATTTCACGGCGACCGCGAGCTTTGTCAGTTCCGTCTGGGGGTTGGCCGTGCTCGTGCTGGGCGGCGTCGCAAGCTATTTTGCCCTAGGGCATTTTTCGGGCGCTATGACCTTGGCTGAGGTGCGGGCCGCCATAAAACGCTAAGTCTTTTCAAGCCCCGCAATTGCAGGCATAAGGCCCTTTTTCTCATCTGGGATTCCACGCCATGACGACGTTTCAACCACGGGTTTTTTCTGGCATGCAGCCCACGGGCAATTTGCACCTCGGCAACTATCTCGGGGCCATGCTGAACTGGATCAAGCTGCAGGAAACCCATGAGTGCATCTACTGCGTGGTTGACCTCCATGCCATTACCGTCTGGCAGGAGCCGAAGGAGCTGCGCAAGGCCATTCTTGACGTGACTGCGGCCTATCTGGCCTGTGGGCTCGATCCGAAGCGGTCGATCATTTTCAATCAGAGCCAGGTGCCGGAGCATGCGGAGCTCGCCTGGGTTTTCAACTGTGTGGCCCGCATGGGCTGGCTTAACCGGATGACCCAGTTCAAGGAGAAGGCCGGCAAGGACAAGGAACAGGCCTCGGTCGGCCTCTATGTCTATCCTGACCTGATGGCGGCTGACATCCTGGCCTACAAGGCAACCCATGTGCCGGTCGGCGAGGATCAAAAACAGCACTTGGAACTGGCCCGCGACATCGCAGGCAAGTTCAATCTTGATTTCGCCGGGGCCATCCGCGAGGCGGGGTATGACGGCGACTTCTTTCCCCAGCCGGAGCCCTTCATCATCGGGCCTGCCACGCGGGTGATGTCGCTGCGCGACGGCACAAAGAAAATGTCGAAGTCCGACCCCTCCGATCTGTCGCGGCTCAATCTCACCGATGATGCCGATACGATCGCCAGGAAGATACGAAAGGCCAAAACCGATACGGATGCCCTGCCATCCGAAGCCGCAGGTCTTAAAGGCCGGCCGGAAGCGGAAAACCTGGCTGGCATTTTTGCCGCTCTTTCGGGAAGTTCAGTCGATCAGGTTTTGGCGCAATTCGGCGGCGGGCCATTTTCACGCCTGAAGGAGGCCCTGGCTGACCTCGCGGTTGCCAGGCTTGGTCCCATAGGCCAGGAAACCAAGCGTTTGCAGGCGGAATCCGGGCACGTCGAGGGTATTTTGGCGGATGGTTCAGCCAGGGCCCGGGCCATTGCCAAACCGATTGTGCGTGAGGTGCGCAAAATTGTTGGTTTTGTCGTCTCGTGATGCGACGCCGCAGTTTGAAATCATTCCAGACTGGCCTATATAGGGATTCAGAGGATTAGACATGTTCATACAGACGGAAGCCACGCCCAACCCTGCCACCCTGAAGTTCATTCCCGGGAAACCCGTGCTGCCCGGCTCAACGCGGGAATACCGTGCTGCCAGTGAGGCCGATGAGTGCGTTTTGGCCCAGCAGCTGTTCACGGTTTCAGGCGTTTCGGGCGTCTTTTTGGGCCAGGACTTCATTACCGTCAGCAAGAGCGAGGGCGAGTGGCAGCATCTGAAGCCCGCCATTCTTGGCCATATCATGGACCATTACCTGTCGAATGCGCCCATGCTGGCGGGCGCGAAATCCGTGACGGCCGCAGACAGCGGCGAGTTCTTTGATGAATCGGACAAGGCCATTGTGGGCACCATCAAGGAATTGCTGGAAACCCGCGTTCGGCCGGCAGTCGCCCAGGATGGCGGCGACATCACCTTTCATGGCTTCAGGGAAGGCATTGTCTATCTCAACATGAAGGGTTCCTGCGCGGGCTGCCCCAGTTCCACGGCCACGCTCAAGCATGGCATTGAGAACCTGTTGCGGCACTTCGTTCCCGAAGTCTCCGAGGTCCGGCCCGTCTAAGCCTATCGGTTCTTGAAGACGGGCTTCCGCTTTTCAACAAAGGCGGCCATGCCTTCCTTTTGATCTTCCAACGCGAACATGGAATGGATCAGGCGGCGTTCAAAACGCAGGCCTTCTTCAAGGCTGGTCTCAAAGGCGCGGTTGACCGCCTCTTTCGCCATCATGACAACGGGCTGGGAGAAGGAGGCAATTTTCGACGCCGCATTCACTGCCTCGTCGAGAAGCTTTTCCGGGGATACGACGCGGGACACCAACCCGCAGCTCTCTGCCTCGGCGGCCTCCATCAGACGGCCGGTCAGGATCATGTCCATGGCTTTCGCCTTGCCGATGGATTTTGCCAGCCTTTGGGTGCCGCCGGAACCCGGAATGATTCCCAAGGTGATTTCCGGCTGGCCGAAGACTGCGGTGCCGGAGGCAATGATAAAATCGCACATCAGGGCCAGTTCGCAGCCGCCGCCAAGGCAGTAGCCCGAAACGGCAGCGATCATGGGCTTGCGAAACTTCGCAATCCTGTCCCAGTTCGACAGAAAGTTGCCGAAGTATACTTCGGTGAAGGTCTTGTCCTTCATTTCGCGGATGTCGGCACCGGCGGCGAAGGCCTTTTCGCTTCCCGCAATAACCACGCTGCCAATGGCAGGATCTTCCTGGAATAGCGAAAGCGCCTGATTGAGCTCGTCAATCAACTGGGTATTCAGGGCGTTCAAGGCCTTGGGACGGTTGAGAGTTATGATTCCCACGGCATCCCTCGTTTCACTCACGATGTTTTCATAGGCCATTGGCATTTCCTATTTCTGGCAGGTCGGACAGTAGAAGGTTGAGCGTCCCGATTGCACTATACGACGGATGGTTCCGCGGCAACCCGGAGTTTGGCAGGCTTCACCCTCGCGGTCATAGACCGCGAAACGCTGCTGGTAGGCGCCCTCACGGCCATCGGTGCCGGAAAAGTCCCGCAAGGTGGAACCGCCTGCCAGGATCGCTTCATTCAGGACGTCCCGCACATGGCGTACCAGTTCGTCAAGCCGGGCATCGTGGGTGTTCTTGCGAACCAGCGTACCGGCTTTTCGCCTGGGCGAAAGACCGGTTCGGTGCAGGACTTCGCTGACATAGATGTTTCCAAGACCGGCAATGATCCGCTGATCAAGCAGGGCGGCCTTCAGGGGGGCAGATTTCTTGTTGAATGCACGCGCGAGATATTCGCCGCTGAATTCATTGCCCAAGGGCTCCACGCCAATATCTTTCAGCAGCCTGTGGCTTGCCATCTCACTTTCATGGAACAGGTCCATGACGCCGAAGCGGCGGTGATCGGTATAGACAACCTGTATGCCGTTTTCGAGCCTTATGACCACATGATCGTGGGGACCCGAGCCGGCATCACTGGTCCCCGGCTCAAAATAGAATTCCCCCAGGTTATTTGGCGGTGCGTTTTCACCCAGAACCGTAAAACGCCCGGTCATGCCGAGATGCACCAAAAGGCAAAGGCCATCGTCAAGGTTAACCAGAATATACTTGGCCCGGCGTTGCAGGCCCAGAATCTTCCGGCCCGTCAGCCTGGCGACAAAGCCCGGCGGAAAGGGAAAGCGAAGGCCGGACCTCCGGAGCTCCACGCCAGCTATGGATCGCCCTACGAGGACAGGCGCCAATCCGCGCATAACGGTTTCGACTTCGGGAAGTTCCGGCATGGTTATTAAGCAATAGTGCGTATACCACCATACTGGCAATAGAACTCGCCAAACCTTTGGTTTAAGATGGCTCCATGGTTGAACCTGTTGAAAATGACGTGGCTTTCGGTTTTCGCCGGGTGGGCGAGAACGAGAAGCAAGGCCTCGTGAACGAGGTCTTCTCTAAGGCCGCGGAGCGCTACGACCAGATGAATGACCTGATGTCGGGCGGACTGCACCGGCTATGGAAAGACGATCTGGTCACCCTGCTGAACCCGCCGCGAAAATCCACGCCCTTCCAGGTGCTCGATGTGGCCGGCGGTACGGGCGACATTGCCTTTCGCATTGTCCGGGCGGGTGGGGCGGGAACCCATGTTACGGTGGCCGATATTTCGCCGGAGATGGTGAATGAGGGAAAGAAACGCGCGGAACGTGAAGGCCTGCTTGGCCGCTGCGATTTTACCGTGGGCAATGCGGAGAGCCTGGCATTTCCCGACCAGAGCTTTGACGCCTATACAATTGCCTTCGGCATTCGCAATGTCACCCATATCGACCGGGCGCTTTCGGAAGCATACCGGGTGCTGAAACCCGGCGGACGCTTTCTTTGCCTGGAATTTTCCCATGTCGATATGGAATTGCTGCAGAAGGCCTATGATGCATTTTCATTCACGGTGATTCCGGCGGTGGGCAAGGTTGTGACCGGCGACGGCCAGCCCTACCGCTACCTCGTCGAAAGCATCCGGACCTTTCCCCGGCAGGAGGAATTCAAGGCGATGATCGCCGCGGCGGGATTTGCCCGCACCGCCTATCGCAACCTCTCCGGCGGGATTGTTGCCATTCACTCGGGCTGGCGGATTTGATGATTTCAGTTGTGAAAGACATCTGGCGGCTGGCGGGTGCCGGACGCACTTTGGCACGTTATGATTTCTTCCTGCAACCCGAGCAGGTCTCGGAATTGCCTTGGATTGCGAGGGCGGGACTCAGGGTCGCAAAATTTGGCGCCGCAGCACCTTCAGGTGATTCCGGCAGCCGCGTCACCTCGGCGCTCTCCACGCTCGGGCCGAGTTACATCAAGCTTGGGCAGTTCCTCTCTACCCGTCCGGACATGATCGGGGCCAAGCGGGTCTTTGAGTTGAAGTCCCTGCAGGACCGCCTGCCGCCCTTCAGCATGGGCGAGGCGCGCGATGCCATTCGTCTCAATCTTGGCCAGAGTGTCGAACAGCTCTTCGCGGAATTCAGCAAACCGGTTGCGGCGGCCTCGATTGCGCAGGTCCACAAGGCTGTGACAAAGGATGGCCAACGGGTCGCAGTTAAGATCCTGCGGCCAGGCGTTGAAAAGCGCTTTGCCGATGATCTCTCCAGTTTCTATTTCGCCGCGCGGATGATGGAGCGGTTTTCCAGCGAGGCGCGGCGCTTGCGGCCCGTGGCAGCGGTCGAGATGCTTGAGCATTCGATGAAGCTTGAACTTGATCTCCGCATGGAAGCCTCGGCCATGGCCGAGATGGCAAACACGACCGGTGATGACCAGAACTTCCGCCTGCCGCGCGTCAACTGGCAGCTCACGGCGCGCCAGGTTCTGACAACGGAATGGATTGACGGCACGCCGATTTCCGACATTGCGACACTGAAGGCGAAGGGCTTTGACCTCAAGGCTCTGGGCGACAACATCATCCAGAGTTTTCTCCGCCACGCCATCCGCGATGGCTTCTTCCACGCCGACATGCACCAGGGAAATCTTTTCGTGGACGCCAACGGCCACCTCGTGGTGGTCGATTTCGGCATCATGGGCCGGCTGAGCGAGGGTGACCGGCTCTTTCTCGCTGAGATCCTTTTTGGCTTCATCACGCGGGATTACATGCGGGTGTCGCGAGTTCATTTTGACGCGGGCTATGTTCCGCGCGACCAGGATGTGGCGGATTTCGCCCAGGCGCTGCGCGCCATCGGCGAACCCATCATGGGTCTTTCGGCAAACGAAATCTCCATGGCGCGGCTCCTGACCCAGCTCTTTGAAGTGACCGGCCAGTTCAACATGGTCACCCAGCCGCAGCTCCTGCTGCTGCAAAAGACCATGGTGGTGGTTGAAGGGGTTGCCCGCACGCTCAATCCGGAGCTCAACATGTGGGTGACCGCCGAACCGGTGGTCAGAAGCTGGATCGAACGAAAGCTCGGCCCCATCGGCAAACTGGAGGGTGCTG
>CAZRZB010000041.1:0-21813 GCA_964604435.1 uncultured Aestuariivirga sp. | reverse complement strand
CCTTCTCCCGTGCTCTTGCATGGGAGAAGGTCCCGAAGGGGGATGAGGGCCTCTTGATCACCAGCTCATCTCTCGTTCTATTTACGTATGTAACGCCTCAGCCTCTCCTCGAGCGTCCCCGTGTGAAGCTCAAACAGGTGGTTGTCGTGGTCATGAAAATAGATCGACCGCCCTTCGCCCTCAACCCGCGGCCGGCCTTCGCGGACCTCAAGGCCGAGCTCCCGAACGCGGTCCAGACTGACAGCATAATCGGCCTCTGAAATCTTGAACGCGACATGGTTGTAGGTGCGTGTGGGGAGACTTTCCCCTTCCATGACCGCAAGCCACACGGGCGTATTTTTGTCACCTGCGAGATAGAACCTCTCGCGCGATAGCGAAAAGGTCTCTTTGCCACTGTCATAGACCTTTCGTGCTCCCAATACTGAAACGAGGATATCCTCCATCCGGTCCAGGTCGCGCACTATGAAGGTGATATGGCTAAGTCCTTCGATCATTTCGCAGTCTGGCTCTCGACAAGCCGTTCCACCAGGGTCGGCATGTCCTCGGCCGGTGAATTTGCAAAGGCAAATCGCAGGTAGGATTCCTGGCCGGGTCCAAACATCGATCCTGGCAGGCACAGCACATCATGCTCGCCGGCCAGGCGCATGGCTACTGACTTGGCGGATTCGGTTCCGAAGGGATGCTTCACATAGGCAAAATAGGCGCCTGAACTGATCAGACGGTAGGAAAGTTCCGGCCTCTTGAAGGCACTCAGAAGGGCTTCCCGCCGCGCTTCCATCAGGCGCTGTTTTTCCCGTTTCCAGTCCGCCAGGCTTGCCAAGCCGAAGAGCGCTGCCCGCTGCGAAATCTGCGGCGCGCAGATGGCCATGCAGTCCACGATCTTTTCGGTCTCGGCCAGAATCCTGCTGCCGGCAATGATTGAGCCCACCCGGTAGCCCGTGAGGGCAAAGACCTTGGAGAAGCTGTAGAGCTGGATGAAGGTGTCCTGCCAATCCGCCTTGGCGAAGAGGTTGTGCAGCGGCTCCGGGTTGGAGCGGAAGTCCTTGTAGGTCTCGTCAATGATCAGGGCGATGCCCGAGGCCTTTGCGAGCTCATAGAAGCCCTCGATGATATGAGGGGGATAGATGGCTCCCGTGGGATTGTTGGGCGAGCACAGGACAATTGCCCGGGTGCGGTCATCGATGAGCCCTGCCGCATCGTGGGGCAGGGGAAAGGCGTGGGCCTCGCCAAAGGCTGGGATCAGGCGCTTCTCCACGCCTAGCATGTCGAGCCACATTTGATGGTTGAAGTAGTAGGGGGCGGGCAGCACGACATTGTCGCCGCGCTGGGCTACGGCCATGACGGCGGCGCAAAACGCCTGGTTGCAGCCCGAGGTTATGCTCACATTCTCCGCCGCAATCCGGCCCTGATAATCCGCGGCCATGTGCTCGGCCAAGGCCTGGCGCAGTTCCGCAATGCCGCTGATGTCCGTATAGAGATGGGTTTCCGGAGCGTGCGCCAGGCGGGCGATTTCGTCTTGCAGGGCCTCTGCTGGCATATAGCTCGGAACCGCCTGGCAGAGGTTGAGAAGCCCCCGGTTGCGCTGCCCCGGCCGCACCCAGGTCATGGCCTCGGCGATGGGCGGGGCTTCGATCCGGGCGACCGGGGGGGAGATGGGCAGGGGCATGGCAACCGGTTCCTTGGGCTGGAGAAACGCTTGATATCAGCTTGGATTTTTGGATGACTTGAGGCATTAGAGGTTCCATTATGGGCCCGTCAACAGGTGAATTGCTGGCAAGCGGAGTGGCAAGGACGCGATGACAAAAGCTGTTCGTATTGAAAAGGTGGGCGGGCCGGAGGTGATGCAGCTGGCCGAGGTGGAGCTGGCCAGGCCGGCCGCCGGCGAGGTTCGGATCAGGCACACCGCCATCGGGCTCAATTATATCGACACCTACCACCGCTCAGGGCTTTATCCCATCAAGCTGCCCTCCGGCCTCGGCCTGGAGGCCGCCGGCGTGGTTGAGGAACTGGGGCCGGAGGTCACCACCCTGAAGGTTGGCGACCGCATTGCTTATGGCGACGGGCCGCTGGGGGCCTATGCCGAAGCCCGGAATATCAAGGCCTCGCGGGTGATCAGGATTCCACCGGCCATCGGCGATGAAACCGCCGCCGGCATGATGCTGAAAGGCATGACGGCGCGTTACCTGCTGCGCGCCACCTACAAGGTGAAGCCCGGCGAAACCATCCTGCTCCATGCCGCCGCCGGCGGGGTTGGCCTTATCGCCTCCCAATGGGCCAGGGCCTTGGGCGCCACCGTGATCGGAACCGTGGGCTCCGAAAACAAAGTCGAAATTGCCAGGGCCCACGGCTGCGCCCATGTGATCAATTCCGCCACCGAGGATGTCGTGGCCCGGGTGAAGGAAATCACCGGCGGCAAGGGCGTGCCCGTGGTCTATGACGGCGTCGGCCAGGCAACCTTCATGACCTCGCTGGATTGCCTGAGCCCGCGCGGGCTTCTGGTCAGCTTCGGCAACGCCTCGGGGCCGGTGACCAACGTGTCCCTCGGCATTCTCGCAACCAAGGGCTCGCTCTATGTGACGCGGCCCACCACGGGCAGCTACATCGCAACCGAAGCCGAGTTGCAGGAAACCTTGAGCGACCTCATCGCGATGGTGGAGTCCGGCAAGGTGAAAATTCCGGTCAACCAGCGCTATGCCCTGGCCGATGTGGTCCAGGCCCACCGCGATCTCGCGGCACGCAAGACAACGGGAACGACGGTATTGCTGCCATGAGCCAGTCGAAACTGAAGGCAAAGAATGCAACCACCGCCGCGCCTTCCTCAACCAAGGAAATTGCCTTGGAATTTGCGCGGATCGCGAAACTGAATGAAAGCGGCAAGGAAGATGAGGCCTGGCGCGCGGCAAATGAGCTCTATGCGAAGTACCCCAAGGAAGCGACGCCGAACTTTATCATCGCGCTGATTCTGAATGAGAATGGCCAGAAGGCTGACGCCCTTCCTTATGCCGAGGCTGCGGTGAAGCATGCCCTGGATAACCCGCGCTTTCTGGTATTCCTCGGCAAATTATATGTCGATCTCGGCATGATCGAGCATGCCCCCGCCGTTCTCCATAAGGCGTTCGCCATCGACAAGACCATCTACCAGGCCCCCTGGGCGCTCGCCGTCTACTATTTGAAATCCGGCCAGGGCGGCCGGGCCTTGCCCTATTTTGATCTTGCCCTGCAGGCTGTTCCGGCGGCTTCGCGGATAGACGTCCATATGGACCGGGCCGAATGCCTGCGGGCTCTGGGACGCGTGGCAGAAGCCGAAGATGATTTCAGGCGGGGTCTTGATAACCCTAAATTCAGGGTTCACGCCCTGACAGCTATCGCCCTGTTGCAGAAGAACGATCAGGCGTCGGCTCTTGCGGAGCAAATCCGCCAGGAGCTTGAAAATCCTGAACTGGGCAGGAAAGATCGTAGCGCCCTCCTGCTGTGCCTTGGCCGCCTGCATGAGAACGGCCGCGATTATGACTCTGCCTTCCTGAATTTTGACAAATCCCGCAAGCTCGTCAAATCAAAGTTTGATATTGAGGCTTTCCTGAAGCAAGTGGACGATACGGTCAAAGTCATGAAGCGCGAGGTTTTTGAAAGGTTTGCCGGCTATGGCCATGCCTCCGGAAAGCCCATCTTCGTTGTCGGCATGCCGCGTTCGGGAACCACGATGACGGAGCAGATCATCGCGAGCCACTCGCAGGTTGAGGGGGTGGGTGAGTTGGACCGCATGGCCCGCATGGAAATCAGTTTCTCCCGCCGCAACGGGGCGCAGGAAATTCTCGACACGATGGCCAAGGCAGGCCCCGAGGGCTGGAAAAACGCCCCGCTGCAGTATTTGAATTTGGTCAATTCATTGGCGCCAAATGCCCGGCACACCGTTGACAAGATGCCGCACAATTTCTTGTCTCTCGGCTTCATCCATCTGTGTTTTCCGAATGCAAAAATCATTCATTGCAAGCGCAGCCCGCTGGATAATTTTATCTCGGCCTTTCAGAACAACATGACAGCCGCTCACGGCTACTCCTATGACCAGCTCGGTTACGGCGAATATTATGCCGGCTATTTGCGGCTGATGGAGCATTGGAAATCGGTTCTGCCCACCGGGATTTACGAGTCCCGGTATGAGGTATTGACGGCAAATCCCGAAACCGAAATCAGAAATATGATCTCCTTCCTTGGCTTGCCCTGGGAGGACGCCTGCCTCAAGTTCAATGAGCGGGAATCGACGGTGCGGACCTTCAGCCGCCTGCAGGTCCGCGAGCCCATCAATACGGCTTCGGTGGCCCGCTGGCGGAACTACGAAAAGCACCTGTCGCCGCTCATTTCATTCTTTGAAAAGGCCGGAATACCGGTTTGACCTCAGCCGGCAGGGCAGGCCATGTCCGCCTGCTGGGCCAGCGCCGACCAGTCAGGGGAACAACTGGTGTTCGCGCACAGGAAGCGGGCGAGCGTGGCGGAGGGCACCGCGTGGGCCAGGTTCAATGGCTGTCCGTTGCCGTCCGAGAGGGTGCTGACCACCATGCCGGCAAGCCTGCCTTGCGCGTCAAACACCGGGCCGCCGGATTCGCCCTTTTGCGTGTTCATGTCCATGACGATGGCATCGGGATAGCCGAACTTGCCGTATCGGACCGGCTGGCCGAAACTCATCGACTCCACCGTTCCAAAACGCGCCGTGTCGCCTTGCGCATGGGGTTTTCCGAGTGAAAAGACCGTGGCGCCCTTGGCCAGGCAGGCATTGCCGACCGGCATTGCCGCGTGCCCGCGGAAGCCCTTGAGCTTGATCAGGGCCATGTCGTTTCCGGGCAGGATGTTGACAACCGTGCCGGTATAGACCCGGCCGTTGGCGGCCCGTGCCGATACCGCATTGCCGGCCTCAACCGCCACATGGGCCGCCGTCATGACGTAACCATCGTCTTCCACGATAAAGCCGCTGCCGGAGGTCACCGCCGTCTTGTCGGACCTGTCGCCGGATCTGGTCTTGTCGCCGACCTTTGAAACCGTGAGGGTGACGTAGGAAGGGCCCGCCTGGCTGACCAGCGCGGCCATGCCCTGGGTCAAGGGGCCCCCGGCCGGTTGGGGCGTTTGCTGCACATTGATGGAGCGGCTCTCGAGGCCGACTTCCCCCGTTGCGCAGCCAGCCAGAACAACCGCAACAGAAATGCTTCCGCTGATAAAACTTATGCGCACGGTGGCAAGACCCTTTCTGGCCGTTAGATAGCCTCAGGCTGCGGCGCAAACAAGGCCGAAAACAAAAACGGCCCGCCGAAGCGGGCCGTTTCCGGTAATGCTACGCCTCGATTAGAAGCGGAAGACCGTTACGAGATCGACCGTGGTGGTGGTATTGTCAGCACCATCCGGATTCCGGTACTCGCCTTCAAGACCAATGGTCAGCTGCGATACTGGATCGTAGTAGATGCCGGCGAGAACGCCGTAATTGTCAACATAGTTGGAAGCAACGAGAGTATCGTAATCCTTCACGCCGTAAGCGATTTCAGCATGAACCGAGTCGCTCAGGTTGGCCGACAGCAGGGCGCTGGCGCCCCAGAAGTCCTGCCCCGTGTTGACCTGGCCCATTCCGGCCGCGATCGACAAGGACGCCATATCACCCAGCGAGAAGCCTACGCCCGCGCCGATCTGATGGGAGTCTTCCAATGTGCCGCCGTCATGCCAGACGCCGGAAACTTCGGCGTTGAACGTGTCGCCGCTGTACTTGACTTCAGCCGCGGCGCCGAGGTTGTCAATGTCGCTGCCACCAAACGGCTCGCTGCTGTTAGTTGCGTCTTCAAGCGCAATGCCGAACGACACTGGGCCGCTGGCATAGGACAGACGCAATTGTGAGGCATCGCCAGGATTGAAGGCCACATCGGCCGAGTCGGTGATGTAGCAGTTGCATGCGCCATCATAGCCATAACCGATGTTGCCGAGCGAACCGGAGTAACCGCCGCCGAGTGTCAGCTCGGGGGTCATTGCCCACCAGCCCCAGGCTTCGTTCATCTTGGTCGTGGCCTTGACATCCAAATCAGTGAAATCACCGCGCAGCTGGATGCGCGCGCCGACTTCGCCAACAGCGGTGTCCGTCTTGCCGACAACCTTCAACTGGCCACGCGAGAGGATCGAGAGATCGTCCTCGGAGGTCAAAGCGCTTCCACGGTCATACATGACAAGAGCGGCACGGACATAGCCCGACCACTCGATTGAGGTCGAGGCAGGCATGTCAGCCGTTGGCATGATGCCGATAACCGTTGCCTTGTCGCCATAGGCCGCAGCGTCCTTCGCCGTGGTTTCCAAACCAGGAACAACCGTTGCCTGGCCTTCGGAAATCGTCAGCAGCGAATAGCCGACCGGAGCAGCAGGAGCCGCTTCGAGCTGGGCAATACGGGCTGTCAGAGCTTCGAGCTGTGCCTTGATGGCAGCAGATTCGTCGGCGCGAGCGCTAACCGAAACAGCGGCCAGGGCAGCTGTAGCGAGGAGTGCTACTTTCATTGTCTTCATTGTTATTCTCCCACAATCCTTGGAGTTGAGTAGCCCCCCGATCCCCTGCAATGAGTAGGGAAGGCAATGCACGACTCGTTCGCACACAGGGATGTTATCAACTCTTCCGGCCGTTAAGGTCAACGCTTAACGCCACCGTTTTTCCAGAATTTCGCCACATGTGGCGCATTGGCAACAGTTTTAGCGATTTCCTTAACAACTGATTTATCCGCTGCAAAGTCAAACACTTAAGCCATGGTTAACGAATCCGCCAGGGGCCTTGCCAGCCTTATGGCTGCGACTCAGTTTCAATGCTAACAAACGCTCAACTATGTCTTGCAGGCTTCGCGCGCCGGGGCAGGTCTTGAAGAATCTCCAGGGGGAAGGAAATGTGGAAACCGCGTCCGGACAAATGGCTGCTTTGGGCTGTTCCCATGGTCGTGCTGACAACGCTTCCGGCCTATATGTTCAATTCCGGCCCCTTGAACCGGGACATTTCCGCCCGCGCCACCGGGCAGCTTATTGCCATTGGCGCCACCTGGGCGGTGGCTTCCGTCGATGGCCGCGATCTCACCCTTGGCGGCGATGCCCCAAGCCAGGAAGCCATTGCTTCCGCTGTCGAAGCCCTGAGGGGCGTCTATGGCGTGCGCCGCGTTGCCACGGGGGCCCGCGTCGTTGCGCTGCCGCCAGTGGCTCTCGTTGCGCCAACCGTTGATTCGCAACTGACCAACAGTGCCACCCCCGAAATCACCGGCACCTGGCAGGAAGGCGTGGCCAAGAGCCTTGCCGTGACCCTTGCTGGCCGAACCTATACCTTCGGCACCGATCCGGAGCTCACCTCCAGCGCCGGCACATGGACCTTGAAACCGTCCGCGCCCCTTGCCGATGGCAGCTACGAGGTGACGGCGGCAGTCTCCGACGGGGTAAATCCCGCCATCGGCAACAGCGTGCCGGCTAAACTCACCATTGACACGGTGGCCCCGCCGGCCCCCGCCATTACGCCCATAGCCAGCGGCATCCGCTGGCCGTTTACCCTGAACGGGACCTGGGCCGAAGGCGACGCCACCTCCCTCGTGGCAAGAGTGGCCGATCAGGCCTGGAAGCTCGGCCAGGACCAAGACCTGAAATCCGATGGCAAGGGCAACTGGAGCTTTGCCCCCGTTGTCGATCTCGCCCCCGGCACCTATGACATCACCGTCGAAGCCGCCGACCAGGCTGGAAACACCGCAAAATCCACCCTCGCTGCGGCCATCGTCATTGCCCCGCCGGAAACCCCGGCGGAAGTGGCAATTCCGGCTCCGATTGTCCAACCGCCCGCCGTTCCGGCACTTCCGGAAGTTCCCGTTGCCGAAGTCCCCGCTGTTGTTCCCGAAGCCGCCCCTCCGCCACCCCAGCCCGCCGCCGCGCCCGCTCCACCGCCCTATGACTGTGTTGCCGCGCTGGCGGAAGTCAGCACGGCTTTTCCGATTCGCTTCGACTTCAACGGCACGCAGTTGAAGCCGCCCCTTGCTCTTGCCATGAATCACTATGCCGGGCTGCTCAAGGATCCCCGCTGCGCCGGGATGAAAGCCGAGGTCGCGGGCCATGCGGATTTCTTTGGGCCGAGGCTGTATAATCAGGCCTTGAGCGAAATCCGCGCCCGGACCGTCGTGAGGGCCCTGGCTGCGGCTGGCGTTGATGCCTCAAGGCTGGCCACGAAGGGTTTCAGCGAACTGGCGCCGGCCGATGCGGAAAGGTCCATTGCCGCCCGGAAGAAGAACCGCCGTGTTGAAATCACCTTGCTGAAATGAGGAAAATGACATGAACGAGCTATTCAATTTCCACGATACATGGATCGTAGTTGAACAGAACTGGTGGCTGGTGCTCCTGAGCCTGGCGCTTGGAGTTTGGGTTGGATGGCTGACCTGTACCCCCGGGAATCGCGCGGCTTAAGCCAGGCAAAGGAAAACAAGGAAAACGATGATGTCACATTACCTCTTGGAACTCGTTCTTTGGATGCTCCTCGCCTTCTTTGTCGGCTGCATTTTCGGCTACCTGTTGCGCCTGATGTTTGGTGAAACAGCCGCGCAAGCCCCTGGGCCGGCGGCCATTGCGCCAGCCCCTTCGCCAGAGGTTCCCGCCGCGGCCCCGCTGGCCGCCGAGGCTGCCGCGGGAAAAATGGAAAGGCCAAAGGGCATTTCTTCGCCCCGCGGCGGCAAGGCCGACAAGCTCCAGCGCATCAGCGGGGTCGGCCCGAAAAATGAAAAAGCGCTGCATAATCTGGGCTTTTTTCACTTCGGCCAGATTGCGGCGTGGACCCCCGAGGAAATCGCCTGGGTTGACGATCACCTGAAGTTCAACGGCCGCATCAAGCGCGAAGAATGGATCAGGCAATGTTCCCTGTTGGCGGCTGGCGCGGAAGCGGAATTCAGCAAACTCTTTGGCACCGGCGGCATGAAGAACAAGGCCGGACAAACCGTGCCGGGATCGCGCCCCCGGAAGTAGAAAGCACCGGCCTAAGCATCCACCCGTTTCAGCCAGCGCGACAGGGCTTCACGCGCTGGCTCCTCATCAAGAAACGGTGCATGGCCCCGCTTGGCCACGGTGGTGGCGTCAAGGCCGCCGTGCCGTTGCTTCATTGCATCCACCGTTGCCGCGCTCAGGAGGTCGGAGTGCTCCCCGCGGACGACGGCGAGCGGAAGTCCCTCCGCCTTTGCAAAGAGCTCCCAGAGTGTTGCCACCCGGCCCGACAGGATGTCCTCCACGCTCGGGAACGTAGCGGCCAGCGCCGGGTCGTAGTCGAGCCGCGGCAAGCCGCCGACCGGCCTGAAAATGCGGCGGGCAAACCTCTGCCAGTCCCCGTGGGCAAGTGCCTCAAATCCGGGATTGTTGGCCTTCAGGTTTTCGATGGCGGCTTCCCAGGAACGGAATTCGGCCTGGACTCCGAGATAGCTCCGTATACGGATTAATCCGGCGGAATCAAGCTCTGGCCCGACATCATTGAGAAACAGTCCCGCCAGCCTGTCCCTGAAAAACGCCGCCATCAGCATTCCGACGATGCCGCCGCGTGAAGTGCCCACCACCGCCACGCGCTCTATGCCCAGGGCATTCAACAGGCTGATGGCGTCGTCAAGTTCAATATCCGGCCGGTAGGACAGGGGATCCGGCGCATATTGTGACAATCCGCGGCCGCGAAAATCAAGCGCGATGACCCGCCGCGTCTGCGACAGCCAGCCTGCGATGGTCTCGAAATCCTTGCTGTTGCGCGTCAATCCAGGCAGGCAGAGGAGGGGCGTCAGGCTGGCGTCGGCCGGGGCGTAATCCCGCGCAAACAGCCGCAACCCATCACCGGTCCGGAAATATACGGGGCGATAGCCGGTCGCGCTACTCACAGCTCGCGATGAGCGCCCCGATGGACCGGCCAAAACAGGTGTCCGCACTCTTGTCCTCGTTAGCTGCAACCGAGATTGCCGCTGGCCCGCCACGCCTGAGATCGGCGGTCAAGGGGCGGACGGTTTCTGGAGCCAGGCGCGCCCGGTAAACTTGGGTGTTTTGCAGGACTTTTTGCACATACTGGCGGGTTTCCTGGAACGGGATGGACTCCACCCAGTCTATCGGGTCCACTTTGCCGCTGCGCGGATCGCCGTACTCTGCAACCCACTCGCGCACCCGCCGCGGCCCGGCATTGTAGGCAACCAGGGTGAGCACATAGGAGCCATTGTATTCGCCGATCAGGTCTCCCAGGTGGGCTGCCCCGAGCTTCACGTTGTAAGCAGGGTCACCCAACAACTTGGCCGGCTCATAGGGCAGGCGGTATTGCTTCGAGATGAGCCGAGCGGTCCCGGGCATGATTTGCATCAAGCCTTGCGCCCCCACCTTGCTTCCCGCGCGCGGATCGAATTCACTCTCTTGCCGCGAAAGGCCGTAAACCAGCGACGGTTCGACTGTCTTGCCCATCTGCTTCCAGTTGGGCAGCGCCTTTGTCGGATAGGCCCAGTGGTCGATATCGAGATTTCGTTGGCTTGCTGCTTTCGCCAGCCGCAGCGCCATGGTTGTCCCGCCGTGCTGTTTGACAACGGCAGCCACCGCATTCATTTCATCGGCGCTGTCAAACCGGCTGGCCAGGGCCCAGACGAACATGTTGAGCGACGTTTGGCCCTTGGCTTCGGCCATCAGGTTGAAAGCCCGGACCACCTCATCACGCGCCACCTTTGCCGCGGCAGCCTCGGATGCTTGTCCACCCGTGATGTTCGTTGCGACTTTGCCGAGCCCGACGTATTCGCGCGCCAGCTGGCCATAGTAGATGGTCGGGTTTTCTGCCGCGCGCTCATAGGCTTGGCGTGATTTCGCCTTGTTCCCAAGAGCGGCGTAGCTCCGGCCAATCCAGTACAGCGCCCGGGCCTTTTCAGTCCGTGACGGAGCAATTTCCTCGAGTTTGCTAAAATGGCGAAGCGCTGTCTCGGGATCTTCGAGCGAGCGCAAGGCTATCCAGCCCGCGAGAAATTCGCCTTCCACGGCATTGGGGCCCGAAGCCGAACTGTGAGCCTTGGCGATCTGATAGGCAGCCTTCAGCGAGTCCCTGCGGTGCAGGCCAACCGAATGCCGCGCGATAATGCGCCGTTCCACCCACCAGGCATCGGCATCGCCGATCACTGCCGGATCGTTTGGTATTGTGGCAAGAATTGCCCGCGCCTTTGAATAGCGCTCCAGTTTCCGGAGGTAGCGGACCAGCGCGTATTTCATGCCAAGCTGTTCACGCATCGCGGCTGGCAGCCGGTTATATTTCTTGTCGGCGCCCGCGATATTGCGCAGCAGCTCCTGGGCGGCCTTGGCCGCGTTCTGGTAATCACCGCCCAAGCGCTTCGCGTTGCGTATGGCCGCATTGGTTTCCTGGGCATAGACCATGCGCCACATCCGCCGCTTGTGGTCATCGGCATTGAGCAACGAACCGAATTCGGAAATGACCGATTTCTCAAATGCTGCATCAACCCCGGTTTCATTCCAGACGTCTTTGACGAGCCCGCGCGCCGCCTGTTGATTGCCGGTGGAAATGTTGGCCCGCGCCAGAGCCAGCCTTCCTTCTATCGAAACCGGCTGGCGCTTGGCGAAATGTGCGAGAATCCGCTCGGCTGGCTCGCGGTTTGTATACAGCGACTGCTCGGCCCGTTTCATCAAGGTTTCCGCCAGCGGCCATTTGGGTGCGGCAGCCAGAAAATCCATGATGCGGCCATAGCCGGCATCTTTCCAGTGATCCCTGAGGAATAGCAGTTCAACCAGCTTGACCGCCGCTTCATCGCCCGAACGCTGGGCCAACGCGCCGGCCTCCAGGAAATTGCCTTTGAGCGCCAGTTCCGTGGCTTGAACCGCGAAGCCTGAGGCGCGCTGGGCTGCGATCGCAGGGCTGGGCGTAACCATCATCGCCGCCGGCACAAGCGCCGGGCCGATGAGAATCGAACCCACAACCAACTTGCCTAGCGCACGAATTAGCATCGATTTCCCTGCCCTTTGGCCCCGCTTCAAGCCGCTCTATAGCCCAATTCTGCCAGCCTGACGACCAAAAAAGACCCTAAGCGCAATAGCTTGCCGGTCTGAATGTGAACGTCTATGCTGCCACTATCGGGTTGCGGCACGCCATAGTCGTATGCCGCCGAAGGTTTCCAAGTTATTACCAAAGAGGTTCGTCGTGCAGTTTAGAGGTTCATTTCCCGCATTGATCACCCCCATGAAGGACGGAAAGGTGGATGAGGCCGCGTTCCGGAAATTTGTGGCCTGGCAAATCAAAGAGGGAACGAATGGCCTGGTTCCCGTGGGAACCACGGGTGAGTCGCCGACTCTCTCGCCGGAGGAACACAAGCGTGTCGTGGAAATCTGCATCGAGGAAGCTGCTGGCAAAGTGCCGGTTATTGCCGGCACCGGTTCGAACAATACCGCGGAAGCCATTGAGTATACGGTCCATGCCGAAAAAGCTGGCGCGGATGCCGCGCTCGTGGTTGTGCCCTACTATAACAAACCCACCCAGGACGGCATGTATGCCCATTTCCGCGCCGTCGCTGAAAGCGTCAGGATTCCGGTTTTTGTCTACAATGTGCCAGGACGCACCGTGGCCAACATTTCGGTTGAGACCTTGGCGCGCCTGGCAAAGGATGTCCCCAATATCATTGGCACCAAGGATGCCTCGGCCGACCTGACGCGCCCATCGTTGCAGCGTTTGGCGTCAGGAGAAAAGTTCATCCAGCTTTCGGGTGAAGATGGAACCGCCTTGGCATTTAACGCCCATGGTGGCGTGGGCTGTATTTCGGTCACTGCCAATGTGGCGCCCCGCCTTTGCGCGCAGTTCCAGGACGCCACATTGCGGGGCGATTATGCCGCGGCCTTGAAGTTGCAGGACCGGCTCATGCCGCTGCATCATGCAATGTTTGTTGAAACCAGCCCGGGCCCGGTCAAATACGCCGTCAGCCTGCTTGGGCATTGCCTGCCGGATGCCAGGCTGCCCATGGTTCCAGTGGTGGAATCGACCAAGAAGGCCGTGCGCGCCGCGATGGTGCATGCGGGGCTGCTGAACTAGGATGTCGTCCAAGAGCGGCGGCGCGAAAGCGGCGCGCAAACAGGTTGGCATCAAGGTCGTGGCTGATAACCGCCGCGCCCGCCATGAGTATGAAATCCTGCAAACCTTCGAGGCTGGACTTGCCTTGCAGGGCTCCGAAGTGAAATCGTTGCGTGAAGGCCGGACCAACCTCGCGGAAGCTTATGCGACGATGAAGAAGGGGGAACTCTTTCTCCTGAACTCCAACATCCCGGAGTACCGCGAAGCCAACCGGTTCAACCACGACCCGAAACGTCCCCGCAAGCTCCTGCTGCACGCAAAGGAAATCCAGAAACTCTCGAATGGTGTCACGCGCGAGGGGTTGACGATCATTCCCTTGAAGATTTTCTTCAATTCGCGCGGCCGCGCCAAGATCGATATCGCACTTGCCAAGGGCAAGAAGCTTCATGACAAGCGCGAGGCCATCAAGGATCGCGACTGGAGCCGCGAAAAATCCCGCTTGCTGCGCGACAAGGGCTAGCAGCGGCAGCATGCTGTGATTCATGATCCTCATTGCACTAGGCAGTAATATATCCGGACCTTGGGGCACGCCCGAAGAGAGCGTGAAGCGCGCGCTGCTGGCTTTCGATGGCCATGGCATCAAACTTCTGCAGGCTTCGCGGTTGCTGCTGACCGCGCCCTTCGGCAGGCCCAATCAGCCTCCCTTCGTCAATGCCGTGGCGCGCGTCGCTACGCACCTGCCGCCCTTGGCCCTTCTGCAGAAACTCCACCACATCGAAAGGCAGGCCGGGCGGCGTAGGACGATGCACTGGGGTCCGCGCACCCTCGATCTGGACGTTCTCGATTACCACGGGCTTGTGCTGTCATCCCGGACGCTCATTTTGCCCCATCCCGGCATCGCCGAACGCATATTTGTACTGAAGCCCATCTCCGAGATGGCAACCGCCTGGCGCCACCCCGTAAGCCATCTTTCGGCGCGAAACATGCTCCGGAAACTGAAAGGCCATTCGCAGGGCCAGGAGATTTAAGCAGGCCTTAAGGCTGGTGCGTCACAATGGGGTTTGCGGCAGCGTTTTATGCCGAGGTGGGTGATTGAGTATGCGTGAGCGTTTTTTGGCCGCCTTGGCCGCCTGCTGCATTTTGGCCGGCACTCCGCTTCAGGCGGCTCAGTTGAAGTACGATCCCGCGGCCTTCAAGATTTATGGCGGCATGGGGAACGGCAGAACTGCAAGCTTGTATGCCCCGCAGGAATTTCCCGGCACATCCCGTAAGACCATCGATTTCGATGAAGCCATGGAGCCGGGTTCAATTTTGATCCGGACATCCGAGCGGCGCCTCTACTATATCCTGCCAAACCATCGGGCCATCATGTATCCGGTGGGGGTCGGGCGCGAGGGCTTCACCTGGACAGGGCAGAACGTCATTACCCGCAAGGCAAGCTGGCCCGATTGGCGGCCGCCAAGTGCGATGATTGAGCGCGAAGCAAAGCGCGGCCACGTCATTCCGGCTTTCATGCCTGGCGGCCCGCAGAATCCGCTGGGCGCCCGGGCCCTCTACATCGGCGACACGGAGTACCGCATTCACGGCACAATCCAGCCCTGGAGCATCGGCAGGGCTGTTTCCTCGGGCTGCATCCGGATGATGAATGATGAGGTGGTCGATCTTTACGATCGGGTGGCAGTCGGGGCCACGGTAATTGTCGAATAATTCAGAATATAGCGGCGATAGCTTTCAGCGGGGCGGACCGTAAACCCTCCATTAACCTCCGCGGGCCATTATTGGCCGGTAAGTTCGTAGGTGGAGTCCGCGTATGCGTTTCGATTCATGTGCCCCAAAAGGGCTCTCAAGGTTCAACATGCTGGCATCAGCGGCCCTCGCGCTCATGTTGGCCGCATGCTCCAACTCCGTTGAGCGTTTTGCCGATAACCCATCATCTGAAAATCCCTCGGATGCCGACCCGGTCTATACGGCCTCGGTCCCTAAAAAGCGCGTGGCCGATGTCGCGCCGGACGATGAAGACAAGATCACCTCGCGCCCCTTGGCGGGCGCTCCGCTTGGTTCGCCGAACTATGCCAGCAACGCTTATATCTACAAGAAGCCGGCTTACAAGCAGCCGGTCTATTCGGAACCCGCCCTGGTTGACGCCGGATCGAATACGACGACGATTGCGAAAATCGGCACCGTGCGGGTTGAGCAGGGCATGACGCTCTATTCGATTTCCAAGGCCAATGGCCTGACCGTTGCCCAGCTGGCAGCGGCAAACGGAATCAAACCTCCTTATACGGTCAGCGTGGGCCGTGTACTGCGTATTCCCGGCGTGGCGCAGGCCAGGGCGCCGAAGCCTGCCTACCCGGACCAGGAGCAGCTTGCTTCAAATGGGCCGGTCACAAAGGCCGGAGGCGGTACGCACACCGTTGCCGGTGGCGAAACCCTGTTCTCCCTGGGGCGCAAATTCGGTGTGTCGCCCTACGCCATCGCGGACCTGAACGGTTTGCCCCATGATACGTCGCTGAGCATCGGCCAGAATCTTCGCCTCCCATCGGGAACCGGCAAGTCCATAGTTTCAAAGGTGCCGCCGGTAGAAGAATCTGAGCAGATTGCTTCCAGTGACGAGCCGGCAGCAACCGATGACGCGCCACAGAGTCTCGCGCTGAAGAAGCCGGTGCCGGATGAGGAAGTTCCGGTCGTTAAGCCTGCCCCGCAGCAAACTGCCGAGACGGAAGCCGCGCCGGTGATGGGTGGCATGCGTTGGCCCGTGAAGGGCAAGATCATTTCCGAATATGGCGCCAAGCCAAACGGCTTGAAGAATGAAGGCATCAACATCGCCGTTCCCGAAGGCACAGGCATACGGGCCGCCGAAAGCGGTGTCGTGGCCTACGCCGGCAACGAACTCAAGGGTTACGGCAACCTCGTGCTCATTCGCCATGAGGGCGGTTGGGTGACCGCCTATGCCCACGCCAAGGAGCTCTTCGTTAAACGTGGCGACACCGTCAAACGCGGTGACGTCATAGCAAAAGCCGGCCAGACTGGCTCCGTTTCCAGTCCCCAATTGCACTTTGAAGTTCGCAAAGGCGCAACCGCCATGGACCCCTTGAAGTTCCTGGCGTCCACAACCGCATCGAACTAGAGTACCTAAGATCCTCTGCAAGCCTGGGCCCGGCAGCAATGCCGGGCCTTCGCTATTTGGAGCCGAGCCTTGTCCCCGTCCGGCCTGCCACATCCTGGATGTACTGCCACGCCACCCGGCCCGAGCGGCTGCCCCGGGTCACTGACCATTCAATGGCGCCCGCATGCAATTCTGCCGTCTTCACCGGCAGCTTGTAGTACGCCGCATAGCCATCAACCATCTCCAGGAATTCCTCCTGCGAACAGTTGTGAAAACCCAGCCACAGGCCAAATCTGTCCGATAGCGAAACCTTTTCCTGCACCGCCTCCGAGGGGTTTATCGCGGTCGACCTTTCATTCTCGATCATCTCACGGGGCAGCAGGTGGCGCCGGTTGGAAGTCGCATAGAGCACGACATTTTCCGGCCGTCCTTCAATGCCGCCGTCAAGTGCTGCCTTGAGTGACTTGTAGGAAGCGTCTTGACCGTCGAAGGAAAGGTCATCGCAGAAGACGATGAAGCATAGTTTGGGCGAGCCCCGCAACACCGTCATCAGGGCAGGGAGGCTCTCGATGTCCTCGCGGTGAATCTCGACCAGCTTCAGCGTCCCGCCATGCTCCTCGTTCACTGCATGGTGGGTTGCCTTCACCAGTGAAGATTTTCCCATGCCGCGGGCCCCCCACAGGAGCGCATTGTTGGCTGGCAGGCCTTTGGCGAAGCGCCTGGTATTTTCCAGGAGGATATCGCGTGTCTGGTCGATGCCCTTGAGCAATTTCAAATCGACGCGATTGACTTTGGCGACAGGCTCCAGGGTTGGCGGGATGGCGTGCCAGACAAATGCACCGGAACGCGCGAGATTGCCGGATTTTGGCGGAAGCGGTGCCAGGCGGTCCAGCGCATCGGCCATGCGGGCAATCAGGTTGTTTTCAGATTTTGTAGCCATGACAGGCTCTTAGCCCGGCATTGCCGCTCCGTAAAGACTCAGAAATCCGGCGTTGCAATGGCGCAAACCATCGCTATATTCCGCGCAAACCTCTCGCAGGCCAATTTATTTAGGAGCCCCCCATGTTCGTGACCCCCGCCTTTGCCCAGTCCGCTGGTTCGCCAGCCATGGGAGATTTCTTGGGCATGATTTTGCCGCTGGTGATGATCATGGCGGTTTTCTGGTTCCTTCTGATCCGTCCCCAGCAGCGCAAGGCCAAGGAACATCAGGAGATGATTTCCAAAGTCGCGCGCGGCGATACGGTTGTCACCAGTGGTGGTCTTATCGGCAAGGTGGCCAAAGTTGTCGATGACAAGGAGCTGCTTGTGGAAGTGGGCGAGAACGTGAAGGTTCGCGTGCTGCGCCAGGGCATCAGCGATGTGCGTGCCAAGGGTGAACCCGCCAAAGCCGAAACCAAGTGACTCGGCGGTAGCCACTAGATGCTGCATTTTTCCAGATTTCAATCGATCGCCATTCTGGCATCGGTGTTGATCGGCTTGCTTTTCGCCTTGCCCAATGTCTTGCCGGCAGCGACCCAGGACATTCTGAAACAATACCTTGGGGCAAAGCCCATGACCCTGGGCCTTGATCTTCAAGGCGGCTCGAACGTGGTGATGGAAGTCGACAAGAAAGACCTCCAGGACCAGCTTGTGCAGCAGCTGTCGAGCGATATCCGGGCAAGCCTCCGCGAAGCGAAGATTGGCTACAAGGGCATCACCCGCTCGGAAAATGGAGTGTCGGTCCGCCTCTCTGCTATTGCCGATGCGGAGCGGGCCAAGACAGAATTGCAGAAGCTGCAGCAGCCCCTCGGAAGTGGACTGCTGTCGAGCGGGCTAGCCGTCAATCTCTATGATCTGGCGGCCCAGGACGAACTGGTGAATTTTTCTGTTTCGCAACAGGGCCTGGATGCCAAGGTCGCAATCGCCATCCGGCAGTCCTTGAAGATCGTTGAAAACCGCATCAATGCGCTTGGTACGTCAGAACCTTCCATTCAGCAGCAGGGCAAGGATCGCATTGCCATTCAATTGCCGGGAATTCAGAATCCCGACCAGGTCAAGAATGTTATCGGCCGCACCGCAAAACTGACCTTTCAGCTCCTCTGTCAGGAACAGCCGACGGGTGCCAACCAGAATCCTCCGCAGGAATGCAAGGCGTTGCCGGTCAAGGATCAGCCCGGGCAAATCCTCTGGGTGCAAACCTCAAGCCGGGCCACGGTGGATGGTGCCGACCTGACGGATGCTCAACCCAGTTTCGACCAGAATAACCAATCCGTCGTAAGCTTTCGCTTCAACCAGAAGGGCTCCCTGCGCTTTGGCAAGCTGACGGCGGAAAATGTCGGCAAGCCCTTCGCCATTATCCTCGACAATGAGATTGTGAGTTACCCGAATATCAACGAACCCATCCTTGGCGGCTCGGGCCAGATTTCCGGAAACTTCACCACCGAAGAAGCCAGCAACCTTGCGGTTGTCCTGCGTTCCGGTGCCCTGCCGGCAAAACTGACCATTGTCGAAGAGCGCACCGTTGGCCCAAGCCTCGGTTCGGACTCTATCCGCGCCGGCTTCCACGCCTCGGTGATCGGCCTCGTGCTCGTCATGGTTTTCATGGTCGTGGCCTATGGCCTGTTTGGCTTCTTTGCCAACATCGCCTTGCTGATCAACCTCATGCTTCTCATCGCCGTCATGTCGTTTGTCGGCTTTACGCTCACCCTGCCGGGTATCGCGGGCATCGTGCTGACCATGGGCATGGCGGTTGATTCCAACGTCATTATTTTCGAGCGCATGCGTGAGGAATGGCGCAATGGCCGGACCGCGATGAATTCAATTGAGACTGGATTCAAGGCGGCCTTTGCCACCATCATCGACTCAAACCTCACCGCCCTCATTGCCGCCGTGGTGCTCTTCGGCGTGGGCTCGGGCCCCGTGCGTGGCTTCGCCATAACCCATGCCATCGGCATTCTGACCACCATGTATACGGCCTATACGGTGACCCGCTTCATCGTCGCGTTCTGGGTGCGCTGGGCGAAACCCAAGGAGGTTCCGCTCTGAGAGCGGAGAAGTCATATGAAATTCAAACCGATCCGTTTCATTCCCGACGACACCAAGATTCCATTCTTGCGGCTGAGCCGCTTCGGCTTTTTCGGATCCGGCCTGCTGTCGCTTGCCTCGGTCCTGCTCTTTCTCTTCGTTGGCCTCAATGTCGGCGTCGATTTCAAGGGCGGCACGGTCATTACGGTTCGCACCGAGCAGGCCGCCAATATCGACCAGCTGCGGACGACCCTCGATGGTTTGGGCTTCGGTTCAATAGAACTTCAGGAATTTGGTTCGCCCAATGACCTGATGCTCCGGGTCGGGGCCCAGGAAGGCGGCGATGCGGCCCAGCAGGCGGTCGTGGACAAGATCAAGTCGACGCTCGGTGGCGGCATCGAGTACCGCAGCGTTGACGTGGTGGGTCCCAAGGTTTCAGCGGAACTTGCCGAGCAGGGCATCATAGCCGTGGTCACCGCCATCCTTGGCATCTTGATCTATGTCTGGTTCCGTTTCGAATGGCAGTTCGCCGTGGGTGCCGTGATGTCGCTCCTGCACGATGTGCTTCTGACCATTGGCCTGTTCTGCCTTCTGCGCATCGAGTTCAACCTGCAGATCATCGCGGCGATCCTCACCATCGTGGGCTATTCCCTGAACGACACCGTTGTGGTTTTTGACCGCATCCGCGAGTATTTGCGCAAATACAAGACCATGCCGCTGGCCGATCTCATCGACTTCTCCCTGAATTCGGTTCTGCCGCGCACCATCCTCACCTCGGTCACCACCATGCTCGCCCTCATTGCGCTTTACGTTTTCGGTGGCGAAGTCCTGCGCGGCTTCACCTTCACCATGATCTGGGGCGTCATTATCGGCACCTATTCCTCGATCTTCATTGCCTCGCCGGTGCTCATTCTGCTGGGCACCAACCGCGAGGGCGCCAAAGAGCTGGTGAAGGCAAAACCAGCACGGCCTTGATTCCCCATTACCCCGCAAGAGCCGCTATCGAAGCCTACGGTAACGGCGGCTTCCGTTTTGCCGGCATGTCCCACTTGGGCTCGTTGCTGGTTCTGCCAAGCGGTATGTATCGCTGGGATGTGAGTGAGCTTGCGAAACTGGGGCCTGCTGATTTCCGCCTGGTATTTGGCGAATCCAAGGACATTGATTTCCTCCTCCTTGGCACCGGCATGACGATGAACAGGCCGCCCAAGCCGGTCATTGAAGCATTCGCCCGCAATAGTCTCCCGCTTGATTTCATGAGCACCGGATCGGCCGTGCGCACCTATGGTGTGCTGCTTGCCGAAAAACGCAAGGTCGCCGCGGCCTTCATCGCGGTGCAAGACGCCCTATGACCGGCCATTGTCAGGACCTTGTGGCCAGGGCCGACAAGGACCGCTACCTCAGCTGCCTTTTTGCGCCACCGGACGCGCGATCCCATCTCTTCGCGCTCTTTGCCTTCAATGTTGAAATTGCCCGCATCCGCGAATCGGTCAGCGAACCCCAGATTGGCCTCGTCCGCCAGCAATGGTGGCTCGACGCAATCGATGGAATATATGCCGGCCGAACCCCTGACCATCCGGTGGCGCTGGCCTTGGCTGGCGCTATTGCAAAGGGCGGCCTGCCCATACACGCCTTGCGCAACCTCATCATCGCCCGTGAATTTGATCTCTACGACGATCCCATGCCCACACTCGCCGATCTCGAAGGCTATCTCGGCGAAACCTCTTCCTCGCTTGTCCAAATGGCGGCGCTGATCCTGGGCAAGGGTGCGGCGGAAGCTGCCGGATTGGCCGGTGTGGCCTTTGGGCTGGCAGGAGTTTTGCGGTTGCAAAAAGAACGCTACCTCCCGCACGCCATGGTTCAAAATCTTGGCGAGAAGCAAACCATCACGCAATTGTGCGCCCATGCCCGCAAGCGCCTCGCGGAAGCCCGTGCACTGCTGCCGGTGATTCCGGAAGCGGCCTTGCCTGCTTTCCTGCCCGCAAGCCTGACCGGACTTTACCTGGCACAGCTGGAGCGGGGGCAAACTCCCGATGTTTCACAACTTCGCCGCCAGATCACCCTCTGGTGGGTGGCGCGGCATAATCGATTCTGACTTATTCCGCCGCGATTGCCACGGCCCCGCCGAGCCAGGCCGCAAAATCCGCTTTGGCGCGGGATGTATAGGCGCGCTTGCGGGCGGCGGCCTTTTCCGTGTGGTCCAGCCGCTTGCCCTCAACCCGCTTGGGCGCGTCAACCGGCGGGAACAATCCGAAATTGACGTTCATCGGCTGGAAGGAGCCGGTGCCTTTGTCCGTGGTCTCGATATGCCCGCCGGTAATGTGGTTGATGAGGGCGCCGTGGGCCGTGGTTGCCGGGGGCACGGCAAATGGCGCGCTCCTGCGCTCCGCTGCCGCCATGCGCCCGGCCATGAGCCCCATGGCGGCACTTTCCACATAGCCTTCAACACCGGTGATCTGTCCGGCAAATCGCAAGCGCGGACAGGCCTTTAGGCGCAGCTGCTCGTCCAAGACCTGAGGACTGTTGAGGAACGTATTGCGGTGCAGCCCGCCAAGCCTGGCAAATTCCGCATTCTCCAGGCCGGGAATGGTCCTGAACACCCGCACCTGGTCGGCGTATTTCAGTTTCGTCTGGAAGCCCACCATATTGTAGAGCGTGCCCAATTTATTGTCCTGGCGGA
>CAZRZB010000040.1:0-22534 GCA_964604435.1 uncultured Aestuariivirga sp. | reverse complement strand
ATGTCCTCGCCGCAGCTCTATGCCACCTTCCTGCTCTGGCTCCTCTCGGAGCTCTTTGAAGAAATGCCGGAAGTGGGCGATGCGGAAAAGCCGAAGCTGGTGTTCTTCTTCGACGAGGCCCACCTGCTGTTTGCCGACGCGCCGCCGGGACTGGTGCAGAAAATCCAGCAGACCGTGAAGCTCATCCGTTCCAAGGGCGTGGGCGTCTATTTCGTGACGCAGAACCCGCTCGACGTGCCCGACAGCGTGCTCGAGCAGATGGGCAACCGGGTGCAGCATGCGCTGCGCGCCTACACGCCGCGCGACCAGAAGGCGGTGAAAGCGGCCGCCACCACCTTCCGCCCCAATCCGGCCTTCGACACGGAAAAGGCCATCACCGAACTGGGCAAGGGCGAGGCGCTGGTCTCCACCCTCGATCTGAAGGGTGTGCCCTCCATGGTGGGCCGCACCCTGATCCGCCCGCCCTCGGGCCGCATGGGCCCGATCACCCCGGAAGAACGCAAGAGCGCCATCAGCAATTCTCCCGTTTTCGGCCAGTATGAAAAGATCGAGGACCGCGAGTCGGCCTATGAGAAGCTGCAGAAGAAGGCTGGCCTCCGCGCCGAGGCCGCGCAGCAGGCGGCTGAGGAGAAAACCCAGGCCAAAGCCGAGCGTGCCACGCCGCGCGAACGCGAATCCGCCACCGACCGCTTCATCAAGAACGCCGCCGCAAGCGTCGGCCGCCAATTGGGAACCAGCATCGCCCGCTCCGTCGGCAACGCCATCGTGCGCGGCATCCTGGGCGGGTTGACGCGAAGGTAGCGCAAATTCAACAAATACCTGCCTTCTCCCGTTCGAAGAATGGGAGAAGGTGGCCGACAGGCCGGATGAGGGCTCTTACCGCTGCTCCGTCAGCCGCAGCAGAATGCCGTCAAGGACACCTTCAAGGTTCGTGAACACATCATCATTCCAACATCGCATCACCCGGAAACCTTCGGTCTGCAAGAAGGCGCTTCGCCTTTCATCGTGGCGAAGTTCGGTTTCCGAGCCATGGGTTGCGCCATCCACCTCCACAATCAACTTGCGCTCCCGGCAAGCAAAGTCCGCCACATAGGGGCCAACGGGAAGCTGGCGCACAAATTTGAATCCCCCCAGCCTGCGGTTTCGGATGGCTTCCCAGAGACGCCGCTCGGCCTCGGTATCATTCTTTCGCAGGTCCCGCGCGCGGTTCACCGATGTTGGAGTTTGAAAGGCCATGAGCAAATAAAACCAAGATCATGGGCGCGATCAAGGGCCCTCATCCCCCTTCGGGCACCTTCTCCCATTCTTCGAACGGGAGAAGGCCTGAATGGCAAAATCCTGCCTGAGAAGAAGCGCCTTAAATAATCTCGTCTTCGTCAAACAGCGGGGCCTGTTCGGCCTCCGCCTGCTTCATCCGCGCCACATGGAACAGCGCGTCGCCGCGGTTGACCACGGGGAGGTTGGTGCGGCCCACCACGATGCCGTCGTCCTCGGCGATGATGGCGACGCTCAGATCGCCGAGCGGGCTGGAAATCTCGCCGATCACCGCGTCCTTCACCACTCTTGCGCCAATGTCGATGGCGCTGCGCAGGATGCCGCCTTCGGGCGCGCGGAGCCAGGAGCTGGAATGGGACACGGCGGGCGCCGGCACAGGCTTCGTTGCCCTGAGCGGCATGATCATGTTGAGCGAGGCCATGACATTCAGGATGCCGCGGACGCCGATCTCGATGGCGGTCTCGTCGAAGCGCAGCGCCTCGCCTGCCTCATAGAGCAGCATCTTCACGCCGTTGTCGCGGGCGCATTGGCGCAGGGTGCCATCGCGCAGCTTGGAGACCAGGATGACCGGCGGCGAGAATTGTTCGGCTAGGGCCATCAGCTCCGGCTCGTCGGGGGCGATGCGGATTTGCGGCAGGTTCGAGCGGTGCAGCGCCGCGGTGTGCAGGTCGATGCCGTATTCGGAGCGCAGCACCACCTCGTTCATGAACAGGTCGGCCAGCAGGCTGGCGAGCGAGCCCTGGTCCGAGCCCGGGAAGGAGCGGTTGAGATCGCGCCGGTCGGGCATGTAGCGCGAGTGGTTGAGAAAGCCGAAGGCATTGACGATGGGAACCGCAAGCAGGGTTCCGCTCAATCTTTTCAGCGCCGGATGCTGGGTCACCCGCCGGACGATCTCCACCCCCAGGACTTCGTCGCCGTGGACCACGCCGGAAATGAACAGCACCGGGCCGGGCTCGGCGCCGTGAATGACGTGCACCGGCAGGTTGATCGGCGTGTTGTTGGCCAGAACGCTGATCGGCAGTTCCACCGTCTTGCGGGCCCCGCGCGCGATTTCCTCAGTGCCGATGGTGAAGGCCGTCATCCCTTGCCCCGCGTCTTGGTCTTGTTGGGTTGCGCATTGCGCTCAAGAAATTCCAGGATGGCCTTGGCCACGTCAACCCCGGTGGTGGTTTCGATGCCCTCAAGCCCCGGCGATGAATTCACCTCCATCACCAGCGGCCCGCGCTTCGAGCGCAAGAGATCGACACCCGCCACATTGAGGCCCATGGCTTGCGCGGCCTTCAAGGCGGTGGCCCGCTCGTCCTTGCTCAACTCCACTTCGACGGCCTTTCCGCCGCGGTGCAGGTTGGAGCGGAAATCCCCCTTGGCGCCGGAGCGTTCCATGGTGGCCACGACGCGGCGGCCCACCACAAAGGCGCGGACGTCCTTGCCTTCCGATTCCTTGATGAACTCCTGCACCAGAATGGCAATGCCCACGCCATGGAAGGCATCGATCACCGAGCGCGCCGATTTTTCCGTTTCCGACAGCACCACGCCGATGCCCTGCGTGCCTTCGAGCAGCTTGATGACGACGGGCGCCCCGCCGGCGATCTCCAAGACTTCCTGGGTGCGCGTGGTGTCCTTGGCGAAGGCCGTGACCGGCATGCCCACCCCTTCGCGCGAGAGGATTTGCAAGCTCCGCAGCTTGTCACGCGAGCGCCCGATGGCCACCGATTCATTCAGCGGATAGACCCCCATCATCTCGAACTGCCGCAGGACCGCAAGGCCATAGAAGGTGTGCGACGCGGCAATCCTCGGGATCACCGCGTCAAAGCCCGTGAGCTTCTCGCCGAGATAGCGCAGCTCCGGCTTCTGCGAGGTGATGTTCATGTAGCAGCGCAGGTAGTCGATGGGCACCATCTCGTGGCCCCGGGAGATGGCGGTTTCCATCAGGCGCTGGTGCGAGAAGAGCTTCGGGTTGCGGGTGAGCAGGGCGATCTTCATGTGGGCTTCCGTTTGGGGCGCGAGAGGAGGAAGGAGCGTCCCGGATGGACGATGAATTTTCCGCGGATGGTGGCGCGGCCCAGCAGCATGGGAACCCCCATGTCGGCGCGGTCGGTGAGGGTGACCTCCGCCGGAAAGGTTTCGCCGCCGATGCTGATGTCGGTTTCAACCACGATCCGCACCTCGCTGTGGCCGCTGGTGCTCTTCACCCGGCGCTGGCCCTTGATGGGCAGTTCGCAATGATGGTTGCGGCCCTCGAGCGGCACGCGGAAGCGCACATGGTGGCCGCGCACCGTGATATCCTCGGCATGCAGCGCCGCCGACCTTGCCCCCGTGTCAACCTTGGCGATCAGCGGCCCGAGGCCCAGCTTCGGCAGCAGCACCCGCTCGCGCCAGCCGACGACGCGTGCAGCGGAATGAAGTTTGGATTTCAGGCGAAGCATGGGAATCGCAAACGGGTCATCGTGGCGCAAAGTTAGCCCCACTATTCACTCCAACACAAGCGCCTGCTTCCCTGGCATGCGGCCACGGGAGCGGAGCTAGATGCCGAAATCGGCAAGCAGGCGCCGCGCCGCGGCGTCGAAACGCGCCATGCCGCCGTGCGAACGCGCCAGCATCATCGAACCTTCCAGCGAGCCGATGATAAACTGCGCGGCCTCGGCGGACGGCCCCGCGAAGCGCAGGCCGCCCGTGGCGCGTCCTTCTTCAAGAACGCCCGTGAGCCAGCGTTCGTTCAGTTTGAAATAGCTGTCCAGTGCAACTTGCATGGCCTTCGGCAGGGTCACGAATTCCGCCGCCAGCATGCCGCACAGGCACATGCGTTCGTCGGCGAGGACCTGCGCGTAAAGGCCGACGTAGCGCCGTATCTTAGCTGCGGCCCCACCGCCTTCGCGGTCGATTGACGTGAGCGCCTTTTCGAAGGAATCCTCGTAGCGTTCAATGAGCCTGACGCCGAGGTCGGCCTTCGAGGCAAAATGATAGTGCAGGCTCGCCTTGGACAGGCTCAGAGCGCTGGCAATGTCGGCGTAGCTGAAGGCGTTGAAGCCCCGGGTTTGCACCAGGCGCTGGGCGATATCCATGATCTGCTGCGAGGTGTGCGTCGTATCGGATTTTTGGTCCACGGGTTTTTCCTGAATTCCGGGCTGCTGGGAACCCTTTGGAATCAGGTCCTCACCGTGTGGGTATATGTTTCTACCTACTAGTTGACAAGTTACTTATCAATAGGTAAGTAATTTCCGCTTGGGTTTACCGGCCCCGCCTCGCCTGGTGCCCGTGGACCCCTGCGTTCCGCCTTCGTGCCGTGCCTCACATTAGCAAGATGACTGGGATCATGGTTGGCAGAAGCCGGCGCCAAAGAAGCCGAAACCATACCCCATAGAGGCCGGCGGTGAATCCGGAGCCAGAGGAGAGTGATAGCCGGCGAGCGTTGGTCGATAGATGTCCTGCCCACCCAAGGACAAGGGGAGAGCAATGAAGACGGTCGAACAGCTTCTCGGCGAGGCAAGAGCCCTGCTTCCATGCAGATGCTCGCCGGAGGAGACATTGAATGAGATCGAAGCCGGTACTTTGGCGATTGACATTCGCGGCGACGAGCAACAACGCCAGGATGGCCTCATTCCAAGGGCGCTCGTTATTCGCCGCAATGTCCTGGAATGGCGCTGCGATCCAGTTTCCCCGTGGCATCATCCGCAAGTTACCCACCACGGGCAAAAGATCATTATTTTTTGCAACGAGGGGTACCAGTCAAGTCTCGCCGCCGCCAACCTGCAGCACTTGGGCATGCTGCATGCAACCGACATGATAGGAGGATTTTCGAGCTGGCGGGAAGCGGGCTTGCCAATCACGCCCTATGACATGGGGGCAATCAAATGAAGGGAGGGAAATGCAGTCCGGAAGCGGGGAACGGCATCGTCAAGCATTCCATCGCTCAGGCCCGGGACACCAGGCGCTATTTCACAATTCAAAAATTGAGGGAGAAACATCATGAAGAAATTTATGATTCTGACCGCCGCCGTGCTTGCCGTAACGCTGCCTGCCGCGAAGCTGGCACGGGCCGATGATGCCGCGCTGATCAAGAGCGCCGAATCGGCAGCCCCCGCCGGCGTCGGCGCCGGCGCCACGGTCCATGCCATTGGCGAGGACGGCAAGATAAGGACGCTGCGCGAAGGCAGCAACGGCTTCTGGTGCATGCCGGATTCTCCGGCCACGCCTGGACCCGATCCCATGTGCGGCGATGCCAACGCCATGGAATGGGCCATGGCATGGATCGGCAAGACCGAACCGCCAAAGGGCAAGGTTGGTTTCATGTACATGCTGGAGGGCGGAACCGATGCCAGCAACACCGACCCTTATGCCGCGGCGCCCACCGCTGGCAACAACTGGGTGAAGACCGGTCCCCACGTCATGATCATGAATGCCGTGGACATGATGGCGGGATATCCGAAGGAGGCAAAGCCCGATACCAGCAGGCCCTATGTGATGTGGGCCGGAACGCCGTATCAGCATCTGATGGTTCCGGTGGAGTAGAGTTGCTCTAGCGCAAGGGCGGTGCTGCCGCCCTTGCGGGCTGTCCATGAGGATCGTCCTTGAGGTTCCGCGAGGCGGAACAAGGCCCGCGCCTTTCCGCGGTTTTTCTAGCCGGCCAATTATCCGAACCGATCAGCAAGAGGAGAAGACCATGACCGCCTACAATGTCGTCCGTTTCAAGGTGAAGTCCGGCCAGGAACAGAAATTCATCGATGCGCACAAGAACGCCCCGGCGCTTGAGGGAATGCGGGAAGGCGCGTTGATCAAGACCGGCGACCGCACCTACTGCATCATCGGCAAATGGGACAGCATGGACAAGCTCGTTGCCGCACGGCCCAAAATGATCGCGATGCTTGATAGCTTCCGCCAGACGCTGGAAGATCTCGGCGGTGGCCTGGGTGTCAGCGATCCGGTTTCGGGAAGCGTCGTGGCAGAAGTCGGCGCCGGGAAGCGCTGAACTCAGGCGCCAAGCTTGAGCGTCTCGGCGATCTCGATGCCGAAGCCTGCAAGCCCCACATAGTGCCGGGTGCTGGAGGTGATGAGGCGGATCGAATGGACGTTGAGGTCGCGCAGGATTTGGGCCCCAAGCCCGATGTCCAGCCAGGTCTGGGCCCGCGAAACGGCGCTGGCCGACTTGTCGCCCGCAAGCTGGCCGGCCGGAACCCCGGTTGCGCCTTCCTGCAGATAGACCAGCACGCCCTTGCCCTCGCGCTTGAAGATCTCGAAGACCGCTTCCAGCGTGTCGCGGTTGCCGAAGACGTCCTCCAGGACATTTTCCCGGTGCAGGCGCACCGGGATATTCCTGCCGCCCGAGATATCGCCATAGACCAGGGCCAGCTGCTCCACCGCATCAAAGGGCGTCACATAGGAATAGCCCTGGGCCGTGCCGATCTTCGTCGCCACGTCGAATTTCGCCGTCTGCTCCACCAGGCGCTCGCGCAGCTGCCGGTAGGCGATGAGGTCGGCAACCGATATGATCTTGAGGCCATGCTCGCGCGCGAAGGCCAGAACCTGCGGCCCCCGCTTCACCGTGCCATCGTCATTGACCAGCTCGCAGATGACGCCGACGGCGGGCGCAAATCCCGCCAGCCGCGCCAGATCGACCGCCGCTTCGGTATGCCCCGAGCGCATCAGCACGCCCCCCGACTTCGCCACCAGCGGAAAGATGTGGCCGGGCCGCACGAAATCCTCGGCCTGGACATTCTTGTTGGCCAGCGCATGCACCGTGGCGCAGCGCTCCTTCGCCGAAATGCCGGTGGTGAGGCCTTCCTTGTAATCGACCGTGATGGTGAAGGCGGTGCCCATCGGCGCATCGTTGAGCGCCACCATGGGATCAAGCTTCAGCCGCCGCGCCTCCTCGGCGGGCATGGGGGTGCAGACGATTCCGGAGGTGTGGCGCACCATGAAGGCCATCTGCTCAGGCGTGATCCTGGCCGCCGCGCCGATCAGATCGCCCTCGTTTTCCCGGTCGTCGTCGTCAACCACCACCACCAGCGCGCCGTCGCCGATCGCCTTGATTGCTTCTTCAACGGTGTCGAGGGTCTTGGTCATGGGGAAATCCTTAAAATCCTGGGGTTGAACCCGGTTGTTGGTAAGGGCGGCGATCTTCACCGCCAGATCGAGGGAGGGCTGCTCGCCCGCCGCAAGTTGCGAAATCCGCCCCTGGCTAACCCCCAGCCTGCGGGCGAATTCCGATTGCGAGGTAGCGCTATTAGCCAGCCATTCAGAGAGTTTCATGGGGAATTATTAGCATAGCTAATAGCGAGAGTCGATGCCGCCTCCGGCATCGTCCACCGCACGCAGGAACAGTCCCCCGGGTTACTGCCCCCAGGTCCGCTCCAGCACCTTCAGCCAGTTTTCATGGGCGATTTTGGCGATCAGTTTTCCGCCGTATTGCTTTTCCCGCATGGCATTGATCAGATTGGGCAATCCGGCCGCATCGCCGATGTCCTTGGGGATTCGCGCGCCGTCGAAATCCGAGCCCAGGGCGACACAGTCCTCGCCCGCCACCTTGATCAGGTGGTCCAGGTGGCCCAGCATGACATCGAGCGGCGTATCGGTGTGCCAGCGCCCGTCCTGGCGCAGGAAGCCGCTGGCGAAATTGAGCCCCACCATGCCGCCGCTGTCCCGGATAGCCTTCAACTGGTCATCATTGAGGTTGCGCGACGAGGCGCAGAGCGCCTGGGCGTTGGAATGCGTGGCCACCAGCGGGGCCTTGCTGAGGCGCGCCACGTCCCAGAAACCTTTCTCATTTAAGTGAGACAAATCAATGAGCAGGCACCGTTCATTGCAGTAGCGGATGAGGTCCTTGCCCGCCGCCGTCAGGCCATCTCCGGTGTCGCCCGTGGAGGGATAGCGGAAGGGCACGCCATGGCCGAAGATGTTGGGCCGGCTCCACACGGGCCCCAGCGAGCGCAGGCCGCTTTCATAGAGCACATCGAGGCTCTTGAACTTCTCGTCGATGGCTTCCGCCCCTTCGATGTGGAAGATGGCGGCCATCACGCCGCTCGCCAGGCAGTCGCGGATTTCGCCCGCCGTGCGGCAGACCTTGAAGGCGCCTTCTGACTGGCGCTCGATGCCAAACAGCAGGGAGGCCATTTCCAGTGTCTTGCGCAGAGCGCCGGGCTGGCCCAGCTGGCCCGCCATGGGTGGATTCATCTCCTCGTCGTCATCGGGCAGGCTTTCGCCGTCGCTGGGCGCGAAGATGGCAAAGAAACCGCCGACGAAGCCGCCCTTTTTCATCCGCGGCATATCGAGGTGGCCCAGGCCGTCGCCGTTGAGGAAGTCGGCTATGGGGTCGCCCTCCGTCTTTGCCCAAAGACGGAGCAGCACATCGTTATGGCCGTCAAAAACCGGAACCGCTGTCAAGATGTTCAGGCCTTGGCGTGCATCGCCTCGACGTAGTCCCAGTTCACCAGGCTGTCGACGAAGGCTTCCAGGTATTTCTGCCGGGCGTTGCGGTAGTCGATGTAGTAGCTGTGCTCCCACACGTCGCAGCCCAGGATGGGCGTGGCGCCGTGCATCAGGGGGTTTTCGCCGTTGGGGGTTTTGGCGATGGCGAGCTTGCCGTCCTTCACCGCGATCCAGCACCAGCCGGAGCCGAACTGGGTGAGGCCGGCCTGGACGAAGTCGGCGCGCATCTTGTCATAGCCGCCGAGATCGGCATCGATGGCCGTGGCCAGCCTGGCGGGCAGCTTCTTGCCGCCGCCATTGGGCTTCATCCAGTTCCAGAAGTGGTTGTGGTTGTAGTGCTGGCCCACATTGTTGACGAGGCCTGCGATCTTGTCGGCGAAGGCCTTTTTGCAAATCTCCTCGATCGGGAGCGCGGCCAGGGGCGAATCCTTGAGCAGGTTGTTGCCGTTGGTGACATAGGCCATGTGATGTTTGTCGTGGTGGAACTCCAGGGTCTCCTTGGACATGGAGGGGCCGAGGGCGTCATAGGCGTAAGGCAGGGCGGGCAGTTCGAGGGCCATGTTTCTCTCCTTTGAATGAACGGTCTTTCTAGTCGCTTGGGCTTGAACACGCAAGGAAACTGGCTAGGCTGGAATGAGAGGTGAGCCATGCCGAAACCAGCCATTATCCGCTTTGACGCCACAGCCAGGATGGAGCCCTGGCCGGACATGCCCGAAAGCGAGATTGCCTCCGGGTCCCGGGCCCAGCGCGGCCTCGCATGGCTCGACGACAAGGCCCATGGCCTGAGCGCCGGGCTCTGGGAAGCCGAGGCCAATATCGGCCACTGGACGAATTATGCCGTCAATGAATTCATGCTGGTGCTCGAAGGCGAAGTGGTGATCGTCACGGAAACGGGCGAGGTCCGGGTTCGGCCCGGAGAAAGTTTCGTGATCCCCAAAGGACTGCGCTGCCGCTGGACGCAGAAGGGGCGGGTGAGGAAATTCTTCGTGATCTTCGACGACAGCTCGGGAGCGGCAAATCCCGCCCCCCTGCAGGCGATCAAGATCGATCCGCAGGTGACGCTCGTTCCCTCAACCCCGCCAGCGCCGGAGATGCTGCATTCGCCCGTGCCTACCCAGCATGCCCATGAATATTTTGAAGATGCGACGAAGCAGTTCACCGTGGGCGTCTGGGACACCACGGGCTACCGGCGCAAGCTGATCGACTTTCCCCGCCATGAGCTGATGCATTTGCTGGAAGGCTCGGTGACCTTCACCGACGGTAGCGGAACGGCGCAGACATTTCACAAGGGCGACACCTTCTTCGTGCCACAGGGCACGCCCAATTCATGGAAGTCGGAGGGCTACCTGCGCAAGATCTATTGCATCTTCCAGCCGCGCTAACTTTCTCTCTCTGTCATTCCCAACATCTGTCACCCCGACGAAAGTCGGGGCCCAGACTTTAGGTATGGGTACGGGTTGAAAGCCTGGGTCCCGGCGTTCGCCGGGATGACACAATAAAAGTGAAATGCGGGCGTTACCCCAGCCTTTTCTCCATGAAGACGCTGAACGGATCATCGGACGGGTAATCGCCGAACGGGCCGCACTCGCTGTAGCCGATGGCCCGGTAGAGTCCCAGCGCCTCGGGCTGCGAAATGCCGGTCTCGAGCCGCGAGAGGCGGCGCCCCTCGCGCAGCATTTCCGCCTCGATATGGGCCATGAGCTTGCGGCCAAGTCCCAACCCCCGCGATTTGGGATGGATATAAACCCGCTTCACTTCGGCGTAGTCTTCATGCAGCCAGAAGCCGCCGCAGCCCAGCACTTCGCCATCCACCGTGACGGAAAAGAACCGCACCTCGGGCTGGGCGAGGTCTTCAAGGTCGAGGCCGTAGTTGCTTTCCGAAGGATAAAGCCGTCCCATGTAGTCATCGAGTTCGTCAATCAGCCGCCGCACCGGGCCTTCCCGCGCATCGGCTTTCTGAATGACGATGTTGACCATCACTGAAACGCCTGAATTCCCGTCTGGGCCCGGCCGAGGATGAGGGCATGCACGTCGTGGGTGCCCTCATAGGTGTTCACCGTTTCCAGGTTTACCATGTGGCGGATCACATGGTACTCGTCCGAGATGCCGTTGCCGCCGTGCATGTCGCGCGCCATGCGCGCCACATCGAGCGCCTTGCCGCAATTGTTGCGCTTCATCAGCGAGATGGCGGGAGGGGCGGCAACGCCGCGTTCCAGCGCCCGCCCCAGCGCCAGGGCGCCATGGGTTCCGAGCGCAATTTCCGTCTGCATGTCGGCGAGCTTCTTCTGGATGAGTTGGTTGGCGGCGAGCGGCTTGCCGAACTGCTTGCGGTCGAGAGTATAGGTCCGCGCCCGGAACCAGCAATCCTCGGCCGCCCCCATCACGCCCCAGGCAATGCCGTAGCGCGCCTTGTTCAGGCAGCCGAAGGGGCCGCCGAGGCCCCGGGCCTTGGGCAGCATGGCTTCCTCGGGAAGCTCCACATTGTTGAGCACAATTTCGCCGGTGATCGAGGCGCGCAAGGAAACCTTGCCCTTGATCTCCGGCGTCGAGAAACCCTTGGCGCCGCGCTCGACAAGGAAGCCGCGGATCTCCTCGCCCTCCGTCTTGGCCCAGACCACGGCGATGTCGGCGATCGGCGAATTGGTGATCCACATCTTGGCGCCGTTCAGCACATAGCCGCCTTGCACCTTCGCCGCGCGGGTCTTCATGCCGCCGGGATCGGAGCCTGCGTCCGGTTCGGTCAAGCCGAAGCAGCCGACGATTTCGCCCGTGGCCAGGCGTGGCAGGTATTTCTGGCATTGCGCCTCCGTGCCATAGGCCTCGATTGGATGCATCACCAGGGAGTTCTGCACGCTCATCGCCGAACGGTAGCCGGAATCGATGCGCTCCACTTCCCGCGCCACCAACCCATAGGCCACATAGCCGAGGCCGGAACCGCCGTATTTCTCTGATGTCATGACGCCAAGAAAGCCCATCTCGCCCAGTTCGGTCATGATGGCGCGGTCGAATTTCTCGTCGCGGAAGGCCTGCTTGACGCGCGGTGCCAGCTTGTCGGTGCAGAAGGCCCTGGCCGAATCCCGGATCATCCGCTCGTCTTCGGTCAATTGGCTTTCCAGATCGAGCGGGTCTTCCCAGTTGAATTCGGCAGGCATTCTTCGCGGTCTCCAGGTTGCTTTCCCCTTAAGAACCCTTTCTCCGCAGAATTGTCAAATAGTTGGATTTTTTACTGATGCTTTCATTGGGGGCCTAACAAGGGAAGATTATTGCCCCTTGGAAATGCGCAACACTTCGGGTGCGTAGTAGTATTTGGGGTGAGTGCCAGGTAGTTCTTTCAGGATTCCAGCAGCGACAAGTTTTTCCAAAACCATTTGCGCTCCACGATAAGTAACACCAAATTTTTCTTGCGTTCTCGGAACGGTCAAAAAAGGGGATTCAAATAATTGGTCAACAACTTGCATGAGTTTGGCTGATCTCCCCGCGGCAGCCGCGGTCTTTCGATACTGAGTCTGAAGTAGGACCAATTGATCAATCGTCACAATCGCTGCTTTGCAAGTCTCAACAATTGCGTTTAGGAAAAATGTGATCCAGTTCTCCCACTCTGAATACGCAGAGACGCGAAACATTTTCTCAATATATTCTTCTTTGTGTTGCTCGAAGTATGGGCTGAGATATAGCATTGGCAGATCGAGCAAACCTGATTGCAGTGCCATGAGAGTGATGAGCATTCTGCCTATTCGTCCATTTCCATCTGCAAATGGATGCGTTGTTTCAAACTGATAGTGGACTAACGCGAGATCAACGAGCTTGTCTGCGGGTTCATCGACTGGGCGATTTATGTATTTCTCAAGTTCATCCATACATGTTTGGGTGTGTTCAGGTGACGGAGGAACAAAGCGGGCGGTTTCTATTTGTTTTGTGCCGCCAATCCAGTTCTGGTGCACCTTGTATTCGCCTGGGCGCTTGTTCGCGCCGCGACCGTCACTGAGGCCTGACAACAATTGGCGATGAGCTTCTTTTATCAATCTATGTGAAATGGGAAGCTCTTTTAGTTTTTGAGTAGCTCGTCGAAGTGCGATTCCGTAGTTTGAAGTTTCACGAGCCTCTTCGCTGCTATTTCTTGCTATACCCTCTTCCTCCAACACCAAATCGTCGATATTGGTGTGGGTTCCCTCCATTGCAGAAGACGTCAACGCTTCTCGGCGTTGCAATGGCACTATGAATATGTATGGATTTTGCGTCCTTCTTGAGGCTCCTTTTAATTCGCCAATTTGTTGCATTGCTTTTGCAAGCGGTTTGGCGAGAGGACCATAGTCAAGTTCAGGCGGCAGCGGCGCTGGCACAAATGTCCAGTGCCCCTCCAGATTGCGAACGATCCTGCCAGCCGGCCTATTTTTGAAAGCTTCGATGTCCATTATGGTTACAAACTATAATTTGGAAGATTAAGTTATACAATATAATGTAAAAAGTATAGTTAATTTCGATAAGCTGTACAAAACTAGAATATTTACCGGACCAGCGCCGACAGCGCCTTGAACCCCGGCGTTCCGGCCTTGCCCAGCAGTTCGAACACCGCCATTTCCGTGTTGATCACCGCGATGCCCGACTGCCCCATGCGGGTAAGCGCCAGGGCCACCGCGCTTTCCGCCCGGGAGGCGACCGCATCCGCCACCACAAACACCCCGAACCCGGCTTGGGCCATGTCGATGGCCGTCTGGGCCACGCAGACATGGGCTTCGATTCCAGCAATGACCACTTGGGGCCTCCCGCCATCGTGCTGGGCGGTGAAATGCCGGCGCAGGGCCTCGTCGCGCCAGCAGGAGAAGGAGGACTTGGCGAACACCGGCGCGTTGCCGATCTCTTGACTCAAAGTCTCAACCGTGTGGCCTAAGCCCTTGGGATATTGCTCGGAAACCGCAATGGGCACATCCAGCGCCTTGGCCGCCTTCAGCAGGATTTTCGCGCGCTCGACCACGCTGTTGCCCACGGCCATCGCCGGCAAAAGCCGTTCCTGCACATCGACGATCAGAAGTGAGGATTTGGCCGCGTCGACGAGCATTACCGGGCTTGCCCCAGCAGCTTGCTCAATTCTTCCTTCGCATCCCGGAATTCGTCCTTTGTAGGATTCCGTTTCAGCCTGGATTTCAATCCGCCATTCAGGTCGGTCGCAATCTGGCTTGGCAGTCGCTCGCCACCGGCAATCGCGGCCTTTGCCTTGCCGAACTTTTCATGATCCAGTTTCAGGACTTCAAACGCCTTCCGCACGGCACTAGAAATTTCAACGCCGTCACTCTGCATTACAGGCTGGCTTGCCGCGGCTGGTGCCGCGGAAGCCGGTTTGGCAGTTGCTCTCCGTGACCTTGTTTCAGGTTTCGGAGGCCGTTGAATCTTCTCAGGCTTCGCATTGGCGTTACCCAGGAAAGAAGCGATTTTCGGCTTGTCCCAGATTTCCAGCGTGTCGGCTTCCTGCTGCAGGGAAACCGACTGGCTTGCCCGGGGTCCGACGAAACCGAGGAGATGCACGCGGACCCCGAGGCTCTGGGCAATCTGGACCCCGACCCGGATATCCTCGTCGCCGGTCACGATCACCGCATCGCTGATCGCCTTGTTGCGGGCCAGTTCCATAAGGTCCGTGACGATCAGGGAATCGACGCCCTTCTGCTGGCCCTCCGAATTCAGTTGGCCAAGGCGCAGCTTGACGTCATTGAGCTTGCCCATGCGGGCCTGGCCAATGGAGGGGCCGGAAGAGGGGGCGCCGTCATACCAATAGATGCGCAGCAGCTCCTTGCCGCCGGAGGAGGTTTTCGCCTCCTCTTTCAGAAGCTCGGCAATCTTGTTTTCATCGAGCGTGATCTGCTCGCGCGGCTTGGGCGTCTTCAGCCCGGTGAGGGCACAGGAGCCCTGGGCATAGACATATCCGGCATCGACAAATACGGCGACTCGCATGGGCGCTCCTGACGCGATGAATCCGCCTAGCCTTAACGGAATTAGGTGAGCCCCGCCACCTTCATCCCGAAGGCATAGACGAAGGCCACCTCCTTCAGCCGGTCGAAGCGCCCCGAGGCGCCGCCGTGGCCAGCCCCCATGTTGGTCTTGAACAGCAGCAGATTGCCGTCGGTCTTGAGCTCGCGCAGGCGCGCCACCCATTTGGCCGGTTCCCAATAGGTGACGCGCGGATCGGTCAGGCCGCCCAACGCAAGAATGTTGGGATAGGCCTTTGCCTCCACCCGGTCATAAGGCGAGTAGCTGGCGATGTTTTCGTAAGCTGCCTTGTCCTTGATCGGATTGCCCCATTCGGGCCATTCCGGCGGGGTCAGCGGCAGGGTGTCATCCAGCATGGTGGCGAGCACATCGACGAAAGGAACTTCCGCCACGATGGCCTTGAACAGCTCCGGCGCCAGGTTGGCGACAACCCCCATCAGCATGCCGCCCGCACTTCCGCCCTGGGCCACGATCTGGCCCTTGGCGGTGAAGCCGGACGTGATCAGGTGCTCGGCGCAGGAAATGAAATCCCGGAAACTGTTGGCCTTGTGCTCCAGCTTGCCAGTCTTGTACCAGCGCCGGCCCTTTTCCTGGCCGCCGCGGATGTGGGCGATGGCATAGATGAAGCCGCGGTCGACGAGCGACAGGATGTTGGTGTTGAAGCCCGCCGGAATGCTGATGCCGTAGGAGCCATAGCCGTAGAGCCAAAGCGGCGCCGCGCCATCGAGCGCCGTGCTCTTGCGGTAGAGCAGGGTGACGGGAATCTGTTCGCCGTCATGGGCGGGCGCCAGGATGCGCCGCGTCACATAATTCGCCGGTTCGTGCCCGCTCGGCACTTCCTGGGTCTTGCGCAGGACGCGCGTGCGCTCGCGCATGTTGTAGTCGTAGACCTGGGAGGGCGTGGTCATCGACGAATAGGTGAAGCGCAGGATATCGGTGCCGTATTCGCGCAATTCGCCGAAGCCCAGGGAATAGGCCTCTTCGGCGAAGGCGATGCTGTGCTCCTCGCCCGTTTCCATGTTGCGCACGACGATGCGCGGCAGGGCATTCTCGCGCTCCATGCGGATCAGCCAGTTCTTCAGCACGACCATGCCGACGATGAAGCAGCCTTGCCGGTGCGGAACGAGATCCACCCAGTTTTCCACGCCGGGGCTGGCCACGGGGGCGCTCACGATCTTGTAGTCTTCCGCCCCGCCGCGGTTGGTCTTGATGATGAAGCGGTCGCTCCAGTGTTCAACCTCGTACTCGATTCCGGTTTCGCGCGCCGCAATGAGCCTCGGCGCCTCAAGCGGGCGCTCCGCGTCGATGATCCAGTTTTCGGCGGTGTCGTGGTCGTGGCTGCCGATCACGACATAGCGTTCCGAATGGGTTGAACTGACGCCGGAGAAGAGGCCCGCATCCTTTTCCTCGTAAACCAGCCGGTCCTCAGCCTGGGCTTGGCCGAGAATGTGGTGGTAGGTTTTCAGCGGGCGGTGGTGCTCATCCTGCACGGTGTAGAAATAGCTCTTGCCGTCGGCCGCCCACGTTGCATCGCCCGCCGTGTCATGCAGGACGTCGTCCAGATCCTTGCCGCTGGCCAGGTCGCGCACCCGCAGTTCATAGAATTCCGAACCCTTGTTGTCGAAACTCCAGGCGGCAAGCGTCTGGTCCGGCGAGATCGAAATGCCGCCGAAGCGGAAATAGGCGGTGCCCTTCGACAGTTCATTGCCGTCGAGCAGGACCTGCTCGGGCCCGGTCATGTCGCGGCGCTTGCGGGCATAGCGCGGCTGCTGCCCGCCGGTGATATAGGAGGTGTAATAGGCATAGGCCCCGTCGGGGGCGGGCACCGAGGAGTCGTCTTCCTTGATGCGGCCCTTCATCTCGGCAAACAGCTTGTCCTGCAAAGCCGTTGTATCGGCCATCACTGCCTCATGATAGGCATTCTCGCCTTCCAGCACGGCGCGGATGTCCTGCGGCAGCAGCGATGGGTCATGCATCACCTCCTGCCAGTTGTCGGCCTTCAGCCAGTGGTAGTCGTCGTGCCTCTGGTAGCCGTGCCAGGTCTCAACACGCGGGCGCTTCTCCGCTTTTGGCGGCCGGATATTCGGAAGGGTCATGTTCTTTATGCCTTGTCGGGGGTGAAGGTGAGGGCGGCGCCATTCATGCAATAGCGCAGGCCCGTGGGCTCCGGTCCATCGGGAAAGACATGGCCCAGGTGGCCGCCGCATTTCGCGCAGCGCACTTCGGTGCGGGTTGAAAACCACGACTTGTCGACATGCTCGCTCACCGCCTCGGGCGCCACCGGGGCGTAGTAGCTGGGCCAGCCGGTGCCTGAGTCATACTTGGTGGCGGAGGGGAAAAGCTCCGCCCCGCAGCCCGCGCAGGCGTAGATGCCAGGCGACTTCTCCCGGTTCAGGGGGCTGCTGCCCGCCCGTTCCGTGCCATGCTCGCGCAAGACCCGGTATTGCTCCGCAGTCAGTTCCGCCCGCCATTCGGCATCGCTCTTGGTGATTTTTTCGGCCATGGAAAACCCTATTCCGATTCCAGGATTTGTGAAACCCATATGGGGTGCGGGATGCCCCAGGATAAGTCACATCCTTGCGATCAATTAACCCGCCCTTAACCATAAAGCCATCCAGACACCGCCACCTCTGGTCTGGTCTGAAACAATTAAGCAAGTTTACAAAGGTCTCGTACATTGATTGGCGGAAGGGACAGGGAGCAACTGGGCATTATGGGTGAAACAGCCACCTGGCAGGGCGACGAAGCAGTCGCATCCAGGTTGCATATCAACCGCCAAGGATCAGAGCCGATGCGTGCTTTGGACGAAGCCGGTGGGGTGAGAAGCCCGGACCGCCGTATCACGGCGGATTCCTTCCGCTTGCTCCAGGCCAAACTGCAAAACCGGCCCGCCGCCACCCCGACAGCGCCGCAACCGGAACCGGTTATTCCGCCAGCCGCCGAAATCAACCGCGAGGCCTATGATTCAGCCGCCGTCGAAACGGCAGCGCCCGGGGAAGACCTGCCCGCCCAAGCGCTTGAACCAGCCCCGGTTGCAGCCGTTGCGAAAAAGCCCTGGACCTGGCTGACCCCGGCAGATGCCGCGGCATCGCCCAGCCGCGATCCTCTGGCCGATATCGGCGGGCCCGTGCCGGCAGCCGAAGCGGCCCGCCCGGAAGCGGAGGCCGCTTTCTCCGAGCCCGCCCCGGTTCCCCCCGAGGCGGAACCGCCGTTTCCGGAAATAGATACGGCGGAACCGGTTGCCGAGGCCATTTCTCCCGAAGCGCAAGCCGATGCTTCTCAGTCCGCCACGGCCGAAATTGAACATCAGGACGCTGAAAGCCAGAAGCCGCCTGGCCGCCGGAAGCCCCAGCTTCCCAACGGCAAGCTGGGTGACAACCTCCAGCCCACCTCCGGCATTGTTGTCCATGGCATCGGCGAAATAGCCAAGGCCATCTACATGACGCCAACCTCGGCCGACCGGGCCGAATTCCTTGCTGAAGTCGCCGCCATGGCTGCCGCCGAAGCCGCCTGGGAACTGCAGCGGGCCAGTCTCCCGTCAATCCTTGAGGCCGAGATCGCGCCCAAGCCAAAACCCCAGATCCGCCGGGCCAAGCCCGCCGACGATCCTTTCGCCAAGCTCGACCTCGAGGGGGCCGGCGGACATCCATCCGCCGGCAAGACCGACGAAGATGCCGGCGAGCTGGCCCGTTCGCTGCTCGACATGATGCTGTCCAATCCGAGCGCCGGCCAGCCCCAGGAGCGCGCCCTTGCCGCCGATGCCCTGTTGAAGCTGGTGCCGCGCATCCCCTTGCGGTCGCTGGTCACCATAGTCGACCGCCTCTCGCTGATGGACGAGCCGCCGCACCTGCTGGTCTCAAAACTCATCCATGATCCGCGCATCGAGGTTTCCGGGCCGCTTCTGGAAAACTGCAATCATATCAGCGACCAGGTCCTCGGAAAGGTCATTGCCATGGGGAAGGTGAGCCTGCTGCGCCTGATTGCGCGGCGGCGCCATATCTCGGCAACCCTGAGCGACCAGCTCATCGAGTTCGACGATCCATCGGTCATTCTCACTCTGGTGCGCAACAGCGGTGCTGCCTTCTCCCACCAGGCATTCCCCAAGCTTGCCGAACACGCCCAGCGCAACCACGCGGTTCTCGCACCTTTCGTAACCCGCGCCGACCTGCCGGCGCCGATTGCCTTTGAACTCTTCTGGTTTGTGCCCGCCGAACTCCGGCGCTACCTCCTGTCGCGCTTCCTGACCGACTCCGAAACCCTGACCAAGATCCTGAAAATAACCCACGCCATGGGCGGCGGCGAACAGGGCATGGAATCCCGGTTCGCCGAACGCGAGCAGATCGAAGCCTTCGTTGAACTGCTGAATGCCGGAAAATTCCCTGACGCCACCAGCCTTCTGGCTGAAATTGCCGGAATTCATACCGATAACGCGGCGCGGATCATCGCCGATGCCAACGGCGAGCCGCTGGCCATTGCCCTCAAGGCCATCGGCACCAATCGCGTCCGCTTTGGCGAGTTCATCGAAATCCTCAAGGCCTCCGATTACGGCATCATTGCCTCAACCCGCAGCGCCGCCGAGTTGCAGAACATTTTTGATTCCCTGTCGTTCAACAAGGCCCGCGTCCTGCTCACCTATTGGGACTGGGCCGTGCTCAAGTCCGGCCCCTACGCCCCGGCCAACTGAACGGCCCGGTGCGGGCCGGGGCTGCCCTTCTGCCCAATTCCTAACGATACGCTTACGGTGATGAACTTTACTCTGTAGATGCTATTTGATTAGCGAGAAATGTTGGCCAACAATGCATGGAGCCTTCAGTGGGCAACACAAACAAGTCTGTGGTGAACTGCCGTTGCGTAGTTGCGCGAAGTTGAGGTAACTAGTATAGCTTAAGTCGAAATAATGGGGGCTAGCCGATGTTGCGCGTCCTTTGCTTATTTGCTGCGGTTGCTTTCTCAATGTTGCACGTGAGCGTGGTGGCGCATTCGGCGTCAGGTGACGGTACAGCACACGATGAGTTATGGAGGCAACGAAGGGAAAGTCAGTCTGCCGGGAATAGAGCACTCTTGGACACCGCTGAGGCAAGGCAGAGAGAGAGCGGTAATCCGGTTGATAGAGCTGAAATCGGCCGACGCGAGCACTACTTTCAGCTGATTGCTAGCGTTAAATATCATGGCGCGAATGGCGCCGTCGGTGCTCTCAAGCTTACGGAAACCGAATGCCGTAATAACAGTCCTGGCATACTGTCATGGCTCTACAACAAGAGCAAAACCTATGTCGTGAAGCTCAAGAGCGAAACGGCCAACGGTTTTGCAATTGCGGAAACGACTCTGGTTGCTATGACTTTCAACAATGGAAAGTGCAATGTGGTTGTGGGTCCGAAGGAAATCACGCCAGTTTTTATGACAGATGACCCCATTGTGCGCTTGCGGATCAGCAATGAATGGGTAGAAGGCACTGACCTTGTGTTCTTTAAAAAGGTGGTCGACCTCATCAACGCGACAGCATCAATCTTCAATGTAAGGTCGGCCTTCCTGGCAGCCGTTAGTGCGTCGCAAGTAATCAACAATGTGACCACGGTGGCAACCGAAGTCGACAGTGCTTTGGCAGGGAACAGCAGTGTGGAATATCCGATTGAGTTTGATCTGACGAAAGGCGAAATGTTGATTCCCTTGCACAGGTTCAGGCCTACGGGAGGAGGAGACCAACTTCCCTTGCAAGTGACTATCAGGACCAACCGGCAGGATAGTGTCTTCTTCACCGCAACAGACCGCCGAGATCATCCCGATGCTGTCAAAGTGTGGAGCACGCAAGTCGTTCAAAAAGATGCTGCTGGGAGACTCGTGGTAGCAAAGACCTTGGGCGATTTGCTTGATACAGCCGACAGTAAATGGGTCAAACTGCGCGACGCTGCCAACAAGAACGATTGGTTTCGCTCCTGCAACGCGTTTCAAAATTGGCTTGTTTCAGAAATCCGCCTGAGCCTGACGGACCGGGCGGTATTGCAACATTTGCTCATGATAGACCCAACTGGGTCGCTCATGAAGGCGCCGGGGAACGCTAGCCTTCTAATCGAGGACTCGCGGTCGATTTTAGGCAATGGTTGCCTCAATTCCGATTTGAGCAATAAGCTTGCGAAGCTCGGTGTCTGGAAAATCTACGAGGAACAATTGTCCATCCAGAGCGATAAAATGAGCCGGGAACCCAAAGCTCAACGGGTGGACCATCTTAAGAAAGCGGAAGACGTTCTAAACGATCTCGCCGGCTGGTGGCAAAACCCTACAGCGGCGGACCGACTCTCCGGAGTTGCGCGCGTGCTTTCAGCAAAGTTTACCATGACTCCCGAGTTCTATGATCCTGACGGTCTAGCCCCGGGTGATGTTGCAACCCGTGACAAATTGATCGCGACCTTGGGTAATCTATCCCTGAAATATTTGGGCTGTAGCTACGTGAACGGCGACACGGCCATCCATGAAGTGCGGCGCCTTGCTATGACAACTGATGGAAGACCAGTCCTGTTTAGGTTTTTCCTCGAGTTTCCGCTGCAGAATGCTGGCATCCACCCGGCACGGATATCTGCACTTGTACTGAAGAGGCTCGATCCCGCTGACGAGGCCGACCGATCGGCGGTTGCCGATGTATTCTTTCGCAATGGCAGCCAGATTTCCAGTACCTGCAACGGGCGGCGGGAAGATTTTAGAGATTTTTTAGACATGAATTCCTGATGATACGCCTGGAACGCGGTAAGGAGCCTGAGTTTCTATGATCGCAATACATTCAACTTGACGCCGACCATCAGTCTGGTCCCCGCTCCAAATCGCGCAACGAGCCGTGCCCTGCTTGTGTTTTCAAGCTTGGTAAAGGCATGTGGAGAGAGAAACATTCTTCCTCCGCTTGCCCGGCGCGGACGCCAAGTATTCAGGTGGCAAGCCAGAAGAAATCGAGTTATGCTGCGCCGGCGGGAGTAGATTGAACAGTATATCAGACTATCCGTTGGGGAAATTTCCATGGCCGATGTTCCGGATGCAAAGAAGAGTCTTGTCGACCTGACGGCGGACATCGTCGCGGCCTATGTCGGCAAGAACACGGTCAGCCAGGCCGATCTGCCCAAGCTGATCGCCGAGGTGCACCGCGCCCTGGCGGGCACCGCCGGCAATCCTCCGGCGCGCGAGGAGCACGGCGACATCAAGCCGGCCGTCACCGTGAAGAAATCCGTGACCGCCGACTATCTCGTCTGCCTTGAGGACGGCAAGAAATTCAAATCCCTCAAGCGCCATCTGCGCAGCCACTACAATCTCTCGCCCGAGCAGTACCGCGAGAAGTGGGGCCTGCCGTCCGACTATCCCATGGTGGCGCCGAACTATGCCCAGGCGCGCTCCAGCCTGGCCAAGCGCATGGGCCTGGGACAACGCAAAAGCCGCAGTTAAGTCTTTGTTAATTTTTTATTAACCATCCTCTTGCGGATCAGCGAGCAGCGATTCATAAACAACCCAACGGATCGGGCAACGATTCGAGCGTTAGGGGCGGCAGTGAAATCCAATTCAGCAAGCACGGTTTTCCGGGCACAACTTGTTGTGCCTGAACAGCGGCAACTGTTCGATTACTGGACCGAAAGATCCGGGGGGCGGTCCATGCCAGGCCGCAAGGACATCAACCCCGTACACATTCCACGCCTTCTCTCCGGCGTCAGCCTGGTCGACGTCTGCCCAAAGCAAGCCACCTGCCGGATCCGCCTGGCGGGCACCAGGCTCCGCGAAATCTACGACCGCGAGATCACCGGACTCCATATTGAGGACCTCGACTGGGGTGACAAGCACGACTACTGGATCGCCGCCTACCGCCGCACCATCCAGGAGGGCAAGC
>CAZRZB010000039.1:0-22584 GCA_964604435.1 uncultured Aestuariivirga sp. | reverse complement strand
GCCCACCAGGCCGGTGTTGCCCGATTGCGGCACGATGGCCGTGCCGCTTTCCGTGGCGAGTTTCAGAATGCGCGAAACCTCTTCCGTGCTCGCCGGGCGCAGCACCAGCGGCGATTTCCCCACCCAGATGTCACGCCATTCCGTCATGTAGCCCGCCATGGAGGCCGCATCGCGGATGGTGTTCTTTTCGCCAACGATGGCGGCAAATTGGTTGAGCAACTCTGGCGTCATGTCTGGGGCCTCGGGGCCGCGGCGCGGCGCAAGCGGTCGTTGATGGCTTCGCCGAGCCCCGCATGGGGAATGGGGGCGATGGCGATCTCCTTGGCTCCCAGCCCGTCAAGTTCATGCAGCATGCGAAACAGGTTGGCCGCCGCCTCAACCACGTCGCCCCGCGCCGAAAGTGTATGGGGGCCGCTGTGATAGGCCCCAAAGCCCAGATAGGTTTCGCCGTTCAATGGGGCCGTGGCGTCGAGCCGCAAGTGGGCCTTCGGCGCATAATGGCTTTCCAGTTGTCCCGGCCCATGCGGCTGGGCCGAATCCGCCTCGGTTTTCAATGCATGTCCCAGAATCTTTTCAATGGCGGCGCGCGGCAGTCCGCCGGGACGCAGCAGCGTTGCCTGGCCCTGTATGAAACTCACCACCGTTGATTCAACCCCCACCGTGCAGGGCCCGCCATCAAGGATGATCGAAACCTTCCCGCCCATGGTGTTTTTCACATGTTCCGCCGTCGTCGGGCTGACGCGGCCCGAAGGATTGGCACTCGGGGCAACGATCGGCCGGGCCACGGCGCGCAGCAGCGCCAGCGCCAGCGGATGATTGGGAACGCGCAGCGCAATGCTGGACAGCCCCGCCGAGGCCAGCAGCGACACCGGGCAGTTCTCCTCCCGCGGCACGACGATGGTGAGCGGTCCCGGCCAGAAGGCCACCGCCAGTTTTTTGGCGTCGTCATTGAACACGCCCAGGGCAAAGGCCGCCGCCGCATTGGCCACATGCGCGATCAGCGGATTGAAGCGCGGCCTGCCCTTGGCCGCGAACAGTCGCGCCACCGCCGCATCATTGGTCGCATCGGCTCCCAGGCCGTAAACCGTCTCGGTGGGAAAGGCGACGAGCTCACCCTTTTTCAGGGCCTCGGCGGCGAGATTTATTTCAGTGGAACTTTCCATGGAAGCCGCTCTATAGCAGGCGAATGAATACGCTTCTATACACCCATCCCGCCAGCCTTAATCACTTGACGCCCGAGGGCCACCCGGAACGTGCGGACCGCATCAGGGTGATCAACAGGATCCTCGAATCGCCCCATTTTTCCGGCCTCAGTCGCGCCCTCGCGCCGCTGGGCAGCGATGCGGACATTCTCCGCGCCCACACCGAGGAGCATCTGCATCACATCCGCTCCATGTCGCCGGAGGAGGGCATCGAATACGTCGATCCCGACACGGCGATGTCGCCGGGTTCCCTGGAAGCAGCACTCCGCGCCGTGGGCGCTGCCACCGCCGCGGTGGACGCCGTCTTCACCGGCAAGGCCGACAACGCCTTCTGCGCCATGCGCCCGCCCGGCCACCATGCGGAGTCAAGAAAGCCCATGGGCTTCTGCCTGTTCAATCAGGTGGCGATTGCCGCCCACTACGCCCGCGCCCGTTATGATGCCGAGCGCGTCGCGGTGGTCGATTTCGATGTGCACCACGGCAACGGCACCCAGGAAATCTTCTGGTCCGATCCCAATCTCTTCTATGGCTCCACCCACCAGATGCCGCTTTATCCCGGCTCGGGTGCGGCCAGTGAAACCGGCGTCGGCAATATCTTCAATGCGCCGCTCCGGGCAGGAGACGGCGGGCCGCAATTCCGCGAGGCCATGCGCCGCATCATTCTGCCCGCCCTTGACGATTTCTCCCCCGACCTGGTGCTCATCTCGGCGGGCTTTGATGCCCACCATGCCGATCCCCTGGGCAGCCTGCAATTGAGCGAGGAGGATTTCGCCTGGATCACCCTGGAACTCATGGGCGCGGCCGACGCCCACGCCGAAGGCCGCGTTGTATCCGTGCTGGAAGGCGGCTATGATTTGCAAGGTTTGGCGGCATCCGTTGCCATCCATGTTCAGGCTTTGATGCGGGGCACCGAAGCACTGGACCAGGACGATGACGAGGATGATGAGCCATGACGAAGTTTCCGGAAATCGCCGAACTGCCCTTCGAAAAGGCCCTGGCCCAGCTTGAGGAAATCGTCTCGAAGCTCGAGTCCGGCAAGGTCGACCTCGAACAGTCCATCGCCATCTACGAGCGCGGCCAGGCCCTGAAGGAGCACTGCGAAAAGCAGTTGAAGGATGCCGAGGCCCGCATCGAAAAAATCACCCTGAAGCCCGATGGCAAGCCGTCGGGAACCGCCCCCCTGGACGTGGAGTGACACGCCAGCGCCTCGATGAACTCCTGGTTCAGCGCGGTCTCTACACCTCGCGCTCCCGCGCCAGGGATGCCATCGCCCGCGGCACCGTAACCGTTGATGGTGTCGTGGCCGCCAAACCCGCGCAGAACACCAATCCCGAAAGCCGCATTGAAATTCTCGATGAAGCGCGGGCCTACGTCTCGCGCGCCGCCCTCAAGCTCAAAAGCGGAATCAGTTTCTTCGATATTCCCGTTAACGGTTTGAATTGCCTGGATATTGGCGCCTCCACCGGCGGCTTCACGCAAGTCCTGCTGGAGCAGGGTGCCGCCCATGTGACCGCCATCGACGTGGGCCATGGCCAGCTTGATCCCTCGCTTAAGGGTGATCCGCGCATAACCTCAATCGAAGGCCTCAACGCCCGCGATCTCACCGCCGCTCATCTCAAACACAAAATCGATTTCATCGTCTGCGATGTCAGCTTCATCTCCCTGAAACTCGCCTTGCCTGCAGCCCTCGCCCTCGCCGAACCCGGAACAAGACTCCTCGCCCTCATCAAGCCGCAGTTCGAAGCAGGCCGCGAGGCGATAGGCCGTGGCGGCATCGTCAGCAACCCGCAGGAGCATGAAAGAGTCTGCAAGGAAATCTCCGATTTCCTGATTGCCGAAAACTGGCAAGTCATCGGCCTCACCCCAGCCTCAATCGAAGGCGGCGACGGCAACAGGGAATTCCTGATCGCGGCGGTGAAAAAGTGAAAATATTCCCCTCCCCCCCCTGTGGGGAGGGGTTAGGGGTGGGGGTCGCTCCGACACCGCCAGACCCCCACCCTCAATTCGCGCGAGCGCGCGAATTTCGACCTCCCCACAAGGGGGAGGTGGGAAGGAGCAAGTGCAGCGAAGATCACCCCACCTGCGCCCGGTGCCGCAGGAAATGATCCGCCAGCACCAGCGCCATCATCGCTTCCGCCACCGGAACGGCGCGGATGCCCACGCACGGGTCATGGCGGCCCTTGGTGCTGACATCCGTATTGGTGCCCTGCGCCGTGATGCTCTGCCGCGGCGTGAGGATGGAGGAGGTGGGCTTCACCGCCATGCGCATCACGATGTCCTGGCCGCTGGAAATACCGCCCAGGATGCCGCCCGCATGGTTGGAGAGAAATTCCGGCTTGCCGTGGCGCATGCGGATTTCATCGGCGTTCTGCTCGCCGGTAAACGCCGCCGCGGCAAAGCCCGCGCCGATCTCCACGCCCTTGACCGCATTGATGCTCATCATCGCCGAAGCCAGGTCCTGGTCGAGCTTGCCATAGACCGGCGCCCCCCAGCCCGAAGGCACGCCCGAGGCCGTCACTTCAACCACCGCGCCGCAGGAAGAGCCCGCCTTGCGGATACCGTCGAGATAGTCTTCCCACTGGGCCGCGGCCTTGGCGTCCGGCGAAAAGAAGGGATTGTTGTCAACCTCGGCCCAGTCCCAGTTCTTGTAGTCGATCTTCTGCGTGCCCATCTGCACCAGGGCGCCGCGGATGGTGACACCGGGAATGACTTTCCGCGCTACAGCACCCGCCGCCACCCGGGCCGCCGTCTCGCGCGCCGAGGCGCGCCCGCCGCCGCGGTAATCGCGCACGCCGTATTTCGCCTGGTAGGTCAGGTCGGCATGGCCGGGGCGGAACTTGTCGCGGATCTCCGCGTAGTCCTTGGAGCGCTGGTCGACATTCTCGATCATCAGCATGATCGGCGTGCCGGTGGTCACCTGGCCGTCGGTGCGCTCATCTTCGAACACGCCTGAAAGAATCTTCACCGCATCGGGTTCGGCCCGCTGGGTGGTGAAGCGGTTTTGCCCGGGCCTGCGCTTGTCGAGATAGCCCTGGATGTCGGCGACACTGAGCTTGATCCCCGGCGGGCAGCCGTCCACCACGCAGCCAAGCGCCGGCCCGTGGCTTTCCCCAAAGGTCGTCATGCGAAACAGGTGGCCGAAGGTGTTGTGTGACATGAAAATGTTTTAGGCGTGCGCCGGTGTTCCGTCAAACCACTCCGCAACGCCATTGGCGATCCTGCAGAAGCGCCCCTGGTGCATGCGAATGTCCACTAGTTCGCGCCTGCTCATCCTGGTGAGATGCCCGATCAGGCTGCGCCCGATGGCGCCGTGCGACACCACCACGGTCGGCTCCTGGATGCCGGCCAGCCAGTGGCGCAGGCGCTCCTCGCCGTCCTGGTAGCTCTCGCCGCCCTCGGGCCGCCAGGAATAGCGCGTCTCCGCATCGGCCGGATAGATCGGCGAGGCCTTCAGTTCCCAGAAGGCCTTGCCCTCCCAGATGCCGAAGCCCAGCTCCTTGAGCGGCGGCGCAATGGCAACATGGCTTTCCGGCAATGCCAGCGCCTCTGAAATATAAGCCATGGTCTGCCGCGTACGCCCCAGCGGGCTCACCGCGAAACGGCATTCCTTCGTCACCTCCGGATGCGCCACGAAAGCCCGCGCCACGCTCTGCGCCTGGGCGTGCCCTGTCTCGTTCAGCGGAATGTCGGTCCAGCCCTGGATCAGGCCAAGGCGGTTCCACGCGGTCTCGCCGTGGCGGACGAAATAGATGGGCGCCTTGGGCTCACTCACCGTTATTGGCAACACTCATGTCGGGGGCGGTGGGATTTTTCATGCCGACGATATGGTAGCCCGAATCCACATGGTGGATTTCGCCGGTCACCCCGCGCGACAGATCGGAGAGCAGATAGAAGGCGCTGTCGCCCACTTCCTCCGTCGTCACCGTGCGCCTGAGCGGCGAATTGTATTCATTCCATTTCAGGATGTAGCGGAAGTCGCCAATGCCGGAAGCGGCCAGCGTCTTGATCGGTCCGGCCGAGATGGCGTTGACGCGGATGTTCTTGGGGCCGAGGTCGGCTGCCATGTAGCGCACCGAGGCTTCGAGCGCCGCCTTGGCCACGCCCATCACATTGTAATGCGGCATCCATTTTTCCGCCCCGTAATAGGTCAGCGTCAGCAGCGAGCCGCCCTCCGTCATCAGCTTTTCGGCGCGCTGGGCAATGGCCGTGAAGCTGTAGCAGGAAATGAGCATGGTCTTGCTGAAGTTGTCGGCGGTGGTGTCGACATAGCGCCCGGTCAGCTCATCCTTGTCGGAAAAGGCGATGGCATGCACCACGAAGTCGAGTTTCCCCCAGGCCTTCTCGAGGGCCGCGAATGTCGCATCGACCGAGGCCATGTCGGTCACATCGCAAGGGATGACAAGCTTGGCGCCGATTTCGGCGGCCAGCGGTTCGACCCGTTTCTTGATGGCGTCGCCCTGGTAAGTGAAGGCCAGTTCCGCCCCGTGCCGGGCGCAGGCCTGGGCAATGCCCCAGGCAATCGACCGGTTATTGGCAACGCCCATGATCAATCCGCGTTTGCCAGCCATCAAGCCTTTGGTATCGTTCATGTTTTTCCCTGATCAACGGAACCCGCGGCCAGAACTGGCCGCCTCAGGGCTATTTGGCATAGTTAAGCCGCGAAGGAAAGGGCGGGGGCGCCGGTGGAAATTCACTCAAATTTTACCGGGATTCATTTCTTTTTTAATAAAACTCGGGAAGCTGGAATTACTAACTTGAAAATTACCTCCTGCTAGTAAGCCCGCCGATGCCGCCCGCTTCACCAGGGCTGGCAGGTGGTGGAGAGTATGGACAACACTTCCAATACGGCGCCCCCCGGGCGTAAGCGGGCCATTTTGCCGGGCCGAAGCCGCCTTGCAGCGCGCCGGTTCCGCCGCCTCTGGATATGGTTTACGGCCCCCTTCAACCGCTCGATCCACTTCAGATTCCAATTCGCCTTCGCCCTTGCCGTTGCCGGCCTGGCCCTTATGGCCGCCATTACGATCGTCTCCGGCCGCATTCTGCTGACCACCTATGAACGCAGCGTGGCGGAAGCTGAATTCGAGACGATGCCGCTCCACCGGATCGGCGCCGCGCTGCAGGAGGTCGAGCACTTGATGTATCTCTACGCGGTTGAGGGTGACACCTCGGCCCCCTCCCAGTTCAACAGGCTCCGCCAATCGGTTAACGGTGATTTTATCCAATTGGCAAGAGTTGAGGCTCAATTCGCCTCGGTCAAGCACGCCCATTCCGTCATTTCGCTCTCGGAAACCATCGTCTCCTGGCACGTCGTGGAAATTGCGGTGTCCAAGGTGTTCCAGCAACCCGCGGGCACAGTGGAGGCCATCAGGGCGCTGGCGCGCGAGCATAAAGTGATCGATCCTGTCTCCGGGGCGGTTTCTGAATTCAGCCGTCTCTCGATGCAGGATTTGCAGGATCGCTTGAAATTCGCACAATCCGTCGCAGGCTGGGCTGGCTACGCGATTTTCGGCGCCCTCCTGCTGGGCTTCAGCCTTCTGGTCATCAATTGGCTCGTCGTGGGCCGTTCCGTTCTCCGGCCGATTGGCCGTCTTCAGGAGGCCGCACGCAGTCTCGGCCGGAAGGATTTTTCCCACCGGGCCAGGCTCCACAACAACCGTGATGAACTCGGGCAGCTCGCGCGGGCCTTCAACATCGCCTCTGCGGCGCTCCAGCAGTCCTATCTGGAACTCCACCGGCGCTCGGCCCATGACGGCCTGACCGGTGTGGTCAACCGTGCCGAGTTCGATCAGCGGCTGGCCGCCGAATGCAGCAGCGCCGACCGTTACGAACGGCCCCTGGCGCTCCTCATGGTTGACATCGACTTCTTCAAACGCATCAACGACAGCCATGGCCACCAGGCGGGTGACCGCGTGCTGCAGGCCATGGCCCGGCTGCTGCAGGAGACCATGCGCCCGGGTGATGTCGTCGCCCGCTACGGCGGCGAGGAATTCGCCGTCATTCTTCCCGCCACCGAAGCCGACAGCGCCCTGGCGGCGGCCGAACGGCTGCGCCAGGCCATCGAGGCAGCCGTCATAAATTGCGCGGCCCTTACCGACATCAACATCACCGTCAGCATCGGCTGCGCCGGCCGGGAGCCCTACGCGATGACCCCGGCGGATCTCGTCAAGGCTGCCGACACGGCCCTCTACCGGGCCAAGAAAACCGGACGGAACCGCGTTGTCGAGGCAGAAAAGGCACCCGAAGCGTTGAACTCAGGCAAGCAGGCCGCCGCGGCCTAGGCCTTGCTCTTCATCTGGCTTTCCCGTGGCGGGAGGGGCATATTGCTTTGACCATCCCGTGGCCAGGATGGGATGACATATGAAAAGGTTTGGTTGAAGTAATGAGCCTGAATGACCTGACAACCCTGACCGCCGCCTACGGCTTCACCGAGCGCAATGACCCGTTCCAGCTCTTTGCCGAATGGCTGGCCGACGCCGGGAAGTCCGAGCCCAACGATCCCAACGGCGTGGCGCTGGCCACCGTCGACGAGGAGGGCCTGCCCAACGTCCGCATGGTGCTCCTGAAGGATGCCGACGAACGCGGCTTTGTCTTCTACACGAACTACGAAAGCCAGAAGGGCCAGGAAATCCTGGGCACGAAAAAGGCGGCTCTCTGCTTCCACTGGAAGTCGCTCCGCCGCCAGGTCCGGGTGCGGGGGCATGTCGAGCCGGTGACAGCCACCGAGGCCGACGCCTATTTCGCCTCGCGCCCCAAGCAGAGCCAGATCGGCGCCTGGGCCTCCCAGCAGTCCCGCCCGCTGGAAGGGCGTTTCGCGCTGGAAGCCGCCGTTGCCATGTATGGGGCGAAATATGCCCTTGGTGCTGTTCCGCGCCCGCCCCAGTGGTCCGGCTTCCGGATCAGGCCCTTGTCGATCGAATTCTGGCACGACCGCCCCTTTAGGCTCCACGACCGCGTCGTTTTCCGCCGCACCGATCCCGATGGCGGCTGGAGCAAGACAAGGCTATATCCCTGATCCATGACCCAGATCCCTGACTCAGACCGCAAGACCCTGATCCTCACCGGCGCTTCGCGCGGCATCGGCCATGCCACGGTGAAGCGCTTTTCCACCGCCGGCTGGCGGGTGATTTCCTGTTCCCGCCATCCTTTTCCCGAGGATTGCCCATGGGATGCGGGGCCTGAGGACCATATCCAGGTCGACCTCGCCGATTCCGCCGATACCGCCGCCGCCATCCTGCAGATGAAGGAAAAGCTGAAGGAGCAGGGCTCCAAGCTTTATGCCCTGGTGAATAACGCCGCCATCAGCCCCAAGAAACCCGGCGGCGGCCGCCTGAACACCATTGAAACCAGCGAAGCCGACTGGAAGACCGTCTTCCAGGTGAATTTCTTCGCCCCCATCATGCTGGCCCGCGGCCTCATCGACGAGCTTGAGGCCGCCAAGGGCGCGGTGGTGAATGTCACCTCGATTGCGGGTTCCCGCGTCCATCCCTTTGCCGGCGCGGCTTACTCCACCTCGAAGGCGGCCCTGGCCTCGCTCACCCGCGAAATGGCGGCGGACTTCGGCCCCCTCGGCGTGCGGGTGAATTCCATCTCGCCCGGCGAAATCGAAACCTCCATCCTCTCGCCCGGCACCGAGAAGATCATCCCGCAGATTCCCCAGCGCCGCCTCGGCCAGCCGGAGGAAGTGGCCAAGGCGATTTATTTTCTGTGTACGGACAGTTCCAGCTATGTGACCGGCGCCGAGCTCCACATCAACGGCGGCCAGCATGTCTGAGCGCTCGAACGCGAAACCCTCGATCCGCACCACCATCGCCCAGGCCGGCCACTACATCGACCGCGAAACCGGCGCGGTCATTCCCGCCATCCAGCCCTCCACCACCTTCGCCCGCAACGAGGACTACAGCCTGGTCGGCAACTACATCTATTCGCGCAACGGCTCGCCCACCGTGGCCCACGCCGAAGCCCTGCTCTGCGCCCTGGAGGAGGGCTTTGAAACCCGCCTCTTCGCCTCCGGCATGGGCGCCGCCACCGCCCTGATCGAAACCGTCGAGCAGGGCCGGCGCATCGCCGCTCCCACCATCATGTATCACGGCGTCAAGTCCTGGCTGCTGCGCCAGCAGGCCATGCGCGGCATCGGCCTCGACCTGTTCGATGCGGCCGATCCCGCCAGCCTCGCCCGCGCCATCATCCCCGGCCAGACCGCCATCCTGTGGGTAGAGACGCCGGTGAACCCCACCTGGGACGTGATCGATATCAGGGCCGCCGCCGACCTTGCCCATGCGGCGGGCGCCATCCTGGTGGTCGACTCAACCTGCGCCCCTCCGGTCATCAGCAAGCCGCTCGCCCTGGGCGCCGATATCGTCTTCCACTCCGCCACCAAATATCTCAACGGCCACAGCGATGTGACCGCGGGAGTCCTCACCGCCCGCGAAGCCAGCCCGCGCTGGGAGGCGCTGAAGCAGGCGCAGGTCGGTCTCGGGGCCACGCTGGGAAGCTTCGAGGCCTTCCTGCTCACGCGCGGCTTGCGCACCCTGTTCCTCCGCGTCGAACAGGCCTCGCGTAATGCCCTTGCCCTGGCGAAGCATTTCGAAAAGCATCCCAGACTCGAAGCCGTGCTCTACCCCGGACTGGAAAGCCATCGCCAGCACAAGATCGCCAGGCGGCAGATGAGCGGCGGCTTTGGCGGCATGTTGTCCATTCTGGTGAAAGGCGATGAAGCGCAAACCCGTGCCGTGGCCGGCCGCCTCAAGGTGTTTACCCCGGCAACCTCGCTGGGCGGTGTGGAAAGCCTCGCCGAGCACCGCAAGTCCGTTGAAGGCCCCAATAGCATCGTGGCGGCGAACCTCATCCGCTTTTCCATCGGCATCGAGGATGTGGCCGATTTGATCGCCGATCTGGAGCAGGCCCTGGCCGGTTAGCCGGGTGCCGGCTGCGTCTCTCCCGCCAATTTGACAAGAATTGCAGCCAATGCCGCAACACATGGTTCACCCCATATCGGGCTTATCGTTGCATTTACCATTGCAAATCAGGACTATGGCATCGGTAATTCTTAACCATTGCAATTCGAGAAAGAGGAATATCATGGCCCACAAGTTTTCAACCTCCGCTGCCGCACTCGCCCTTGGCGTGGCATTCCTTGTTTCTCCGGCGCTGCTGGGCATGACGGGCCCGCTGGGCGTCGAAAGTGCCTTCGCCGCCAAGGGTGGCAATGGCAAAGCTGGCGGCAATGGCAACGCTGGCGGCAATGGCGGCGGCGCTGCTGCAAAGAGCGCGAACGCGAATTCCGCCAAGGCCGAGGCAACGGAAAAAGCCTCAAAGGGCAGCACGGCGTCACAGCTCGGCGCCCTGAACGCGGCCCATGCCTCGGCCAAGGCGCTGGCCAATGCCGCGCCGAATTCCCGGGTCGGAAGAATCGCCGCCTACCGTGACGCCAATGCGGCCGCCAATGCTGCCGCCGATGCTGCGGAAGCGGCAGCAACCACGGCTGCGACGGCCCAGACTGAAGCCGATGCCGCCGCCGCTGCTGCGGCAACCGCCCAGAGCGATGCCGATACGGCTGCGGCCACGCTGCAGGCGGCCAATGATGCCCTGGCCCTCGACCCGACGAATACCGCCCTGCAGGACGCTGTTACGGCGGCCCAGATCGCCGCCGACGCGGCCAACACAACGCTGGCTGATGCCACTGCTGCGGCTACTGCCGCAGCCGAAGCGGCGGCACTTGCTGCAGCCGAGGCCGCTGCCGCGGAAGCGGCCGCCGCCGAAGCGGAAGCCCTGGCGGTGGATTCGCTCAATGCTGCCGCCAACAAGCATCCTGTCACTGATGAAACCCGCGCCGCGCTTGATGCGCTTCTCGCCGGAAAGTAAGCCTCCCCTCTGACTGAAGACTGCGGCGGCTCAGGACTCCCTGAGCCGCTGCTTCTTTACCCAGGCTTCGGTCTGGTCCAGTGCTGCGCCCACCATGTCGAACATTTCGTGGATCTGCTCGGTGGTGATGATCAGCGGCGGGCAGAAGGCCACCGAATCTCCCATGGCGCGGTTGATCAGCCCAAGCTCCTGCAGGAAATTGACGCATGTTGCGCCCACCATCTTCTTCGGCTCGAAGGCCCGCTTGGTTTTCTTGTCGGCCACCAGTTCCAGCGCCCCGATCAAGCCCACGCCGCGGGCCTCGCCCACCAGCGGATGCTCTGCCAGCTTGTCGAGCCTGGCCTTGAACACCGGCGCCACCTTGCGCACATGCTCGACGATCCTGTCGCGCTGGTAGATTTCGATCGTTTTCAGCGCCACGGCGCAGCCAACGGGATGCGCCGTATAGGTGAAGCCATGGCCGAAGGTGCCGATCTTTTTGCTCTCCTCCAGCATCGCCTGGTAGAGGTCCTCCTCGATGGTGATGGCGCTCATCGGGAAATAGGCCGAGGTGATGGCCTTGGCCATGGAAATGGAGGTGCTCTTCATCCCGAAGGTCTGTGTGCCGAACCAGTTGCCGGTGCGGCCGAAGCCGCAGATCACTTCATCGGCGATGAAGCGCACGTCGTATTTCGCCAGCACCGCGTTGATCTTCGGGAAATAGCTCGCGGGCGGAATGACAACCCCGCCGGCCCCCATCACCGGCTCGGCAATGAAGGCCGCAACCGTCTCGGGCCCCTCGCGCTGGATGAGCTCGTCGAGGTCTTTCGCCATGCGGTCGCTGAACTGTTCTTCGGTTTCGCCGTCCTGCCCGCCGCGATAGTAATGCGGGCATGAGGTGTGCAGCACGTTCTTGATCGGCAGATCGAAATCCGTCTGCACCATGGCAAGTCCGGTGAGCGAGCCCGAGGCAATGGTGACGCCGTGATAGCCGCGCATCCGGGCGATGATCTTCTTCTTTTCGGGCTTCCCCCTGGCATTGTTGTAATACCAGGTGAGCTTCATCTGCATGTCATTGGCTTCCGAGCCGGACGTGCCGAACAGCACCTTGGAAGTGGGGCAGGGGGCGATCTCCTTCAGTTTTTCCGAAAGTTCGATCACCCCGTCATGGGATTTTCCGCCGAACACGTTGGTGAAGGAAAGCTTGCGCATCGCCTGGGCCGCCGCCTCGACCAGTTCCTCGTTGCCATAGCCCAGCGCCGTGCACCACAGCCCGGCCAGCCCCTCGATGTAGCGCTTGCCCTTGTCGTCATAGAGGTAGATGCCGCGCCCCTCGTTGAGGATCAGCGGCCCCACCTCCCGGTGGCGGGCAAGATTGGTATAGGGATGCAACACCGTCTCGATGTCGCGGTGGGCCATGTTGGAAAGCTTGCTCAAAATCGGTTTCCTCTTCTTTTATTGGTAGCCTTATCCCAAAACTCTCCGTGTAGGCGTTAGTCGTCCTCTCCCGCTGACGCGGGCGAAGACCTGTGCCGCTTGTTTTCACTATAAGCGGTTTTCGCCATCACGGTAGTTTTCAGTATTGGCACCCTTGGCAAGGCCGAACAATACTTCCGCCTCGGGTACCGGCATGACCAGCACACCCTTGCCCTTGGGAACGAAGACAAATTTCTGCCCCGCCCGCCAGCCCTTGGTTCTACGCACCGGCTTCAGAAGTGAGATCGGGAACGTGCTGTAAGGTCTTGTAATTTCTGACATTTTTACATTCGTCCCGAGATGGCAAAATCGCAGGGTAGCAGCTCTCGTGGCAAAAACAAATTCCCGGGCATCTCTGCTCAGGCCACCGGTGCAACAGCCCTTGCCAGCCGCCGCCCACGGCGGCATTCTCCGGCGCAAGAACCCGCAACATTGGAGATCGGCCATGACCAACAGCAAGGACCAGGCGAAGCCGCGGACCACTAAAGGCCGGGGACGGCTCTATGACAGCGTCGTGGACACCGTCGGCGATACGCCGTGCATCCGCATTAACCGCCTGGCCCCGGCGAATGTGCGGGTTTATGTGAAGGCCGAGTTCTTCAATCCTGCCTCTTCGGTCAAGGACCGGCTGGCCGTCAGCATCATCGAGGAGGCCGAGCGCAGCGGCGCCCTGAAGCCCGGGCAAACCGTCGTCGAAGCCACCAGCGGCAATACCGGCATCGGGCTTGCCATGGTCTGCGCCGCCAGGGGCTATCCGCTGGTGGTCACCATGGCCGACAGCTTCTCCATCGAGCGCCGCAAGCTCATGCGCTTTCTCGGCGCCAAGGTGGTGCTCACGCCGCGCACGGCGAAAGGCTTCGGCATGTACCAGAAGGCAAAGGAGCTGGCCGATGCCAATGGCTGGTTTTTCGCCCGCCAGTTCGAAACCGAAGCCAACGCCAAAATCCACGAGAACACCACGGCGCGCGAGATCCTTGCCGATTTCAAGGGCGGCAAGCTCGACTATGTGGTCACCGGCTACGGCACCGGCGGAACCGTCACCGGCATCGGCCGCGTGTTGCGCAAGGAGCGCCCGGAAACGAAGATCATCCTGTGCGAGCCCGCCAACGCCCAGCTGGTCGGCAGCGGCAAGGCCCAGGAGCGCACCAGGGATGGCGCGCCCGCCGCGGGCCACACGGCCTTCGAGCCTCATCCCATCCAGGGCTGGACCCCGGACTTCATCCCGCTGGTTCTCCAGGAGGCCATCGACAGGCGCTACTACGACGAACTCATCCCGGTTCCAGGGCCCCTCGGCATCGAATGGTCGAAGAAGCTCGCCCAGGGCGAAGGCATTTTCACCGGCATCTCGGGCGGTGCCACCTTTGCCGCCGCCATGCAGGTCGCCGCCAGGGCAAAACCCGGTTCCGTCATCCTCTGCATGCTGCCGGATACGGGCGAACGCTACCTCTCCTCGCCGCTCTTCGAGAAGATCGCCGAGACCATGACGGAGGAGGAGGTGGCGCTTTCTCTTTCAACGCCGGGATACCACATGCCCGCCGCCTGATCCGGCGGCGGACGAATTGCTCCGGGCCTGTCCGCGCCTCGCCCTCACAGGCTCACGGCTTTTCCAATCCGCGCTGATTCCTCCGCGGCAAGGGCAAAACGCAGTACTTCGCGGCCTTCGGCCCCCGTCAGTTTGAAGGGCAAGCCTTCGCGCAGGGCCTTGAGGTGGTAGCGGGTGGAATGGATGAAGCTCCATTCCCAGCCCGTGTCCATCAGCGTGTAGGAGGTCAGCGCGCCGTCGCGGTAGAGCTGCACCGGCGGCGTTTCGCCCAGCTTGCCGTGGCCCTGGTTGATCCAGATGATTCCCTTGCTGCCGGTGATCTCGACGCGGTCATCCTGGGGATAGTGGCGGGTTTCGAGCAGCAGGTCCTTCGAATAGACGATTTCGAGATTGCCATAGCGGTTGCCGGGAAAGCGGAACGAGATCATCGCCGGCGCATCGAACACGAAGCCGTCCGCCGCCGTCGTGTGGGAGATCCAGGCATGGACCTGTTCCGCTTGGCCCATGAAGTGCCAGGCCAGCGCGAACTTGTGGTGCCCGTCGTCGAACACCAGGGGGCCGCCGCCGGACAGGCTCGCCTGCTGGCGCCAGGCGGAGGCTCCGGGCGGAATTTTCCACGCCGTCCTGCTGCTGCCCGGATTGCTCTTGATGCGGATGGTGAGCGGCTCGCCGATGGCCCCTTCGGCGATGAGCTCCGTGGCCTTCATCACCGGCGGGTAGAAGATGAAATTTTCGAACACCCTGAACGGCACGCCAGCCTGCTGGGCCGCTTCAACCACCTCGTCGGCCTCCGCCAGATTGAGGCACATCGGTTTCTGCAGCGACACGGCCTTTCCGGCGGCGATGGCGGCAAGTGCTGCAGGGCGGTGCAGGTGATGCGGCAGCAGGATTTCGACGAGATCGACGTCGGGGCGCTTCAGCAGTTCCGCCATGTCGTCGGTGATGAAGGGATCGCGCAGGCCCCAGGCCGCGGCGCGCTGCCGCGCAAGGTTTGCGTCGCGGTCGCAGAGGGCCACGATCTCTGCTTTCGGATCGTTCAGGTATTCGATGGCGTGGAGATCGGAAATGCGCCCGGTGCCGATGATCCCGACGCCGATTCTGTCATAGGTTTTCATGCTTCGCTCCCGTTTTCCGGCTCTGTGCATCCGCGGCGCGGCCTGCCGGCGGAAGCTGGCCTGGCCGGCATCGTGCACCAGGTGGCGCGGGAGGTTATTGCACCCGTGGCCTCGCGTCGAGTGGGGCGGCTTTGCCCGGATTGGGGCAGCGCCGAAGCCAGCCAATCCCGGCGGCATGCGGGTTGACATTGCGAATGGTGCCGTGGTTCCTGTCCGGCAAGCATCAGTGTTTTTGAAGGGGCCGGGTCTGTCATGCCGCACATCAGGGAATATGATTATGTCATCGTCGGCGCCGGATCGGCCGGCTGCGTCCTGGCCAACCGGCTGACTGAGGACGGGCGCTTCAATGTGCTGCTGCTGGAAGCAGGCCCTATGGACCACAAGCTGCTGATCCACATTCCGGCGGGCGTCTATTCGGTTTACACCGATCCTTCCCTCAACTGGAATTACCGCAGCGCGGAAGAGCCCGATCTCCTCGGCCGCGTCATCGATATCCCGCGCGGCAAGGTGGTGGGCGGCTCGTCGTCGATCAATTCCATGGTCTACATGCGCGGCCATCCCCTGGATTACGACCGCTGGGAAAGCGAGCTTGGCCTCAAGGGCTGGAGCTATGCCGATTGCCTGCCCTACTTCAAGGCCGGCGAAACCAGCAGCCGCGGCGCCAGCGACTGGCGCGGCGGCCAGGGCCCTCTCGGCGTGACGCGCGGCAGCCTGGAAAACCCGCTCTTCGATGCTTTCCTCGAAGCCGGCCGGCAGTCGGGCCAGGGCTATTCGGAGGATCTCAACGGCTACCAGCCCGAGGGCCTGGCGCGCCTTGACGCCACCAAGAAGGATGGCAGGCGCTGCAGCGCCGCAGTGGCCCACCTGCGCCCGGCGCTGGCGCGGGAGAACTTGCAGCTTGAAACCGGTGCCATGGTGCAGCGCCTGGTGCTGCGCGGCAACCGCGTCTCGGGGCTGGTCTACAAGCGCGGCAGCGAACGCCATGAGGTGGCGGTGGCGCGCGAGGTCATCCTCTCGGGCGGAGCGATCAATTCACCCCAGCTCCTGATGCTCTCCGGCATTGGCCCCGAACCGCACCTGCGCTCGCTCGGCATCGAAACGCTGCTCGATCTTCCCGGCGTCGGGCAGAACCTCATGGACCACCCGACGGTCATTGTGAAATATGCCTGCACCCGGCCGGTCACCATCGACTACCTCGCCAATCCGGTCCACAAGGCGATAGCCGGGGCCCGCTGGCTGGCCAGCCGCTCGGGCATCGCCACCTCCAACATCTGGGAGGCGGGCGGCCTGGTGCGCGGCAACGCCCGCGTGCCCTATCCCAACCTGCAATATCATTTCGGCCCCTTCGGCATGGTCTATGAGGGCCGCAAGCTCACCCTGGAACAGGCCTTCTCGGTCCATATCGACCAGTTGCGCCCCACCAGCCGGGGTGCTGTGACGCTGAAATCAGCCAATGCCGCTGACAAGCCCCTGCTGCATTTCAATTACATGAGCACCGAACATGACCGGCGCGAACTGGTCGAAGGCGTGCGCCTGGCCCGCGCTCTCGTGGCCCAGCGCGCCTTCGATGAATTCCGCGGCGTCGAGATGTATCCGGGGCCTGCGGCCCAAAGCGACTCCGAGATCGAAGCGGCGGTCCGCCTTGACACCACGACCGACTACCATCCCTGCGGAACCTGCCGCATGGGCGATGACCGCCAGGCGGTGGTGGATGGCCAGATGCGGGTCCATGGCATCGACGGCTTGCGCGTCGTCGATGCCTCGGTGATGCCGCAGATCATCAGTGCGAACCTGAATGCGCCCACCCAGATGATCGCCGCGCGGGCCGCCGATTTCATCCTCGGCAGGCCGCAGCTGGCGCCCTTCCACGCCCGCTTCCACTTCAGCGGGGCGCAGAACCCAGGCTCCCGGCGGCAAGCCGCCGGCTGATTCAGTTCCCCAAAAGCGCCGCTTCCAGGATATCCAGGCCCTCGTCGAGGATCAGGTCGGAAGCGGTGAGTGGCGTGAGCAGGCGCACCGTGTCGGCATAGATGCCGCAGGTCAGGATCAGCAACCCGCGCTCCAGGCACTTGGCCGCCAGCGCCTTGGCCCCGCCCGCGTCGGGCTTGCTGCCGCCGTGTTCGGTCACCAGCTCGAAGGCGCACATGGCGCCAAGCCCGCGGATGTCGCCGATCGCCATGCCGCGTCCCTTGGCCTTGATCGCCTTCATCCGCGCCATGATTTTCTTGCCCTGGGCCTCGGCCTTCTGCATCAGGCCTTCCGTCTCGAAGGCCTCGAACACGCCGAGTGCCGCCGCACAGGCCACCGGATTGCCCGCGTAGGTGCCGCCGATGCCGCCGGGCTCCGGCGCGTCCATGATCGCCGCACGGCCGACGACGCCCGCCAGCGGGAAGCCGCCGGCCAGCGACTTGGCAACCGTGACAAGGTCGGGCTCGACGCCGAAATGCTCCATGGCGAACCACTTGCCGGTGCGCCCGAAACCCGACTGGATTTCATCGGCGATCAGCACGATGCCGTGCTCGTCGCAGAGCTTGCGCAGCCGCACCAGCAGCTCCTTCGGCGCCACATAGAAGCCGCCTTCGCCCTGCACCGGCTCGATGATGATGGCGGCAACCCGCGACGGCTCCACATCGCACTTGAACAGCATCTCGATGGCATGAATGGAATCATCGACGCTGATGTCGTGGTGCGCCACCGGAAACGGCACATGCCAGATGCCGCCGGGCATCGGCCCGAACTTCGCCTTGTAGGGCAGAACCTTGCCGGTGAGCGCCATGCCCAGAAGCGTGCGGCCATGGAAGCCGCCGTGGAAGGCGATCACATCCGAACGCCCCGTGTAGCAGCGCGCATACTTGATGGCGTTCTCGACTGCTTCCGCGCCGGTCGTCACCAGGGCTGATTTCTTCTCGCCGGACATGGGCGCAATGGCGTTGAGCTTTTCGCAGAGCTCGATGAAGGGCTCGTAAGGCATCACCATGGCGCAGGTGTGGGTGAATTTTTCCAGCTGCTCATAGACGCGCTTCATCACCAGCGGGTGCCGGTGGCCGGTGTTGACCACCGCGATACCGCCGCCGAAATCCACATAGCGGTTGCCTTCGATGTCCCAGATTTCCGAATTCTCGGCCCGCGCCGCCATTACCGGGGCGCCCATGCCGATGCCGCGCGAAACCGCCTTGGCGCGCCGTTCGACCCATTTCTTGTTCATTCCGGGCGCGGCAGTGATCGGTGCATTCATGATTGTCTCCTGAGCAAAATATGGGCAGTGTTTACTCTCTCACCCCCCATAAGGGCAAACAGTTTCAGTTCACGGGAATGCCAGATGTCCGAGCTCCATAGGTCCACCGCAAACCAAATCCACGCCCGCCTGAAAAGCGGTGAAATTTCACCTTTGGATTGTCTGGATGCCCTCGAGGCCCGCATTGCCGCCGTGGATGGCAAGGTAAATGCCCTGCCCACCCTGTGTTTTGACCGGGCCCGCAAGCACGCCCGCGAACTGATGAAAAAACCCATGGCCGAGCGCGGCCTTCTCGCCGGCCTTCCGGTTCCCATCAAGGATTTGAACGATGTGGCAGGCGTGCGCTCGACGCAAGGCTCGCCCATTTTCGCCGATCGCATTGCCCCAACTTCCGATCTCATGGTCACCCATCTCGAAAGGAATGGAGCCATTGTCTACGCCATGTCGAACACGCCGGAATTCGGCGCAGGGGCCAACACCTTCAACGAAGTCTTCGGCCGCACCTTGAATCCGTGGAACACCGCGCGCTCCGCCGCGGGCTCGTCGGGCGGTGCCGCCGTGGCGCTGGCCACCGGCACTGCCTGGCTCGCCCAGGGTTCCGATCTCGGCGGCAGTCTCAGAAACCCCGCGAGTTTCTGCGGCGTCGTCGGCATGCGGCCCTCGCCGGGGCGCGTCGCTTACACCGTCGGCAATAAGATTGATTCAACCCTCGGCGTCGAAGGCCCCATGGCCCGCAATGTCGAGGACCTGGCGCTGCTCTTCGACGCCATGGTGGGCGAAGAACCCGCCGATCCGCTCTCGCTTCCCTCCGATGGCACCTCATATTTGAAAGCCGCGCGTTCGGGCTGGAAACCGAAGCGCGTCGCCATCAGCCGCGACCTCGGCATCACTCCTGTCGATCCGGAAGTGGCGGAGATCGTCATCAAGGCCGCGCGCAAATTCGAGCAGGCCGGTACAATCGTCGAGGAGGCCCACCAGGACCTGCACGAGGCCCTTGAATGCGCCCAAACCCTGCGCGCCCTGTCCTATGCCGTGGGCATGCGCAGCCTGCTGGAAAACCACCGCGCCCAGCTCAAGCCCGAAGTCATCTGGAACATCGAAAAGGGCCTGGCGCTTACGGGGGCTGAAATTTCCCGCGCCGAAGCCCAGCGCGGCGCCATGTTCCAGCGCACCCTGAAATTCTTTGAAACCTATGACCTGCTGCTCTGCCCCACCACCATCGTTCCGCCCTTTCCGGTTGAGCAACGCTATGTGACCGAATGCAACGGCACGAAATTCGAAACCTACGTGGACTGGCTCGCCATCGTCTCGGCCATCACCAATGTCTGCTGCCCCGCCATCTCGATTCCGGCCGGCTTCACCCGCGAGAATCTTCCCGTCGGCATCCAGATCGTCGCCCCGCCGCGCGGCGAAGCGCGCCTGCTGGCCGGCGCGAAAATGCTGGAAACAATTTTGGGTCTCGGCGCGATCACGCCCATTGATCCGCGCGTGCAGCAATGACGAAATCAGGGGGATTGATCCGCGATCTCAGCCTGGTTGAGTTTGATCAAAAAGCTGGGCAAGCTTGCTAGGGTTCTCCGCCGAATCAGCGGCAGGCCGCAATACAACTCAACCCTCCCGCGAACACCGGTCATCAATTAGAATGTTATGACGCTAAAATATAGAGCTGAAGTTGATGGCCTCCGTGCGATAGCTATCATTCCCGTGGTGTTATATCATGCTGGCATCCCGTCCTTTTCGGGGGGATTTGTCGGGGTGGACGTATTTTTTGTCATCTCGGGTTATTTGATCACGTCGATCATTCTGTTTGAAAAGCGCGAAGGCCGGTTCTCGCTGCTTGAATTCTATAGCCGCCGCATCCGCCGCATCTTTCCTGCCCTGTTCGCCATGATGGCTGTGAGTTACCCCATTGCATGGGCGTTACTCGGCCCATCTGCGATGAAGGAGTTCTCTGGCAGCGCAGCCGCTTCAACAGCATTTGTGGCAAATGCTTATTTTCTGCGCGTCAGTGATTACTTTGCGACAGCAGCGGAGTTGAAGCCGCTTCTCCATAACTGGAGTCTTTCGATCGAGGAGCAGTTTTATTTTTTCTTCCCTGCGGTGGTGCTGCTCAGTTGGCGTCTCGGTGCAAGGTGGCAAGCAGGGCTGTTTGCTGCTGCTGCCCTCGCCAGCCTCGGCCTCGCGCAGTGGCAAGTGGACAATGGCGATGCCGCGCGCGCCTTCTTCCTTCTGCAGACACGGTTTTGGGAATTGCTGATTGGTGTCCTGGCGGCCTACTGGCTTGCAAGCAGGCGGGGGCAAGAGGCGCTTTATGGCGGGCAATTTCGCCATGCCTCGCTGCTGGGCATTGCCCTCATCTTCTTCGCCACTTTCACTTATGACGAAAATACCCCGTTTCCCGGCCTCAACGCACTGGTGCCATGCCTCGGCGCGTTTCTGGTCATCGCCTTCACGGCGCCCCGGAGCCTTGCGGGAGTCCTGCTTGGCTGGCGGCCCATGGTCTTCATTGGCTTGGTGAGCTATTCGCTCTATCTCTGGCATTTTCCGCTGCTGGCTTTTGCCCGCGTTGCCACCGGTACGGACAATAAATGGCTGCTTTTGGGTATCTGCCTTCTGGCCTTCCTCGTCGCCTGCCTCAGTTGGCGCTACATTGAATGCCCGATACGCGAAATGCGCGCCATGCCAGCTCTCAAACTCTACAGATCTGCTGCCTTCGGCATGGCGTTGTTGGTCGGGCTTGGCTTGACTGGCTGGGAGACGAAAGGCTACGGCTCATCCTACGTTAAATACCGGCTTGATGCAGCGACCCGTGCCAACTACGAGAAGTACCAGCCTCAAACCGGGAAGTCCACGGTTGTCGATGAGGCGTGCTGGTTCGAAGCCGTAAAGCCCGATGCCGCTTTCGAGGCGCGCTTCAAGGATTGCGCCAGCCTCTATGGCAAGGCCGTGCTGGTGCTGGGCGATTCGCATGCCGGCAACATCTATCGGGCACTGCGCGCCGACAGTGGAATGCCTTTCATTGTGGCGCTCTGGCGCGGCGGCTGCAGGCCTTTTCGGCCCAAGCCCGAGTGCCCTTACGACGCCGTTGCTCCCTTCCTTCTGCGGTACGGGGCCTCGATTTCGCAGGTTGTGTTCCATGTCTCGGGTTCACATTACATCTTGGATCATTCGGGCAAGGGAGACAGCAACGCCGCTTTTGTGCCTGGCAACCAATCACGAATCGCAACCGAGGCCATCGAAAAAACAGCAAGCTATCTGGCGGGCCTGCCAGGGGGGCAGGATATTGTATGGCTTGGCCCCTTTGCGGAGGCGCGCATTGATTTGGAGGATCCGGAAAACTACAGTCCCGATCGGCTGCGGTTCAATCCTGTGTCGCTCGAGCTGTTTCATCGCCTCGATCAGGCTATGAGGGAGGAAGCAAAAGATGCGTCCAACTTCCGCTATCTCTCCCTGGTCGACGCATTGAAATTTGATGTTGATACCCTTCTGCGTGGTGACTGCATGACATTCTCGGACGTGGACCACTTCAGCCGCTGCGGGGAAAAATACTTCGGAGCAGAGATCGCCGCGGTGTTGAGGTAAGCCGGAAGGCGCGCCAGAATTTCGGGTGGCAAATGAAAAGAGGGGGCAGCCCCGGAAATAGTGCTGTCATCGGCGGCCTGGCCTGCAACTTGATGGAACTTCAGTGGCCACTCGCGATTCTCGCAATCCCAGGAGCCGAAGCACGGCTTTCAGCGTGCGGCCCGGCGTTCGCGTCATATACCCGAAAGCAACGGCACCAAATTCGAAACCTACGTGGACTGGCTCGCCATCGTCTCGGCCATCACCAATGTCTGCTGCCCCGCCATCTCGATTCCGGCGGGCTTCACCCGCGAGAGCCTGCCCGTGGGAATCCAGATCGTCGCCCCGCCGCGCGGCGAAGCGCGCCTGCTGGCCGGCGCAAAATTGCTCGAAACAATTCTGGGCTTCGGCGCCATCACACCCATTGATCCTCGTGGTCCTCGCCCGTGAAACGGGAGAAGACAGGGGCCCATTGCGGAACGCAATGGGAAAGGTGAGGGCGGGCCATGGTCAAAGCGCCCTCATCTATCCCATGTCACGTCGTGACATGGGCCCCTTTCTGTGCAGAGATGGTATTCGCCTGACAGTTTAGGCCACGCCCGCCTGTAGATG
>CAZRZB010000038.1:14612-22827 GCA_964604435.1 uncultured Aestuariivirga sp. | reverse complement strand
CACTGCCCATTTGCCCAGCACCAATGATGCCGACTTTCTTGATCTTCATGTCCGTCCGTAACTCGCTCGATTGCAGCGGCGGAGCCTATAACGCGGAAAGGTTTAGAGCAAGTCTATTTCGCAGGTGCAGCATAGGTGCATTGGCCTATGCTTAAAGCTCGATGGACAGGCCGGGAGCTATTTTCCGGCCTTGGCCAATTCCGCTTCAAGCTCGGGAACGGCGGCGAAGAGATCGGCAACAAGGCCGAAATCCGCAACCTGGAAAATCGGAGCTTCCTCATCCTTGTTGATGGCCACGATGATCTTGGAATCCTTCATGCCGGCCAGGTGCTGGATGGCGCCCGAGATGCCAACGGCAATATAGAGATCGGGAGCCACGACCTTGCCGGTCTGGCCCACCTGGTAGTCATTGGGCACATAGCCCGCGTCCACCGCGGCGCGCGAGGCGCCAACCGCCGCGCCGAGCTTCCTGGCCACCGCTTCCAGCATCTTGAAATTCTCGCCGTTCTGCATGCCACGGCCGCCGGAGACGATGACCTTGGCGGAGGTGAGCTCGGGGCGGTCGGACTTAGTGAGATTTTCGCTCTGGTAGCTTGATAGGCCCGGGTCGGCTGCCGCATTGACCTTTTCGATGGCGGCTGAACCGGTTTCACCGCTTGCCGCAAAACTTGCGGTACGCACCGTGATAACTTTTTTGGCATCGCTTGACTGCACCGTCTGCACGGCGTTTCCGGCATAGATCAGGCGCACAAAAGTATCGGCAGACTTCACTTCGGAAATATCGGAGATCTGCATGACGTCCAGAAGCGCGGCCACCCGCGGCATGTAATTCTTGCCGTTGGTGGTAGCGGCGGCCACGAGGTGATCATAGCCTCCAGCCAGAGAAACAATCATGGCGGCCATGGGTTCTGCCAGGGGCCGTTCAAGCGAGGGGCTTTCGGCGTGGAGAACTTTCTTTACTCCTGCAAGCTTGGCAGCTTGGGCCGCGGCGGCCGCGGCATTGTTGCCGGCCACCAGCACATGCACATCGCCGCCCATAAGGGCTGCGGCGGTGAGGGCTTTGTGGGTTGCGTCCTTCAGCGACTTGTTGTCGTGTTCGGCAATGAGAAGCACGGCCATGATCAGATTGCTCCCGCTTCTTTGAGTTTGGATACAAGTTCGCCGACGGATTTGACCTTTACACCGGCCAGCCGTTTCGGCGGCTCCTCAGTCTTGACCACTTTCAGCCTCGGCTTCACATCGGCGCCGTAGTCGGCGGGGGTTTTCTCCTCAAGCGGCTTTTTCTTGGCCTTCATGATGTTGGGAAGGGAGGCGTAGCGCGGCTGGTTCAGGCGCAGGTCGGTGGTGACGATCAGCGGCATCTTCACCTTGAGAGTCTGCAAGCCGCCGTCGATTTCGCGGGTGATGGTCGCTTCGCCGGCACCCGGTTCGAGTTTGGAACAGGCGGTGGCCTGGGCCCAGCCGAGGAGCGCCGCAAGCATCTGGCCGGTCTGGTTGCAGTCATCGTCGATGGCCTGCTTTCCCAGAATGACAATATCGGGCCTCTCGGCTTCAACCACGCCCTTCAGAATCTTGGCAACGCCGAGGGGTTCAACGTATTCATCGTGCTTTACCAGAATGGCCCGGTCGGCCCCCATGGCAAGCGCGGTGCGCAGCGTTTCCTGGGCTTGGGCGGGACCGATGGTGACGGCCACCACTTCCGCCGCCTTACCTGCCTCTTTCAAGCGCACGGCCTCTTCAACGCCGATTTCATCGAAAGGGTTCATCGACATCTTGACGTTGGCCAGTTCCACCCCGGAGCCGTCAGCGCGGACGCGGATTTTCACGTTGTAATCGACGACCCGTTTTACGGCGACCAGAACCTTCATCATCACCCTCGTTTCAATTTGCGGCGGAACCTAGTGAAGGCCCCAGTGCGAGTCAATTCCGCCACCGACATGGCGCATCTGCTTGCGACGCCTTGCCTCAGCCGGAGGACCGGATGAGCAGACGCGAACGCAGGAGAAAGGTCATGGCGAGGCCCACGGAGAAGCCGCCGATATGGGCCCACCAGGCCACCGCAACATCGCCGCCCGTTTTAGCCGTCAGGGCACTGAGGATTTGAAGCAGGAGCCAGCCGCCCAGAACCCAGATGGCTGAAATGCGCAAGGGGATGCGGTAAAACAGCAGGATCCAGATGCGGGCCCTGGGATAAAGCAGGACGTAGGCGCCGATCACCCCTGAAACAGCCCCCGAGGCACCAATCAGCGGGACGTCCGAGCCAGGCGCCATCAGCACGTGGGCGAAGGCTCCGCCGATGCCGCTCAACAGGTAGAACAGGGCAAAGGCGAAGTGGCCGAAGGCGTCCTCCACATTGTCGGCGAAGATCCAGATGAACAGCATGTTGGACAACAGGTGCATCCAGCCCGCATGGAGGAACATGTAGGTGAGAAAGGTCAAAGGCTCGGGGACCGGGCTATTGGGAAGGTCCGGCGAAAGTGAGGGGCCAAGGTCGGAAGGCACGACGCCAAAACTCGTGGCAACATTGGCCAGGATCTGGTCCGTCTGAAGGGCCCCGGTCATGAGGAAGGTGACCACGTTACCGGCGATGAGGCTGAGGGTTACGAACTGGAAGCGGATGACCCGCAGGGGCGCTTCGTCATGGAGCGGAACGAACATTACCGGGTCTTTCCTGGTACCCAGAGAATGTCACCGGAGGCCCTGGCGTTTGCCCAGCGGCTGGCCACGAAGAGGAAATCGGAGAGGCGGTTGATGTAGGTCAGCGCTGCTTCGCTCACATGCTCGCCCTCAAGGGCTTTGAGTTGCACGATCAGGCGTTCGGCCCGCCGGCAAATGGTGCGGGCGAGATGCAGGTGGGCGGCCGCGGCGTGGCCGCCGGGAAGAACGAAGGAGCGCAGCGGCGCGAGATCGCGGTTTAACTCATCAATCTCAACCTCAAGGCGGTCGACCTGTTTCGGCAGAATCCGCAAGGGTTCGTAGTCCAGTTTCTCACCCGTGTCGGGCACGCAAAGATCCGCGCCGAGATCGAAAAGCTCGTTCTGAATGCGGCCCAGCATGGTGTCGAGCTGGCTCAAAGCCTCCGTAGCGGTATGGAGCCGCACCAGTCCCAGCACGGCATTTGTCTCATCCACGGTGCCATAGGCTTGAATGCGCAAGTGGGCCTTGGAGACGCGGGTTCCCGAGCCGAGCGCCGTGTCACCCTTGTCACCGGTGCGGGTATAGATGCGATTGAGAACGACCATGGACTTCTGACTACCGCGAAGAGCCTCGAAATTCTACTCGTTTCTCAGGATGGGTGCTGGTTTCGCGGCCAGCGCCCGCCAGGTTACCATGAGTCCGGCGGCAATGGTGATTAGCATGGCCAGGAAGGCGGTGGTGATGGCCACGGCCGATGAGAAGCTCCACGGCATATCCAATATCCACCTGGCGAGAAACCAGGATCCGAGCGAGCCCACGGCTATGCCGAAGCAAGCGGCGGCAAGGCCCAGGACGGCATATTCAACGATAAAGGCTCCCATCAGCTGGGCCCGGGACGCGCCGTAGGTTTTCAGGACGACGGCATCGTAGATGCGGTTTGAGAGTCCGGCAGCCAGGGCACCGGCGAGCACCAGAATGCCGGTGATCAGGGTCAGGGCGTTGGCGCCGCGGATGGCGGCGAGCATCTTTCCCAGAAGCTCGCTCACCGTGGCGAGAGCCTCCTTGATCCGCACCGCCGTGGTTGACGGAAATTCGCGGGCCATGCCGTTCAACAGCTTTGCCTCATCGCCGCCGTCCATGTCGACGGTCACGACATGGCTGTGGGGGGCGGACTTCAAGGTGTTGGGCGAAAACACCATGACGAAGTTGATGCCCATGCTGCGCCAGTTCACTTTGCGCAAGTTCGCAAGCCTCGCCGTCACCTCGCGGCCGAGGACATTCACGGTCACGCGGTCGCCGATCTTCAAGCCAATGTCGTGGGCGATTTCGTCAACGAAGGAAACCAGCGGCGGGCCGCTGTAATCCTTTTCCCACCATTGCCCCTCAACCAGGACGGAGCCTTCGGGCAGGTTTTCGGCGTAGGTCAGGCCGCGATCGCCGCGGAGCGCCCAGCCGCCGTCGCCTTCCGTCCTTACCTTTTCAACGGGAGTATCGCCAATCCTGACAATGCGCCCGCGCAGCATCGGGGCGCTCGAAACATCGCGGACGCCAGCAAATTTCCTTACCGCCGCAACAAAGGCGGGAAGTTCTTCGTTGCGGACATCGAGAAAGAAGAAGGCGGGGGCACGGTCCGGAATGCCAGCGCGCAGCTCCTTGCTGATGGTCTGGTCGGTCAGGGCCAGGGTTACAAACAGCGTGAGGCCAAGTCCCAGCGCCAGAATGACCGATATGGAAGATGACCCCGGACGATAGAGGTTGGATACGGCGTAGCGCCAGATGGCGTTTGCGGGCCTTGGCAGTTTTTCGGCGAACCGGACGATGGCAAAGGCAAGCCCCAGGAGAATGATGAAGCTCGCCAGCAGGCCGCCGAGATAATAGGCGGTGACACGCTGGTTCTCAAAGCTCCAGAAGATCAACGCGGCGCTCGCGGCAAGGGCTGCGGCAATGCTCGCAAGATAGGGCCAGCGGGGAAACCGACGGACCGGCAGGATACGGTGGCGGAACAGGGCGGAGGCCGGAATCTGGTGGGTGCGGGCCAGGGGCCAGATCGAAAAGGCAAGGGTCACCAACAGGCCCAGGGCAGCCGTCAAGGCAAGCGGGATCACTTCAACCTGTGAGGTCAGGGGCAGGGGAAGGGTGTTTTGCAGGAAGGTGTGGGCGAGCAGCGGGGTCGCCGCACCTGCGGCCACGCCCATGCCGATGCCGAGAAGCGCCACGAGCAGGACTTCCAGTTGATAGATGGCGAAGACATCGCTGGCGGGGGCGCCCAGGCATTTCAGCGTCGCAATCGTTCCGATGCGGCGGTCAACAAAGGCCGACACGGCATTGGCGATTCCAGCGCCACCGACAATGAGCGAGGTGAGGCCGACGAGGGTGAGGAAATAGGACAGGCGGGCAACGAAGTTTTCGGTGCCCGGGGCGGCCCGGTCACGGGCGCGGATCTGCCAGCCCGCATCGGGAAACTGCTCCTTTGCCCTTTTGACGAGATCGCGGGCGGCTTCGATACTCCGGTCATTTCCGAGTTTGACGCGATAGCGGTAGGTGATCAGGCTGCCGGGCTGGATCAGGCCGGTCGCCTTCAACGCGTCCCGGCTCATCAGGAGGCGGGGCCCCAAAATGAAGCCGGCGGAAATGCGGTCAGGTTCGTTTGCGATCAAGCCCCGGACGGTAACGTCAAGGGTGCCCAGCCTGATCCTGTCGCCCAGTTTCACGCCCAGCCGGCCCAGAAGCAGGGGGTCCACGGCCACTCCATAGGCGCCGTCTCGCTGGGTTGTTGCGTCTTCAAGCGCGGCCGCGTTTTCGAGAACGAGTTGCCCATAAAGCGGATAGAGCGCATCGGCTGCCTTGACCTCAACCAGGGTGGTTGTTCCCGTGGCTACGGCCATGGCGCGGAGCGTTGCAACCCGGCTCACCACGCCATTGGCCGCGATAAAGGCAAGTTCCCGGTCTGTTGCTTCCCGGTGGATCAGGGAAAACTCAACGTCGCCGCCGAGCAGGGGCTGGCCCTGTTCGTTCAGTCCCCGTTCGATGGAGGCCGAGAGCGAGCCGATGATGGCGATGGCGGCGGTGCCCAGCGTCAGGCAGGTGAGGAAGATCCAGAAGCCTTGCAGGCCCGAACGGAGGTCACGGCCCGCGAAGCGCAGCCACAGGGCAAAATTCATGGATGATTGCCTGAGATGATCTTGCCGTCGCGGACTTCGGCGATGCGGTCGCAGCGCTGGGCCAAGGCGCGGTCGTGGGTGATCAGCAACAGCGAAGCGCCCTCCTGCTGCCTGAGTTCAAACAGCAGGGCGATGATCTGATCGCCGGTTTCCTGATCGAGATTGCCTGTCGGCTCATCGGCAAGCAGGATGCGGGCTCCCGCTGCAAGGGCTCTGGAAATGGCCACGCGCTGCTGCTCGCCGCCGGACAATTGGCCGGGATAATGGCTCATCCGGTGTGAGAGACCCACACGTTCCAGCTTTTCCGCCGCCACCTGCATGGCATTCCTGATGCCGCGGAACTCCAGCGGCACGGCGACGTTCTCAAGGGCGGTCATGGTGGGAATGAGGTGGAAGGACTGGAAGATGATGCCGATGGTATCGCGCCGGAAGGCGGCAAGGGCATCCTCACTCTTGCCGTTGAGTGAAGTCCCCGCCACTTCAAGAGTGCCGGAACTGGCGCGCTCAAGGCCGGCAATGAGCATCAGGAGCGAGGTCTTGCCGGAGCCAGAGGGGCCAACGATGCCGATGGCCTCGCCGGAGCCGACGGTGAGGTCAACGCCTTTGAGAATTTCGACATCGCCAGCGCGGCTGGACAGGGTGAGGGTTACATTTTCCAGGCGGACAGCGGTTTGGGTCATGGGCCTACACATGGGAGACGGCGCATGATTTGTCGAGTTGCCTGATCTTGAGACTTCGCCGGCAAGCCCCTATGTCTGGGGCAATGCTCAGACTTATCTCCCTCGTTGCGTTTCTTCTGTTCTCCATCCCGGCTGCCTTTGCAAATCCGGTCACCCTTCTGGTACTGGGCGACAGCCTTTCTGCGGGCCTTGGGCTTCCACCCCAGGAGGCGTTTCCCGCCAGGCTGGAGGCGGCGCTCAAGCTCCGTTATCCCAGTATTAAGATCATCAATGCCGGGGTATCGGGCGATACGGCTGCCGACGGCCTGGCGCGCCTGGAGTGGGCGTTGAGTGATGAGGTCGGCGGCCTCATCGTGGAACTCGGTGCCAATGACGCCCTGCGCGGGTTCGGCGTGGCGCAAACCGAAGCGGCATTGGACGGCATCATGGCAAAGGCGGCGGCCAAAAAACTGCCCACGCTGATTTTGGGCATGAAGGCGCCCCCCAATATGGGCCCGGACTATGTCGTCCGGTTTGATGGCCTCTATCCGCGGCTGGCACAAAAGTACAACGCCCTGCTTTACCCGTTCTTTCTCGCTGGCGTTGCCGCCGATGCCAGCCTGAATCAAGGTGATGGGATGCATCCCAATGGCCGCGGGGTTGACCTGATTGTGTCGAAAATCATTCCGAGCGTTGAGGAATTGATAGGGAAGGTGGCGGTAAAATAGCACTTGGCAAATGGTCGAATCACGTTAGCTTGACTGCAAGCGTTCCGAGTCACCCTTATTCAAGAAGGATGCCCGCCATGCCAAGACTGTTTACCGGCGTAGAAATTCCCGCCGACGTTTCCTTTGATCTCGCAATCATGAAGGGGGGGATCATCGGGGCCCGCTGGATAGACAGGGAATCCTTCCACATTACCCTGCGCTTCATCGGCGATATTGACGGGAGCCTGGCCCGCGAGATCGCCTATGAACTTGAAGGGGTTGCCGCACGGCCCTTTTCGCTCCGGCTGAAGGGCATTGACGTGCTGGGGGGCAACAAACCCCATACGCTGTTTGCCGGCATTGAGGAAAGTGCTGAGCTGCGACGGTTGCAGTCAATCCATGAACGGATTGCACAGGTTCTCGGACTTCCGGCAGAACAGCGGAAATTTGTGCCCCATGTGTCCCTGGCCCGGCTCAGGGAACCGGATTTGCACGGCCTGCACGGTTTCGTCGCCTCCCACAATCTTTACCGGAGCCGGATTTTCGAGGTGGACCGTTTTGTCCTGTTCTCGTCGCGGCCCACGCGCGGCGGCGGCCCTTATGCGGTGGAGGAATCCTATGCCCTGCAAGCTGCGCAATGAGCGATAAGGTTCTGATCGGAGCGCCGCGGGCCAAGATCCTGGCTGAGCTTGAGGGCTGGGCGGAGGCCAGGGGCAGGGACGCCATTATCAAAACCTTTCAATTCAAGTCGTTCAATCAGGCCTGGGGGTGGATGAGCCGGGTGGCGCTTCTGGCCGAAAAAATGGACCACCACCCGGAATGGCTCAACGTCTATGGCCGGGTCGAGGTGGCGCTTTCCACCCATGCGGCGGGAGGCGTCACCGAAAAGGATATCGCAATGGCACGCAAAATGGATGCATTCGCCCGTCAAATCTTCTTGGAAAGTGCTGCTTGACGGCGGGGGGTGGCCTCCCCATATTTGGCCCAACGTGTTTTTGGAGGAGATGTAAATGGCCGACACGAGATACCAGTCCCAGGTGCGTACGGGCGC
>CAZRZB010000038.1:0-14512 GCA_964604435.1 uncultured Aestuariivirga sp. | reverse complement strand
TGGAGGAGATGTAAATGGCCGACACGAGATACCAGTCCCAGGTGCGTACGGGCGCGCAAGCCCAGATAGACCAGGGCCTTCGCTCCTATATGATGGGTGTTTACAATTACATGGCGCTGGGCGTTGCGTTTACCGCCATTATCGTCATGGCGGTTGCGGCAAATCCTGCCGCGCTGGCTGCGGTTTACTCCCTGAAATGGGTGCTTTTCATTGCCACTTTGGGCCTGGGCTTCTTTGCGCCGCGCCTGATTTTCTCCGGTAATGCGACATTGGCACACGCGGCCTATTGGGGTTACTGTGCCCTTTGGGGGCTGATGATTGCCCCCATGGTTGGCCATTACCTGGGGCTTGATTCCAGCATGGTTTACCGGGCTTTCCTGATTTCGGCGGCAACCTTCGGTGCCACCAGCCTGGCTGGTTATGTGACCAAGCGCGATCTCTCGGGCTTTGCGGCCTTCTTCATGATGGCCTCCATCGGCATCATCATTGCCATGCTGGTCAATGTGTTCTTCGTCCAGAGCTCCATGTTCAGCCTGATCACCTCGGTCGTCACCGTTCTCCTGTTCTCAGGCATCACGGCTTACGAAACCCAGATGATCAAGGAAATGTATGTGGAAGGCGATGCGGCTGGCGTTGCCAAGGGCAAGTCCATCTTCGGCGCCTTTGCCCTCTATGGCAGCTTCGTGACCCTGTTTGTTCATATCCTGAACATCCTGGGCATCATGCGCAGCGAATAAGGCATCATAAATTCTCGAATAGGAAAACCCCGGGCGGAAACGCCCGGGGTTTTTACGTTGTGGCGAGCCGCGGCTTCCTGATCAGCACGCGCAGGACTTGGGCCAGATCATGGCCGCGCTTCAGGATGAGCCCGCCTTGGGCAATGACGGCGTAGAGGCCCTGTTTGCGGGCCAGCCCGGGGTTCTTCACGATGCGATAGAGGGGTACTTCGCTGCTCCGGCGGAAGATGGAAAAGGTGGCCGTTTCACGGTCGAAATCCATGGCGTAATCGCGCCATTCACCATCGGCGACATGCCTGCCGTAGAGATTAAGAATGAGGTTTAACTCTTTGCGATCAAAGGAAATTTGAGGCGGCGCACTGTTCCACTGGCCGATTGTCCCCCGTTCGGGCGCGGAACGAGGGAAAGGAATTATGGGTTCCCCGTCACTCAAATAGCGACTCTCCGTCAAATAGCTCGGGCAATGATGAACCCTGATGGCGGATTTGGCAAGCTGGCAGCAGGGGCGAGGGGCAGGCCGGTCGCCCAAGCGTTAAGAATTCGCAGTTTTGCCGCAATTGCAGCAAGTCTTTGCCAAGATAGGGGGCAATATTCCCTGTGTTGCCTCTAAGGCCCGGCTGGAGTTGAGCATCGGAATCTCAGCCCCCCAGCCCCCCGGAGCTTATGATCTGGCCGGGCCCCTAATCTATGCGTGAGTTTGTGAGGCGTTTCAGAGTCATACGCGGCCGGTTTATCCGGCCGCTTTTTTTATCGGCGGGCTTGACCAAAGCCGGTGCGGGCCCAATATCGCCGTCTGATTCACGAGGACAAGATGGCGAAAACGGCGAAGAAACCCAAGGCGGAAGCCCACCAGTTCCAGGCGGAAGTGGCAAAACTCCTGCACCTCATGGTGCATTCGGTCTATTCGGACCGGGATGTGTTCCTGCGCGAACTCATTTCCAATGCCGCCGATGCGCTGGACAAGTTGCGCTATGAGGCCATTGCCCAGCCCGCCCTCCTTGAAGATGCTCCCCAGCTCAATATCGTCATCACCCCCGACAAGGCCGCCAAGACGCTGACCATTGTCGACAGCGGCATCGGCATGAGTGAGGCGGAGCTCGTTGACAATCTGGGCACGATCGCCAAGTCGGGAACCCAGGCCTTTGTCGAAAAGGCGGGCCAGGGGGTCAATCTCATCGGCCAGTTCGGAGTTGGTTTCTACTCGGCCTTCATCGTGGCAAACCGGGTCGAGGTCACCTCGCGCAAGGCCGGAAGCGGAGAGTCCTTCACCTGGGCTTCGGAAGGACTGGGCACCTTCACAGTGGTTCCCGCCGAGCGGGCGGGGCGCGGCACGGCCATCGTCCTGCATCTCAAGGATGACGCGCTTGAGTTTCTGGAGGGCTGGAAGATCGAGCAGGTGGTGCGGGCCTATTCCGACCACATCGGCCACCCCATCATGCTGGCGGAAGGCAGCGAAGCACCCAAGCAGATCAACACGGCCAATGCCATCTGGACACGGCCGAAATCGGAGGTCACGGCGGAACAGCACAAGGAATTCTTCGGCCATATTTCGGGGACCTATTCCGACCCGGCCCTGACCCTCCACTACCGGGCCGAGGGGCGCCATGAATACACAGTCCTGCTCTATGTGCCCGGCGACCGTCCCTTCGACCTCTATGATCCCGAACGCCGCGGCCGCCAGAAGCTCTATGTGAAGCGGGTCTACATCGCCGACGATGCGCAGCTGCTGCCGCCCTACTTGCGTTTCGTGCGCGGCGTCATCGATTCGGAGGACATGCCGCTCAATCTTTCGCGCGAAATGCTGCAGCACAATCCGCAGGTGGCGGCCATCCGCAAGGCGGTGACCAACAAGGTGCTGGGCGAATTCAAGAAGTTCGCCGAAGCCGAGCCGGAGAAATTCGCCAGGATGTGGGAAGTCTTCGGCCCGGTCATCAAGGAAGGGCTCTATGAGGACATGGAGCACCGCGACCAGTTATTTGAGTTCGCCCGCTTCAGAACCACCAAGTCGGCCTCGGCCACCTTGAAGGACTATATCGCCGGCCTGAAGGAAAACCAGACGGCAATTTATTATCTCGCAGGCGAGGACGCGCAGAAGGCCGCGGGCAGCCCACAGCTTGAGGGTTACAAGGCAAGAGATGTCGAAGTGCTGCTCTTCACCGATCCGGTCGATTCCTTCTGGGTCCGTACCGCCATGGGCTTTGAGGGCAAACCGTTCAAGTCGGTCACGCAAGGTGCCGCCGACCTCGATTTGATTCCGCAGAAGGACAAGCCCGCCGAAAGTGCCGGGCAGGAGGCCGCAACGGCCAAGCTGATCGTTGCCATGAAGGAAGCGCTGGGCAGCAAGGTGAAGGACGTGCGCAGCTCCAAGCGCCTGACCGCGAGCGCCGTTTGCCTTGTGGCCGATGGAGAGCTGGACCGCACCCTGGAGAAGCTCCTGGCGCGCCAGAAGGATTCAGGGGTGAATGTGAGCGCGCCGGTTTTGGAAATCAACGCGGGCCATCCGCTGATCGCAGCGCTCGCGGCAGCGGCTGATTCGGGCGGTTCCTCGGCGGAGATTGCCGATGCGGCGGAGCTTCTGCTGGATCAGGCCCATGTGCTGGAAGGCGAACCGCTCGCCGATCCGGCAGGCTTTGCGCGGCGCATGGCGGGTGTATTAACAAAAGCTTTCACCCGGTAATGTGACCAAGCTGCAACAGTTTGCGGTATTTTCAGGCGGGCACTGTTCAGATTAAGAAGGCTCACGTATGAGCGCTGGCAACTGTAACTGAATAGGAGATCACCATGACAAGGATGCGTTCGCGCTGCTGATCCCCGGCCTGCTGAGGCTTGGGGCCCAGCAGATAGCGTTACCCGCGCCAGAGGCGCAACTTATTCAAATCATCACTTAACTGTCAGGTTTTCTGAAACGTACTTGCCTGCGTCTTAGAAGCCGTGACTCATTTTCGCCCGCGGTTCACTCGCGTTTGGCGAGGGAGAATCCTATGTTTTCGCTCAAATCAAATCTGTTCTTTTCCATGCTTGTCGACGCAAAGGACTACGCCAGGAAGCTCAACCTCCGGCGCAGCCATCCGCCGAACATCGAGGTGAGTCCGCGCGAGCTGAACCGGATGCAGTCCGAGCTCCGGGCGGCGCGCGAACAGGCGCGGCTGATGGATGTCCGGCATCGCAACAGGATTTTCTAGGCCGTGGTGAAGAGACTGTTGAAGGTATCAAGCGGCGTGTTGGCGCCACAGACAATGACGCCAACGCGCTCGTCCTTTGCCGGCTTGTAGGCGCCGGAGAGCAGGGCCGCGAAGGCAGTGGCTCCGCCCGGCTCGGTCACGATCTGCACGTTGGTCCAGAGAAAACACTGGGCATTCCTGATGTCCTCATCGCTCACCAGGGCGACGTGATCGACAAATTTCTGTGCAATGGGGAACATGAGGGAGCCCGCCGCGCTCGCGCCCAGGCTGTCGGTAGCAAGGCCCGATGGCTTTACGGTTGTTGCCGCGCCCGCGGCAAGCGCGGCGTGGAGGCAATTGCAGGTCTCGGGCTCGACGCCCACAACTTTCGTCCGCGCTTGGTACCAGCTGGCAATGCCGCCAATCAAGCCGCCGCCGCCCACCGCCACCAGAACCGTATCAAGATCCGGGGTCTGCTCTTCCAGTTCAAGGCCAAGGGTTCCCTGGCCCGTCAGGGTTGCCTCCGTGTCATAGGCGTGGATATTCAGGGCGCCGCTCTCGCGGACATAGTCCTGGCAAAGCCCCAGAGCTGCCAGATAATTGGCGCCTTCCTGCACGATGGTTGCGCCATAACCCGCAATGCGGGCGACCTTGGCGGGAGAAGAAATAGTGGGGACAAAAATCCGCGCGGAAAGCCCCAGGACCTTTGCCGCATAGGCAACCGCCGCGCCGTGATTGCCGCCCGAGGCCGCGGCAACACCGGCCTTGGGAATTTGCGCCCCGACAAGGTTGGTGAAGGCTCCACGCGGCTTGAAGCTGCCGGTGTGCTGGAAAAGTTCAAGCTTGAGGCAGACGGGTTTCCCGACGCCGGGCATGGCGATATCCATGACCGGAGTCTTGCGGATGAAGGGTGCGATGCGGGCAGCGGCTTCAGTAATGGTGGCGCGATCAAGTGTCATGACGGGGTATGCAGGGCTCCGATGATGTCGAGACAGGACTGGCCAAGGCTGCGGGCAATGGCGGATTCCAGAATTGCCGAAGCGAGCTTCAGGGCCTCGGGCGAACTATAACCATTGAGCCGCGCGGAAAGATAGAGTCCGGCCAGAAAATCTCCCGTACCGTGCGGCACGGATGATTTGAGCGGGCTTGTCGTTTCGGCGCATGCCCCTCCGGCGATGGCAAGTGTTGCCAGACTGCTTGCGGTGAGCGGAATCGAAGTTGCGAGGACTTCGCGGCAGGGGAGGCTGGTTGCCGCCTCCATGGCGTCTTGTTTGTTTGAAACAGCTTGCCCCGCAAGCCAGCCCAATTCAAAACAGTTGGGGGTGATGCAGGTGGCGAGGGGCAGCAGTTCATCGCGGATTGCCGCGGCAACCCCGCCCGAGACATAGAGGCTGTCGCCGTCGCCCAGAACCGGATCGACCAGGACGTAGAGGGACGCATTCCTGCCCTTCATGCGGGCTATGAAAGTTGCCGCCACACTGACCTGGTCGGGGCTGGCGAAATAACCGGTCATCACCCCAACGCAGTGGTCGAGGACGCCAAGCGATTCCAGCGATTTCAGGATGGCTTCAAGTTCCGTTGCGGGCAGTTTCACCCCGCTTGGCCTGCCGAGACCGGGATGATTGGAAAGAATGATGGTGGGAACTTGCGCCACGGTGAAGCCCGCGGCCTGCAGGGCAGGCACCGCGGCGGAATTTCCAACCTGACCATAGGATACTTGCGACGATACGCTCAGAACCAGCCTGGGCATCAGATGACGTTTTTTTCGAACAAGGGTTCCTTGTGCGCCACACGGCCGTAACCCAGGCGGGCGAGATCGATGCTGCGGTAGGTGCCATGGACAATGAGCTCGGCAATGGCGTTTCCCGCCGCGGGCCCCTGCTGCAGGCCGTGACCCGAGAAGCCATTGGCAAAATAGAAATTGGTCTTCTGCGGATGAGCCCCGATGATGGCATTCTGGTCCAGCGCATTGTAGTCATAATGGCCGACCCAGGCATTGACCACCTTGACGGTCTCAAAGGGCGGCACGCGTTCGGCCAGCCTGGGCCAGATGCGCTCCTCGAACCAGGTATAGTCAACCTCCCAGTTCAGGTCGGCAGGCTCCTCGTGTTCCTCCGGCGACAGGCCGCAGAGAAAGTTCCGTCCTTCGGGACGGAAATAGATGCCGGAGGGTTCGACGGTCAGGGGTGCGCCATGCAGCGCTTCGCTGGCCGGAGGGCAATCGAGCAAATAGACGTAACGCTTGCGGGGACCTACGGGCAAGGCAATGCCGGCAAGGCCTGCCACGTGGCCCGCACCGGTTCCGGCGGCATTCACCAGGTGGGAACACGACAGGATTTCGCCGTTTGACAGGGTCACGGAGGTTATCTTGTCGGCGGTGCAACTCACTTTTTCCAGTTCATGGGGGATGACTGTCACGCCCATGGCAACGGCGGCCTTGCGCAGCAGGGTCATCAGCGAATAGGGGTCAAGCCAACCCTCGCCGGAAAGGCCAAAACAGCCGCCGGCCACGCCATCGCCATTGAGCCAGGAAAACCGTGCGGTGAGGTCATTGCCCTTGAGGATGACATTGTCGGCGCCGTTGGCCAGCTGGACGCGGTGGTTTTCCTCGAGGATGGGCAGTCCTTCCGCGGAGGCCATGATGAGATAGCCGTTCTCGTGAAAGCTCACATCGGCCTCCGCACCGAACTCCGCCTTGAGATTCCGCACCAGCTTCAGGCCGAACTTGGAAAGCTCGATGTTCTCCGGGGTCGAAAACTGCTGGCGGAGGCCGCCCAATGAGCGCCCGGTACAGCCAAATTGATAGGTTGTGTCCTTTTCGATGATCGCCACCGAGCCGGCAAAGCCATGCTTCTTGAGGTAGTAGGCCGTGGCACTGCCAACGACGCCGCCGCCTATTATCGCAATATCAACGTGTTTCATGGTGAATCATTGTGCCCAATCGGGCAACGGCCCACAAGGCCCCGGCAATGCGGGCCTTCACTTATTTTGCTTAACTGGCTAGGTGTAGGAAAACTGGGAAAATCCGATGGCCATCCGTCCGCGTCGCAGTGTTCTCTATATGCCAGGTGCCAATGACCGGGCCTTGGAAAAGGCCAAATCCATAGCCGCCGATACCCTCATTCTCGACCTTGAGGATTCAGTCGCACCCGAAGCCAAGCCCGAGGCACGCACCAGGGTGGCGGCGGCGATCAAGGCTGGAGGCTTCGGGCGGCGCGAACTGGTTGTGCGGATCAATGGCCTGGATACCCCCTGGGGCATTGAGGATATGAAGATGGCAGCCGCAATCGGGCCGGATGCCGTGCTGGTGCCCAAGGTGGCAAGCCCCGATGACATCATCAGCGCCGCCAGGCTTTTTGCGGCTTTTGCCGGAGCGCCGCACACCCGCATGTGGGCGATGATCGAGAAACCCCTGGGCATCTTCAATGTCCGCGACATTGCCTCCGTGACGGAAGCGGCGCGGCTTTCCTGCCTGGTGCTTGGCACCAATGATCTTCTGAAGGAATCGCGGGCCTCGGCGGCGGGCGGGCGCTTTGCCATCATCCCCTGGCTTTCCATGGCGGTCCTGGCGGCGCGCGCCTATGGAATCGATATCCTTGACGGCGTTTACAACGATTTCAAGGATGACATTGGTTTCAGGGCGGAATGCGAGCAGGGCCGGCATCTGGGCATGGACGGCAAGACGCTCATTCATCCGTCACAGATTGCAGCGTGCAATGAGCTGTTTTCACCGGCGGCTGAAGAGGTTGCCTGGGCCGCCAAGATCATTGCGGGTTTTGCCCTGCCTGAAAACGCCCTGAAGGGGGTTATCACCATTGAAGGCCGCATGGTCGAGCGGCTGCACCTTGCCATGGCGGAACGCACCGCCGCCATCGCGGAGGCCATCGCCCATGCTTAAAACGAGATCAGGCAACTTCTTCGAAGATTTCGCGGTGGGCCAGAAGATTGCGCATGCAACGCCACGCAGTGTAACGGCGGGCGACCAGGCGCTTTATGTGGGGCTCTATGGAGCGCGCTATGCGGTGCAAAGCTCGGATGAGTTCGCCAGGGCCATCGGCTATGCGGCAGCGCCGCTCGATGATTTTCTGGTCTTTCACATGGTGTTCGGCAAAACAGTGCCGGACATATCGCTCAATGCCGTTGCCAATCTCGGCTATGCCGAGTGCGTTTTTCCGGCTGCGGTCTATCCCGGCGACACGGTGGAAGCCCAATCCGAAGTCATCGGATTGAAGGAAAACTCCAACGGCAAGACGGGCACGGTTTATGTGCGCAGCCGCGGATTGAACCAGCGGGGCGAAGAGGTCTTGCGCTTTGTGCGCTGGGTCATGGTGCGAAAGCGTGACGCGACAGCGCCGCCGCCCAAGGCCCATGTGCCGGTACTATCCGCAGCTGTTGGCATCGGCGATTTGAATTTGGCTGGCCTCAAGCTTGATATGGCAAAGTGGAACTATGCACATTCGGGCTCCGCGCACCGCTTCGGCGATTATGCGGTGGGGGAAAAGATCGACCACCTTGACGGCATGACCGTCGAGGAAGCCGAGCATCAGATTGCCACGCGACTCTATCAAAATACGGCCCGGGTGCATTTCAATCAATTCGCGGAAGCCTCCGGGCGGTTTGGCCGGCGGCTGGTCTATGGCGGGCACGTCATTTCGCTGGCGCGGGCTTTGAGTTTCAACGGCCTTGCCAATGCCTGGCATGTTGCGGGGATCAATGGCGGGCGCCATGCGGCTCCCCTGTTTGCCGGCGGAACGGTCTTTGCCTGGTCGGAAATCACGGACATGTCGGAAGTGCCGGGGCGCGATGACGTGGGGGCCTTGCGCATTGTCACGCGGGCGACGCGCGACTTGCCCTGCGGCGGATTTCCAACCGAAGATGGCACAGCGGAAAAGCCGGGCGTCATCCTGGAACTGGACTACTGGGCCCTGATCCCGCGTTAGATCGCGCCCGTGTCCATGAGGTAGAGCAGCAGTGAAGCGGTGAGGGCCGCAAGGCCTGTTCCCAGGGCGATTGCGGCTGAGACGGCGGCAACCGACTCCTCGTTGCGATGGGCGAAGAGAAAAGCGTTGGCCCCCGTCGGCATGGCCGCCAGCAGCAGCGCCACATGGCCCCAGAAAGGCGGTACCGGCACGACATAGCGCAGGGCCAGAAAAACCAGGACCGGCATCAGCACCATTTTCATGGCGATGAGAATCATCATGCCGGTCCACTGGCCTCTCAGGGAATAGGCCGACAGAGACAGGCCAAGGGCAAAAAGCGCCGTTGGAACACTGGCATCCGACAGCATCGAAAGCATGCGGTCGGCGACGGGATGGAGTCCGAGGCCGGTCAGCCGCCACAGTGCCGCGGCAAGCAAGGCCAGGACAATGGCATTGCCCGCAAGGCTGATGAAAAGCTCGCGGCCAAGCCGCGCAAATGAAATGTTGCCGCTGTGGCGGGCGATTTCCCGGTGCAGGGTTGCGGCAAACCACAGGAGGGGGGCGTGGATCGACAGAACCAGGCCCACCGGGACGGCAGCAGCCTCGCCGAAATGGGCAAGAGCAAGGGGCGTGCCCAACAGGGCGATGTTGCCGAAGCCCGCCGCCATGCTGGCGGCCGCCCCGCCCGAGGCCGACAGGCTTGCAAATTTTCTTGCGAGCAACCCGGCCATGATCCAGGTGAGCGCCAAGCCGCCGAAAAAGGCGATCCACAGGCCGAAGGGCGTTGCCTCCTGCGGCTTGGTCAAGGCCACGGTGCGAAACAGCAGGGCCGGAATGGCAAGGGTGAAGACAAATTGCGTGAGGCCCCTGGCGGTGGCTTGGTCGACCACCCTGAAACGCGCAAAGGCAAAGCCCAGAACGATCAGGCCGAAGACGGGAAGTACGGTGGTGAGGATTGCTTCCAAGTCTCGGGTCAGATCCAGGGCTGGGCGGTTGCCTGCTTCTTTTCAAAGGCGTCGATTGATTTCGCCTTCTCCAGGCTGAGGCCGATGTCGTCGAGCCCGTTGAGCAGGCAGTGCTTGCGGAAAGGGTCGATATCGAATTTTACCGTGCCGCCATCGGGGCCGCGGATTTCCTGCTTGGGGAGATCTATGGTGAGGGTCGCATTGCTGCCGCGCTCGGCATCGTCGAGCAGTTTCTTCAAATTCTCCGGCGAGACCACGATGGGCAGAATGCCGTTCTTGAAACAGTTGTTGTAGAAGATATCGGCAAAGCTGGTTGAGATGACGCAGCGGATGCCGAAATCGAGCAGCGCCCAAGGGGCGTGCTCGCGCGACGAGCCGCAGCCGAAATTGTCGCCCGCCACCAGGATCTGCGCCTTGCGGTAGGCCGGCTTGTTCAAGACGAAATCGGGCAATTCCTTGCCGTCCTGGGTATAGCGCATCTCGAAGAACAGCGACTTGCCCAAGCCAGTGCGCTTGATGGTTTTCAGGAACTGCTTGGGGATGATCATGTCGGTGTCGATGTTGACGATATTGAGGGGAGCGGCGACACCGTTCAGGGTTTCGAATTTTTCCATGGTCCTGGTCTTTCAGCTTGCAAGAGGAAGATCAACGCCAAGGCTTTCCTCGGCGCCGATCATCAGGTTCAGGTTTTGCACGGCGGCCCCGGAGGCCCCCTTGCCGAGATTGTCATAGATCGAGGTGAGCAGCACTTGGCCGCGGGAATCATTGCCGAAGACATGCAGGCGCATGCGGTTGGTGTTGTTGAGGGCTTGCGGATTCACCGCAGGCGACCGCTCAATCGCCTCAAAGGGTGCCACCTCGATGAAGGTGCTGGCGGCGTAGGCCTTGGCCAGGATTTCGTGAATGCCGACAACACTGATTTTATTCTTCAGCATGTCCAGGAAGAGGGGAACGGTGCCCAGCATGCCCTGGGCATAGTTGCCAACCACAGGCTGGAAGACGGCATCATGGGCGAGGCCCGCATAGTGCTTCATTTCGGCCAGGTGCTTGTGGTTCAGGGTGAGGCCATAGGGCATATAGGGGTTTGCCTGGGCGCCTGCCTTTTCATAGTCTTCGATCATTTTCTTGCCGCCGCCGGAATAACCCGACACGGCATTGTAGGTGAGCAGCGCATCGGCGGAAAGGACGCCCGCATCGATCAGCGGCCTCACCACGGCAATGAATCCTTGCGGATAGCAGCCCGGATTGGAGACGCGCGCGGCGCTGGCAATCCTTGCCTTCTGTGCCGGGCTGATTTCGGCAAAACCGTAGGCCCAGGCGGGATCAACCCGGTAGGCGGTCGAGGCGTCGATGATGCGGGTTTTGGATTTGGCGTCGATCAGGCTCACGGCCTCGCGCGCGGCATCATCTGGCAGGCAGAGGATGGCCACATCCACGCCGTTCAGAAGCGCGCGGCGCGCGGCTGCATCCTTGCGCTTTTCCGGCGCAATGCTGACAAGTTCAATGTCGCTGCGGGCCTTCAGCCGGTCACGGATCTGCAATCCCGTGGTGCCGGCCTCGCCATCTATGAAAATCGTGGTCATGGGTCGGGTCTCATACAGGCCAAGGTCCCTCAGTGCAATCTCCCCGTGGCCGGAAGAACCCGACTGGTGCAAGCCAAAAACAGCAGACTGGCTGCCGAGCGGCGTATTGACAGGAAGGCGCAAGCCGCGTGTGAAACGCGGGTCAGGCCGGAAAACCTATTGGCAGAGAACCGTGCAGGCCTGGCTTGTTTCGGTCGTGGCCTGGGCGGTGGTGAGGCCCACCATGCCGCCCGCGGCGAGGGTAAGCAACACAAGCGCCAGGAATATCCGGCGCAAGAACTTCGTATCAGCTTGAACTGAACTATTCAAAATCGTTCCCCATATGACGCGACTCACCACGCATGTGAATCACCCTAGCATCTTGGGGCTCTCTTAAGCCTTAAAATTTGGTGAGGCAATAGTTAACGGGCTGCTTCGAATCAGGATTTCCGGATGTCCACAAAACGCCCCGCCAGGGCCGCCGCGGCGGCCATCTGCGGGCTGACGAGATGGGTGCGGCCGCGGTAGCCTTGGCGTCCCTCGAAGTTGCGGTTCGAGGTGGACGCGCAACGCTGGCCGGGCTTGAGCTGGTCCGGATTCATGCCGAGGCACATGGAACAGCCGGGTTCGCGCCACTCAAAGCCCGCGGCCTTGAAGATCCGGTCGAGGCCTTCGGCTTCGGCCTGCTCCTTCACCAGGCCGGAACCCGGAACAATCATGGCATAGGCGAGGCTGCCTGCGATCTTCTTGCCGTCAACTATTTTTGCAACATTGCGTAGATCCTCGATGCGGCCGTTGGTGCAGGAGCCGATCCAGATCACGTCAAGCTCGATGTCGGTGATTTTCTGGCCGGGCTTCAGGCCCATGTATTCGAGGGCGCGCCACTTCGACTGGCGCTTGCCCTCATCGGCGATGGCGTCGGGGTTGGGCACGGCACCGGCAACCGAAACCACGTCCTCCGGCGAAGTGCCCCAGGAAACGATGGGCGGCAGCGCGGCGGCGTCGAGCTTCACGACGCGGTCAAAATGGGCCCCTTCATCCGTGTGCAGACTATCCCAGTAGCGCCGCGCCGCATCCCAGTCAGCGCCCTTTGGCGCCTTGGGACGGCCATGGAGATAGTCATAGGCCTTCTGGTCGGGGGCGATCATGCCGGCGCGGGCCCCGCCTTCGATGGTCATGTTGCACACCGTCATGCGGCCTTCCATGGAAAGGTCGCGGATGGCCTCGCCGGCGAACTCGATGACCGAGCCGGTGCCGCCCGCGGTGCCGATTTCGCCAATGATGGAAAGGATGATGTCCTTGGCGGTGGCGCTCGCAGCGAGCTTGCCGCTCACATCGACCAGCATGTTCCTGGCCTTTTTCTGGATCAGCGTCTGGGTGGCCAGCACATGCTCCACTTCCGAGGTGCCGATGCCGTGGGCGAGGGCCCCGAAGGCGCCGTGGGTAGAGGTGTGGCTGTCGCCGCAGACGATGGTGGTGCCGGGCAGGGTGAAGCCCTGCTCGGGGCCTACGACATGGACAATGCCCTGGCGCTTGTCACGCTCATGGAAATATTCGACACCGAAATCCTTGGCGTTCTGGGCCAGGGTTTCAACCTGGATGCGGCTTTCCGGCTCGGCAATGCCCTTGCTGCGGTCGGTGGTGGGCACATTGTGGTCGACCACGGCGAGGGTGCGCTCCGGATGGCGCACCTTGCGGCCCGCCAGGCGCAGACCTTCGAAGGCCTGAGGGGAGGTCACTTCATGGACCAGGTGCCGGTCGATATAGAGCAGGCAGGTGCCATCGTCTGCTTCGTGAACCAGATGGTCGTCCCAGATCTTGTCGTAAAGAGTGCGCGGCTTGGCCATGGACAGTCTCAATTTGAAGGTTATGGCCGCTATTTAGCCCTTGCCACGCGCAAGTCAAACCCCGTTCCTGCATGGGGCCTTGCGTGATTCAGGCCTTTGTTGCCCCGATCGAAAAAGCCAGCGGCAGCTTGGGAAAGCCTTCGGGCAGCACCCACATGCGGCGTTTGCCTTCGATGGGCACCATCATGGGGGCGAACTGCCAGGCCAGCTCTTCGTGCTCATTGAGATAATCGAGCCGCAGGCCGGAGCCGATCACGGCGTTGATGATGTCGCTCAGGGGATGAATCCAGGAGTTCGTTGTTGTTGCGGTGACCGGGGCTGTGTCGCCGGTATAGGTTGTTGCTTCATTTTCAACGATGGGAGCGTTCTGCGGGGTGCGCCAGTCGAAGCCGTGCTCGAGGTTTGGGGTTTTTTCGTTGAGCGCCATGAGCGAGGGATGGCCTTCGAGCAAATAAAGCCTGCCACCTGGTTTCAGCAGCGAGGACACGACCCTGGCCCAGCGCGCGACATCCGGCAGCCAGCCGATGGCGCCCCAGGTGACGTAAACCATGTCGAAGTGGCCTTCGACCAAACGCCGCGCCTCATAGACATTGCCTTCGACGAAGCTGGCATCAAGGCCCGTTTGTTTCTGCAGGTCTCGCGCTGCGGCGATGGCGACGGGGGAGAAATCTAGCCCCACGCAGGACGCGCCGCGGCGGGCGAGGCAAAGCGTGTCGATGCCGAAGTGACATTGCAAATGGGCAATGCGTTTGCCCTTTACGTCGCCGATCTCACGGTCCTCAATGCCATGGAGATTGTCTTCGCCCTGCAGAAATTCCTTAACGCGGTAGCCACCCGCCTCATCCTTGACATGGATGGCGGCGCGGTCGTTCCAGTTGGCGAGATTGACCTTGAGATAATCGGTCATGGACAGCCTCCAAAAGAAAAAGGCCGACATTGCTGCCGGCCTTTGAAACTGTGCATAGCGGCGAAAATTACTTCTTCTTGTTCTTGCCGCTTGCCTTGGCTTCCGCCTTGGCCTTGGATTTGCTTTCCGCGTTGGCGGCGGCGCTGACGGCGGTGGCAGCGGCAACTTCCATGTCCACCTGGTTTTCCAGCTCGCTGGCGCGGCGTTCGATGATGCGGGCCGACTTGCCGGTGCGGTCACGCAGGTAATACAGCTTGGCGCGGCGCACTTCGCCACGGCGCACCACCTTGATCGAATCGATCAGCGGCGAGTACACGGGGAATACCCGTTCAACGCCTTCGCCGTAGGACATCTTCCGTACGGTGAAGTTTTCATTGATGCTGCCGCCGGAGCGGGCGATGCAAACGCCTTCAT
>CAZRZB010000037.1:0-23048 GCA_964604435.1 uncultured Aestuariivirga sp. | reverse complement strand
GCTGGAACCAGATGGTGCCCGACCAGAAGAACTCATTGTTGCCGAAGGTTTCCTGAACCGAATAGTTCACAACCGTCATCAACGGCACAAGGGCATTGAAGGCGACGACCAGAAAGATGGGAAGCACCATCCACCAGGCCCTGTTGTTGAAGGTCTTGTTCATCGCGCTTCCCCCGCCAGCCAGCCGTCGCTGTAGATTTGCGTATGGGCCTTGTCGAAGGCCAGATGGGCCTTGCCCGCGGGGATGGCGGCCCCTTCCGGAACAATCAATTTGACGGAATTCGCGCCAAGCCTCGTATCAACGACGCGGTAACGGCCGATGTCGGACACTTTCACCACATTCACCGGCAGGCCCTTGGCGGCAAAGGTGACAAATTCCGGGCGGACACCCAGCTCCAGGCGGCTTGCCCCCTTCGAAGACGCGGCGTTGTCGGCGGCAACCTCATGGCCGTTCACAAAGGCTTTGCCGCCCTTGACCTCGCAGGGCATGACATTCATGCCGGGCGAGCCGATGAAATGGCCCACAAAAATGTGCCTGGGCTTTTCGAAGAGCTCGATGGGGGTTCCCGTCTGCACGACTTCGCCGTTGTTCATCACCACTACCTGGTCGGCAAAGGTGAGCGCCTCGGTCTGGTCGTGGGTCACATAGATCATGGTGCGCTTGATGCGGTGCTGCAGCTCCTTGAGCTTGGAGCGCAGCTGCCATTTGAGATGGGGATCGATGACGGTGAGCGGCTCATCGAACATGATCACGTTGACATCGGAACGGACAAGGCCGCGGCCCAGGGAAATCTTCTGCTTGCCGTCGGCGGTAAGGCCGGAGGCGCGTTTTGAAAGGGTCGCTGTCAGTTCCAGCATTTCGGCGATGGCGGCCACCCGTTTCCTGATCTCCGTTTCATCGACCTTCCGGTTGCGCAAGGGAAAGGCCAGATTATCGTAAACCGTCATGGTGTCGTAGATCACCGGGAACTGGAATACCTGGGCAATGTTGCGGCGTTCCGGCGTTTCACTGCTGACATCGCGGCCATCGAACAGGATGCGGCCTTCGCTGGGATGAAGGAGGCCGGAAATCAGATTGAGCAAGGTGGTCTTGCCGCAACCCGACGGACCCAAAAGCGCGTAGGCCCCGCCATCAGCCCAGTCCAGATGCACCCTCTTCAAAGCGAAATCTTCGTCACGCTTGGGTTCCGGAATATAGGAATGGCGCAGATTGTCGATGGTGATCTTGGCCATCAGGACACCAGCTTTCCGGCAGCATCAAAGAACAGGGCGCGGGAAACATTGGCGTGGAAGGTCGCCGTTTCGCCTACCTGGTGAGGATGCACGCCATGGGATTGGGACACCCAGGTCTGGCCGCCCACATCGAAATGCACCACACTCTCAGAGCCCGAAATCTCGGTCACCAGCACCCGGCCCGAAAGGGCGCCACTGGTTTCCGACGACTTCCGCGGCAGCACATAGTGGGGCTGCAAGCCGATGCTGTAGTCGCCATCAGGAAGCTTTGCGGCACCGGCAGCCACGGGCCAGGAGACGCCGCCATAGGACAATTGCAGTTTCTTGCCCTTCTTCGTGACCCTGGCGAGGTTGATCGGCGGATCGGAAAACACCCGCGCCGATACGAGCGAATTGGGCTTGCGGTAGATCTCCGCCGTCGGACCGAATTGGGTGATGCGGCCCTCGTGCATGGTCAGCGTCCGGTTGCCGAACAGCAGGGCCTCGTGGGGCTCGGTCGTGGCATAGAAGACGATGGCCTTGCGGCCCGAGAAAAGCTTCGGCAATTCGTCGCGCAATTCCTCGCGCAGCTTGTAATCAAGATTGGCCAGGGGTTCATCGAGGAAAATGAGGTCACTGTCCTTCACGATGGCGCGGGCGATGGCGGTGCGCTGCTGCTGGCCGCCGGAAAGCTCGGCGGGCTTGCGGTCAAGCATGGGCGTCAGCCTAAGGATTTCCGCGGCCCGGCCCACCCGGGATTTGACTTCGCTTTCCGCCATGCCGGTGACGCGGAGCGGCGAGGCGATATTCTCGAAAACCGAGAGCATGGGGTAGTTGATGAATTGCTGGTAGACCATGGAGACATTGCGCCGCTGCACGGGCACATGGGTTACATCCCGTCCGCGGTGCCAGATTGCCCCGGTGGTCGGCTTCTGGATACCCGCCATCAGCTGCATGAGTGTGGTCTTGCCAGCGCGCGTTGCGCCCAAGAGGATATTGAACGAGTTGTCATCGAAGACCAGGCTCGTGTCATGGATGTGAATGTCCGCGCCGACGCGCTTAGACACATTTTTCAGTTCAAGTGTCATCGGGGGCGATCACTATGTCCATCGAAAGCAAGTATAGCATGAATGGGCCGGACACATGAAGTGCCCGGCCCACCACGGGAGGTCAGCAGCGGGCTACTGGGTCCACTGCTTGATGATCTCGTCGTAGGCGATGGTGACGCCCTGCTCTTTTTCGTTTTCGATCTTGGCTTTCGGGCCATCGGCCTTGCCAAGCCACTCGGACGGATCCTTTTCCGCATTCAGGCGCGGGCCACAGCCACCATAGATCTTGTTGGCTTCGTCGGCAGCCTGCATACGGCCCATGATCTGGTCCATTTCGCTGGCAAGACGGTCCATGGCCTGTTGCGGCGTGAAGGCGCCGGAGTTCACGTCACCAATCTGCTGCCACCAGAGCTGGGCCAGCTTCGGATAGTCAGGCACGTTGATGCCCGTCGGCGACCAGCGCACGCGGTCCTTCGAGCGGTAGAACTCGACGAGTCCGCCAAGGTTCGGGGCGCGTTCGGTGAAGGATTCATGCCGTGCCGTTGTATCCCGGATGAAGGTCAAACCGACGTGGCTCTTCTTCACGTCAACCGTCTTGGACACGGCAAACTGGGCATAGAGCCAGGCTGCCTTGGCGCGGTCGGCAGGAGTGGATTTCAGGATTGTCCATGAACCCACGTCCTGATAGCCGACTTTCTGGCCATCCTTGTAGTAGACGCCATGGGGCGATGGCGCCATGCGCCACAGGGGCTTTCCGGCATCATCAACCGTGTTGTTGCCTTCGCTCTTTGGGGCAACCATCGAGGCGGTGAAGGCGGTGTACCAGAAGATCTGCTGGGCTACGTTACCCGAGGAGAGCGCCGGCAATGACTGATAGAAGTCATAGTCAGCCGCACCCGGAGGGGCGTATTTGCGGAGCCACTCGTCCCACTTCGCAATGGCATAAACCGAGGCAGGGCCATTGGTTTCGCCACCGCGCGAGACGGAAGCGCCTTGCGGATTGCAGGAGCCCTTTTCCATGCGGATGCCCCACTCGTCGATGGGTATGCCGTTTGGTTCGCCGGCGGAACCGGCACCAGCCATGGAAAGCCAGGCATCGGTCATACGCCAGCCGAGGTCAGGAGCGCGCTTGCCGTAGTCCATGTGGCCATAAATCTTCACACCGTCGATTTCCTTCACGTCATTGGTGAAGAAATCGGCGATGTCCTCATAGGCGGACCAGTTTACCGGCACGCCGAGATCATAGCCGTATTTGGCCTTGAACTTTTCCTGCAGGTCCGGCCGGTCAAACCAGTCCTTGCGGAACCAGTAGAGATTGGCGAATTGCTGGTCGGGCAACTGATAGAGCTTGCCATCCGGCCCTGTGGTGAATTGCTTTCCGATGAAATCGTCAAGATCGAGGCCAGGGTTGGTCACGTCCTTCCAGTCGCCGGCCATCTGATCGGTCAGGTTGTAGGTCTGTTGCAGGCGGGAATGGGTGCCGATCAGGTCGGAGTCATTCACATAGCCGTCATAGAGATTGCGGTTGGTCTGCATCTGGGTCTGCACGGCTTGAACCACTTCGCCTTCGCCGAGGATTTGATGGTTCACCTTGATACCGGTGATTTCCTCGAAGGCCTTGGTCAGGACGGTTGATTCATAGGTGTGGGTCGGAATGCCTTCCGAGAGCACGTTGATTTCCATGCCCTTGAAGGGCTCGGCAGCCTTGATGAACCATTGCATTTCCTTCAGTTGATCCTCCTTCGAGAGGCTTGAAGGCTGGAATTCGCTGTCGATCCATTTCTGCGCGGCGGCTTCGTCGGCATAGCTCGGGCCGGCGAACGCAAAGAGCGTCAGCGCAGCAGCCGTCGCTAGAAGCTTCATTTTCATCGGTAATCCTCCCATAAGAAACTTGGCACCTTGCTTGGAGCCTTGCGGGAATATCAAACGAAAATAAATGAACGTCAATAGAAATATTATCGAAAGCATTGTGCGTCGCAATGAAATTCCGTGCGTTGCACTATTGCGCAATGTGAAAAAAAATGAAAAAAGATTATTTGGAAAAATTCTGGAATCTCCCATGCCCCATCTGAGTCCGCGGCAACATCAAATCCTCAACCTGGCGCGGGCCGCGGGCACGGTTCAGGTGGATGACCTGGCGGCGCGCTTCGAGGTGACGCCGCAAACCATCCGCAAGGATCTAAACGAGCTTTGTGACGGAAGATTGCTGGCGCGTACCCATGGCGGGGCCATGCTTTCGTCGGGCGTTGAAAACGTCGCTTACGAATCGCGCCGGCAGCTTGCGGCCCTCGAGAAGCAGGTCATCGGGCAGCGCGCCGCCACGCTCATTCCCAACAATTGCTCGCTCTTCATCAATATCGGTACGACAACCGAAGAAGTGGCGCGCGCCCTGGTCCACCATGAGGGACTGCTGGTCATCACCAACAACATCCATGTGGCAACCATCCTCATGCCCTGCCCCAAGATCGACGTGATCATCGCCGGCGGGGCGGTGCGCCGCAGCGATGGCGGCATCGTGGGCGAGCAGGCGGTGGACCTCATCGCCCAGTTCAAGGTCGATCACGCGGTGATCGGCGCCTCGGCCATTGACGACGATGGCGCCATGCTCGACTTCGACTACCGCGAAGTGCGGGTGGCGCAGGCCATCCTGAACAATGCGCGCAATATCATTCTGGTTGCCGACGCGATGAAGTTCACCCGCTCCGCCCCGGTGCGCATCGGCCATCTTTCGCAAGTTGACGTGTTTGTGACAGACCGGCCGCCGCCCGATGCCATCGTTGAACTATGCCAGCACAGCGGGGTTGAACTCGAGATTACCAATGCCGGACAAAATGACGATTCCTCAGTGCAGGCGGCAGAATGATTTATGATGTGTTTGTTATTGGCGGCGGCGTCAACGGCTGCGGCATTGCGCGGGATGCGGCCGGCCGGGGCCTCAAAGTGTTCCTCGCCGAACAGGGCGACCTGGCGTCGGGGACGTCCTCGGCCTCCACCAAGCTCATTCACGGGGGCCTGCGCTATCTCGAGCACTATGAGTTCCGCCTGGTGCGCGAGGCCTTGATCGAGCGCGAAGTGCTGCTCCGGTCGGCGCCGCATATCATCTGGCCGCTGCGCTTCGTGCTGCCGCACCACAAAGGCCTGCGGCCGCGGCCGCTCATCCGCCTCGGGCTTTTTCTCTACGACCATCTCGGCGGGCGCAAGATCCTGCCGCCGACGCGCAGCATTGACCTGCACCATGATGTCACCGGCGAGCCGCTCAAGCCGGAATTCGCCCATGCCTACGAGTACTCGGACTGCTGGGTGGAGGACGCGCGCCTCGTCGCCCTCTGCGCCCGCGATGCCGCCGACCGCGGCGCTGAAATCCGTACACGGACGGAATGCACCAGCGCCCGGCGCGCCAACGGCATCTGGGAAATTTCAATCCTGCCCGAGGGCGGCAAGGCGGAAACCATCCGAGCCAAGGCCCTGATCAATGCGGCCGGGCCCTGGGTGAGCGCGGTTCTCGGCAGCATCGTGGGGCGCAACAATCCGGACAAGATCAGGATGGTCAAGGGCAGCCACATCGTCGTCGACAAGCTCTACGACCACGACCGCTGCTATATTTTCCAGAATGCCGACGGACGCATTTGCTTTGCCATCCCCTATGAGCAGAATTTCACCCTGATCGGCACGACGGACGAGGACCATACGGGCGATCCCGGCAGCCCGCAGATCACCGAGGCGGAGATCGACTACCTGCTGTTGTCCAGCAGCGAGTATTTCAAGCTGCCGATCAGCCGCGAGCAGTTGCGCTGGAGCTATTCGGGCATCCGGCCGCTTTACGATGACGGGGCCAGCAAGGCCCAGGAGGCAACGCGCGACTATGTGCTGAAACTCGACGCGGCGGGCGGCGAGGCCCCCCTGCTTTCGGTCTTTGGCGGGAAGATCACCACCTTCCGCAAGCTGGCCGAGGCGGTTCTTGAGAAACTCGGGCCGTTTTTTCCCGATGCCGGAAAACCCTGGACGGCGGGTGCGGCGCTGCCGGGGGGCGATTTTCCCTACAACGAGGTTGATGCCCGGATTGCCGCGCTGCAGCGGAAGTACTCGTTTTTCTCGCCGCAGAATGTGCGGCGGATTTTCCGCGCCTACGGCACGAAGGCGGAAAAAATGTTCGGCAACGCACGCTTTGCCAAGGACATGGGCAAGAGTTTCGGGCCCCTGAGCGAGCGCGAGATCGACTATCTCATCGCCGAGGAGTTCGTGCGCCAGCCCGACGACATCCTATGGCGCCGGTCAAAGCTCGGCCTGCATCTTTCGGCGGAAGAGCAGAAGGCGTTGCGGGAACATATGAAGCCTGCTGTAAAGCAGAAGAGTTCCAAGCGCGCGAAGGGATAAAGCGATGGCCGATTTCATCCTTGCCATTGACCAGGGCACGACCTCGTCGCGGGCCATTGTCTTTGACACGAAGCTCAGGCCGAAGGCCTCGGCCCAGAAGGAATTCCGGCAATACTTCCCCAATTCGGGCTGGGTGGAGCATGACCCGGAAGAAATCTGGAAATCGGTGCTGGCCACCTGCAAGGCTGCCATCAAGAAGACCAAGACAACACCCGGCAACATCCGCTGCCTCGGCATCACCAACCAGCGCGAGACCACGGTGGTGTGGGAGCGCAAATCTGGCAAGGCGATCCACAAGGCCATCGTCTGGCAGGACCGGCGCACGGCGGAATTCTGCGCGCGGCTGAAGGCCCAGGGCCATGAGAAGCTTTTCACCGCGAAAACCGGCCTGCTGCTTGATCCCTATTTCTCCGGCACCAAAGTGTCGTGGATTCTCGACCATGTGAAGGGCGCGCGCGCGCGGGCCGAACGCGGCGAATTGTGTTTCGGCACCATCGACTCGTTTCTGATCTGGCGGCTCACCGGGGGCAAATCCCATGTTACGGACGCCACCAATGCCTCGCGCACCCTGCTCTACAATATCCATTCCGGCGCCTGGGACGATGAACTCCTGAAGATTCTGCGGGTGCCCCGCGCCATGCTGCCGGAGGTGAAGGACTGCGCGGCGGATTTCGGTGTGTGCGAGGCAAAGCTCCTGGGTGCCGCCATTCCGATTCTTGGCGTGGCCGGAGACCAGCAGGCGGCGAGCATCGGCCAGGCCTGCTTTGAACCCGGCATGATGAAATCAACCTATGGCACGGGCTGCTTTGCGCTGCTCAATACGGGGGCCACGGCGGTTGCCTCCAACAACCGGCTGCTCACCACGGTTGCCTATCAACTGGACGGCAAACGCACTTATGCGCTGGAAGGCGCCATCTTCATTGCGGGGGCCGCGGTGCAATGGCTGCGGGACGGATTGAAGGTGGTGAAGAATGCCGCCGACACGGGGGCGCTTGCCAGGGCTTCGGACAGGAATCAAAGCGTCTATCTGGTGCCGGCTTTCGTGGGGCTGGGGGCGCCCTACTGGAACGCGGAGGTGCGCGGCGCCCTGTTCGGCCTCACCCGGGCCACGACGAAAAAGGAACTGGCGCGGGCCGCTTTGGAAGCCGTGTGCTACCAGACCAATGACCTTCTGGACGCAATGAAAAAGGACTGGGGGGCCGCTGGCGAAACCATCCTGCGGGTGGACGGCGGCATGACGGCCTCCGACTGGACCATGCAATTCCTGGCGGACATCCTCGATGCGCCGGTGGACCGGCCCGCCGTTCTTGAAACAACGGCGCTGGGGGCGGCCTATCTGACGGGACTGCGGGCGGGACTGCTGCCAAGGCCAGAGGTTTTCGCCAGGACCTGGAAGCGGCAGAAACGCTTCACGCCGAAGATGGAGGCCAAGGCCCGCGCGCGGAAACTTGCCGGCTGGCGCGACGCCATGCGGAAACTCCTGGCCTGACGCCGCCTGACACCATTGCCGGACGTCAAAAAATGCACCACACTCCTGTCGTCCACCGGGAGGAAAACAACATGCCGAATGCCGAATCCGCCGCCGTGTCCGCCTGGCTCTCGACATTCGAGGCCGCCCTTTCAAACGCCGACATAAAAGTGGCTTCGGCGCTGTTTGGCGAGGAATGCTACTGGCGCGATCTCGTCTCCTTCACCTGGAACCTCAAGACGATGGAAGGGCGCGCCGAGATTGAGGCCATGCTGGCGGCCACGCTGGCCCAGGTGAAGCCGTCGAACTGGAAACTCCAGGGCGAGGCAAAGGAAACGGACGGTGTCACCGAGGGCTGGTTCACTTTTGAAACGGGTGTGGCGCGCGGGCTTGGCGTATTGCGCCTGAAGGGCGGCAAGGGCTGGACCCTGCTCACCACCATGGTGGAGTTGAAAGGCCATGAGGAACGCAAGGGCCCGCGGCGCATCATGGGGGCCGAGCATGGCGTGGCCAGGAACCGCAAGAGCTGGCTTGAGCTGCGGCAGGAAGAAGAGGCCCGCTTTGGCACTACGGAGCAGCCCTATTGTCTGATCATCGGCGGCGGCCAGGGCGGCATTGCGTTGGGCGCGCGGCTCAGGCGGCTGGGGGTTCCGACGATCATCGTCGAAAAGAACGAGCGCGCCGGGGACAGCTGGCGCAAGCGCTACAAGACGCTCTGCCTGCATGATCCGGTCTGGTATGACCACCTGCCCTATCTGCCCTTTCCCGATGACTGGCCGGTGTTCTCGCCCAAGGACAAGATCGGCGACTGGCTGGAAATGTATGCCAAGGTTATGGAGCTGAACTACTGGGGCTCCAGCCTCTGCGAGAAGGCCTCCTATGACGAGGCCCGCGGCGAATGGACGGTCAAGGTGGTGCGCAACGGCAAGCCGGTGACGCTCAAGCCCAAGCAGCTGGTGCTGGCCACGGGCATGTCGGCGGTGCCCAACCTGCCCACCTTCCCCGGCATGGAAAAGTTCAAGGGCGAGCAGCACCACTCCAGCAAGCACCCGGGGCCTGACGCCTATGCGGGAAAAAAATGCGTGGTGATCGGCTCCAACAACTCCGCCCATGACATCTGCGCCGCCCTGTGGGAGGTGGGCGCCGATGTCACCATGGTGCAGCGCTCGTCAACCCATGTGTCGAAATCCGACACGCTGATGGAGCTCGACCTCGGGCCGGTCTATTCGGAAAAGGCCATGGCCAGCGGCATCGACCACAACAAGGCCGACCTGATCGTGGCCTCCTATCCCTACAAGGTCGCGGCCCAGCGGCAGATCGCGGTGGCCAAGGAAATCGCAAGGCGGGATGCGGATTTCTATGCGCGGCTCGAGAAGGCGGGCTTCATGCACGACTGGGGCGACGACGGCTCGGGGCTTGGCACGAAATACATGCGGCGCGGCTCGGGCTACTACATCGACGTGGGGGCCTCGGAACTGATCATCAACGGCGACATCAAGCTCAGGCCGCGGGTGAGCGTGAAGGAAATCAAGGAGCATTCGGTGCTGCTCAGCGATGGCAGCGAGCTTCCCGCCGATCTCATCGTCTATGCCACGGGCTATGGCTCGATGAACGGCTGGGCCGCACAGCTCATCAGCCAAGAGGTGGCGGACAAGGTGGGCAAGGTCTGGGGCCTGGGCTCCAACACCACCAAGGACCCCGGCCCCTGGGAGGGGGAACCGCGCAACATGTGGAAGCCCACGCAGCAGGAGGCCCTGTGGTTCCACGGCGGCAACCTGCACCAGTCGCGGCACTACTCGCAGTTCCTCGCGCTGCAGCTCAAGGCGCGGATGGAGGGCATCGCCACGCCGGTGTATGGCAAGGCGCTGGTTTATCATAAGGCGTGAGGAAAGGAGTGGCTGAACTTCCTCCCTTCCATTTGAGACCTCCAGTTCCATCAAGGCACCTTAACTCAGCGTCCGTGAAACCGGCAGCAGGCCACAGTTCCGCAAGTATCGCCGTTGCGGGTGGGGCCAGTTTACCCATCATCGGAGCATTATTGGGGCATACCCATAGCGCTACCACACAGCGTTATGCGCATCTGAGCGATGATCCAATCAGGGCTGTGAGCGAGTCTGTTGGAAGCCGCCTCTCCACGGCATTTCAACCGCGTTTGGACAGCGGTGTCGTCAATGTCCGCAGAAAGGCAGGGGGTGGCCAAGGCGCAGTAAAATAATCTTTGCGTTGCACCATTGCTTGCATGAGAGCATTCATGAAGAAGTTGAAACTCTACCGTCTTTCGCATCAGGTAGCGGGTTCAGACCGCAGCTGCCATGCAGCAGTTTCCGGCAAGAAAAAGGCCCGGCACAAGGGCCGGGCCACTAGGCGGGGAATGAAACGTCACTACCGGATGATCATTTTCTCCGGACCATAGGGATGATGTGTGATGTTGCGGTTGCCGTCTTCCGTGATCACGAGAATATCGTGCTCGCGATAGCCGCCAGCACCCGGCAAGTGATTGGGAACTGTGATCATCGGTTCCATGGAAACAACCATGCCCGGCTCCAACACCGTGTGGCAGTCTTCACGAAGCTCAAGACCGGCTTCGCGGCCATAGTAGTGGCAAAGCACGCCGAAGCTGTGCCCATAACCAAAAGAACGATACTTCAGCAGTTGATAACGCTCGTAGATTTCGTTCAACTCCTTGGCCACGTCTGAACACTTGTTGCCAGGCTTCAAAAGCTCGATACCACGCTCATGCACTTCGATATTGATGTCCCACAAGCGCAGGTTTTCCTCGGTCGCCGTTTCGCAGAACAGCGTGCGCTCCAGGGCCACGTAATAGCCTGCCACCATGGGAAAACAGTTGAGGCTCAAGATGTCGCCCCGTTCAAGCTTGCGGCTTGTGACCGGATTGTGCGCGCCGTCCGTGTTGATTCCGGACTGGAACCAGGTCCAGGTATCCATCAATTCCCCATCGGGCCAAACCTTGCCGATTTCGTTCACCATGGTGGCCGTCGCGTGCAGCGCAATCTCGCGCTCAGTCGCACCCACTTTCGTGGCTTCGCAGCAGGCTGCCCCGCCGATGTCGGCGATACGCGTCATCTTGGTGATGTGCTCAATCTCTTCCTGCGACTTGATCATGCGCTGGCGCATGGCTGGCTGGGCGATGTCAACGAATTCCATGTCCGGAAATTCGGACTTCAGCAAGGCCATGGTGTCGAGATTGATGTGGTCAAACTCGATGCCCAGCCGCTTCATGCCCTTGGTAAGGCCGCGCACAGCATGGAAATAGTTGTCTTTTTGCCAGTCGGTGTAGGTGACGTTCTTGCCGCCAAATGTGCGCCGCCATGGCTGGCCACCATCAATGCCCGCTGAGATCGAAGTACAGCCCTTGTGATCCACCACGAGTCCGTAGCGCCGGCCAAAGTAGCAATACATGAAATCAGAGTAGTAGCCGATGTTGTGATAGGATGTGAAAAGCGCCGCGTCGATCTTGGCTTCCGCCATGTGCTTGAGAATATTGTCCTGGCGGCGCTTCATTTCCTTTGCCGAAAACGTCGGCGTCGCTGGTTTGCCGTTGCCCTGATAATCCTGTAGACGTTCTCTGATCATGGTGATGGTTTCTCCTTGTGATGTTGGTGTGTTGGCCGTCAAGCAGCGCGCTTGCCAGCCGTCTTGATCAAAAATTCATCCTGAAGCGCCTTCACAATGCCGTCTGCGCACACTGCAAGCATGAGCTCGCCCTTCTCACGCGAGGCTTGCTTGGGTGAAGACAGTGTGCCGCTGGCAGGAGTCCATTCTGCCTTCACAGGATAAACATCGTAGGGCGGGAAAGTTGCGGGCGGATGATCTATGGCGCGATCAAGCTGCACCAGTTCTGGATATAGGGCCAACATCAGAGATGTTTCGAGCACACCGCCATGTTCGACCGCCCAGCCCGGGAATCCATCCGGATAAATCTTGTCGATCGTTTCCTGATTTACGAAGTCCCAGTAAGACAAGACTACGATCTTGACATTGCTAATGCCGTCCCAGCGCAGCTCCCGCAAGGCGAGGTCCACGGCTTCATTGATGAACCAGGAATTCTCGTAGTGCCCGTTCACAATCGCGAAGTTCCGCCCACCATGGCGGGCAAACTCCCTGATTACATCACGAAGTTGATGGACCAGTGTCTGGCCTTCGAGACTTACGGTGCCCGGTAAGTGATTTCCACCGCCGCATTTCTGCTGTGACTTGTAGCCATAGTTGAAGGTGGGCGCCACGAGACCGCCGACCCGCTCCGCCACACGGCGTGAAAATTCGGTGGGCAATAGAACATCGACATGCAGCGGCATGTGGTGACCGTGCTGTTCCATGGAACCCAGCGGAATGAGGATGGGTGTCTTTCCGTCTTTGACGCGGGCATGAAAGTCGGGCCAGGGCATTTCGACTGCAAAGAGCCGTTGTTCCATCATCGTCACCTCCCGCAGTAATTGTTCTTTGTTGGGTAGGAGAAATAAGACGGTTGAATTAATATGGGAAATTCATTTAAGTTATTGTTGCATAAGTTTCTCTTTGGAGATGCCCATGGTGGCCATCAACCTTCCAACAGACGTCCTTCGCACTTTTCTCGCGGTGATTGACCTCGGCAGCTTCACTAAGGCTGGCAATTTGTTGGGTCGCACGCAGCCAGCCATCAGCCTGCAGATTCGGAAACTGGAAGAATTGGTCGGCAAGACACTGATGGATACATCTGGCCGGAACATCACGCTCACCCGCGATGGAGAAAACCTTGCGCGCTATTCGCGGCAACTGTTGGCCATGAATGATGAGATAGTTGCACGCCTTCAACACAAGGAGTCAGCAGGCAGTCTGCGTGTGGGCCTGCCAAATGACTATGCCGTGGCCTTTTTTCAAAAGGCACTGGCGCATTTCTCAAAACACCACAAGGACGTCGAAATGTCGATCCAGTGCGACACGAGTGAACGTCTGCTGCCCATGTTCGCGAATGATGAGCTCGATATTGTGGTTGCCATGTTCGATGGAGCGCCACCTCCAGGTCTCATCTACACATGGGCTGAAAGGCCGATTTGGGTGGCCTCCGGTGACTTTGATATCGACAACCAACTGCCTGTCCCAATTGCCGCGCATCCTGACGGCTGCCATTACAGAGATCGCATGATCCGCAGCCTGGACCAGATTGGAAAGCCTTGGCGGATAACATTTTGCAGTCCCGGCATCCATGGGTTGCAGCTTGCCGTCCAGTCCGGGTTTGGCGTCACCGCACTCACCCGCCGGACATTGTTGAGAGGCATGCGCATCCTGACCGAAAGCGATGGATTTCCTCCATTGCCAGACATTCATCTGGGGATGTTTTTTAAGAACACGGGCGCTTCGACGGCTGCCTTGCTGCTCGTCAATCACATCATGCAATCCCTTCATGATTCCGGGCAAACTGACTTTGTGCGCCTGGAACGGCTGGGGAGCGCGATCACAGGTGCATAAACTAAACTCATGGTTGGATTTGAATCATCAATTTTTCTTAGACGCTGAGATGTGGTTATTGGAAGGGAAGCGCGGCCACCTCGCATCATAACCATCCGCGCGTGGGAGAAATGTTCATGAGCAAGAAGTCTCTTTTGAAACCAACCCGCCGCGACCTGCTGAAATATGGCGCTGCCTCAGGTGCGCTGGCCATGCCCTTCGTAAGCCGTGCCTGGGCACAAGCTGTCGAACTCAACATGTTGGCCTGGTATGGCCACGGCGAGCCTGACGTGGTGGCGGAATTTGAGGCCGCCAACAATGTGAAATTCAAACCGAAATATTACGCTGGCGGCGACAACATGCTGGCCCTGATTGCACAATCGCCTCCCGGAACCTACGATGTCATTCTGTCGGATGCCGAGTTCGTGCAGGCGCTGAATGAGGCGGGCTACGTGGACGAGTTGAACGCCGCCGACTACCCATTTGATGATTTCCTGTACGACGAGTGGAAGCAGTTCCCCGGTCACTGGAACGACGGCAAGCTCTATTCCGTCATGGTGCGCTGTGGCCACCTCGGCGTCTCCTACAACACGACAGCCGTCTCTGCCGAAGAAGCCACAAGCTATAAGTGCTTCTGGAAGCCGGAGATCAAAGGCAAGGTCGGCCATTTCGATTGGCACCTGCCAAATCTCGGCCAGATGAGTCTGCTCAACGGCAATGCTTCGCCTTTCGACATCGACGAAGCGGCTTGGGGTGCGGTCAAGGAAACGACCAAGTCCCTGCGTCCGCAGGTCGGCGGCTTCTTTGACTATGGTGGCACCTTCAACGGCCTCAAGAACGGTGAAATGCTCGCCATGGCTGGCATCGGTGATTGGATCACCGGCGTGCTTGAACGCGATGGCGCGAAAGTTGCCTCCGTAGTTCCCAAGGAAGGCGGCATCCAATGGACCGAGTCCTGGTCCATTGGCAAGGGAACCAAGAACGCCGACATCGCCAAGAAGTTCACCCAATACATGCTTTCGCCAGAAGGCCAGGTGCATTCCGCCCGTATGGCAGCATATCCGGGCTTTGCCGTGACTAAAGCCGGACGCAGTGCGCTGAATGAAAAAGATCCAAAGGAAGCGGCGCGCACCGGCCAGGTGGAGGGCGCACCCAACGACCCTGTGACTCTGATCAAGGATGGCCGCATCAAGTATCGTGGCGTTCCAAAGCAGCAGAGCCTTGAAGTTTGGAACGACTTCTGGTCGGAATACAAGGGATCGTAAGTCCCCACGATGCGTGATTACCGCCCTTCGCCTTCTGCGAAGGGCGGCATGATAAACCTCTGATAAGACTTGATCGGACTTGTGACTGAATCCACATGTTTCAGGCAGGGGTGGACTCGTGTCTCACAATCCGACACGATCAAGCCATCTCACAGCGTGGAGGATCCCGATGGCCGCAGGACAACGAAAAGACTTATACGCCTGGTTCTGGCGAGCACCTCTGCTGATATGGCAACTCCTGTTCTTCGTCGTACCATTGGCTTTTATGTTCATGATGAGTTTCTGGCTCGTCAAGAACTACCGCATGACGCCCGCCTTCGCCTTTGACAATTGGGCAAAGATGTTGGGTTGGAACATCTTCTGGAGTTCCTACGCCTATACGCTGGCTCTTGCGGTTGCCGCCACAATATTGGCTTCGATCCTGGCCTTTCCGGCAGCATATGGCCTCGCCTTCCGAGTCAGCGATGCTACCAGGCGTTGGGCCCTATTCTTCCTCATCATTCCGTTCTTCACCAGCTATCTTGTACGCGTCTACGCTTGGCAGGTGGTGCTGGCTGGCAATGGCGTGATCAGCACATTCCTGAGTTGGTTCGGACTTGGTCCCATCTCGCTCCTCAACACGCCCGTCGGTACACTCGTTGGCTATCTCACGCTGTCCTTTCCGCTGGTGGTGATCTTGCAAACGATATCGCTAGCCAGCATCGACAAGACGCTGATTGAAGCCGCCCACAACATGGGCTGCAGCCCCTTGCGCACGGTGTTTTCCGTCATTATTCCCGCAGCCAAGGTGGGACTCATCGTGGCGGGGTTGTTCTGTTTTATCCTGTCTTTTGGTGATTTCGTCAGCCCCTATTACCTCGGTGGCTCAAAGCCTCCGACACTCTCCATCATGATTGTGGACTCGACAAAATCCGGCCAGCAATGGCCAAGGGCGGCGGTGATTGCCGTCGTGATGATCCTGTCTCTGCTGGCTGTTGCCTTTGCTGCCGTAAAGATGGCCTACAGGAGACGCGGATGAACAGCGACAAAACAGTCAACTGGGCGCTCTGCATATACATCGCAATCGCGTTTGCCTTCATCTTCACGCCGATCATTTGGAGTTTCATTTTCTCGTTCAACTCCGACCGCTTCCCAAGCCTTCCCCTGGGCAGCTTCTCTCTCAAATGGTATCAAACCATCCTGTCTCGGCCTGAGGTGATTGAGGCAGCCTGGACGAGCTTGGTTGTCGCCCTGTGTTCTTCCGTGCTCTCGACCTTCATCGGGTTTTGCACTGCTTACACCGACTATCGTTATGACTTTACTGGCAAGCAAGTCTACCTCGCGCTCGCCATGTTGCCGCCGACCATTCCCCTCATCATCATGGCGCTGGCCATGCTGTCGTGGCTGGCGCAGATCGGCCTTTCGGGGCAAGTCATTTCCATCATCATTGCCCATACGGTTCTGGGTGCGCCCTTTGCCATGGCCGTAATCCGGTTGCGCCTCAACGACATGGATCCCAATCTGGAAGCGGCATCCTGGAATCTGGGCGCCTCAGAATGGCGCGCCATGCGCGAGGTTGTCGTCCCCTTTGCCATGCCGTCCGTCATAGCGGCGCTGTGTCTGACGGCTGCAGTCTCATTTGATGAATTTGCCGTGGCCTGGTTTGTGTCCGGCCTCAACAAGACAATTCCTGTGGTCATCCTTGAAATTCTTCAGGGCAATGTTGACCCGCAAATCAATGCAATTGGCACGTTTGTCTTCGTGATTTCCATCACCCTGATCGTCGTCGCCCAAATGCTCATGCTGTCGAAAGGCAAAAAGGAGGAAACTGCCCAATGACCCATTCCCTGGTCGTGTTCGACAAGGTCGAAAAGCGTTTCGCCGATTTTACCGCCGTCAAACCAACAAGTTTCGAGATCGCCCAAGGCGAATTCCTTGCCATCATGGGACCATCGGGTTGTGGCAAGACCACCACTTTGCGCATGTTGGCGGGGCTCGAAGCCCCTACGGGCGGCGAAATCCGCTTCGAAGGCAAGGTGATGAACGAGGTCAAGCCCCATGAGCGCGATACACCCATGGTATGGCAGTCACTTGCGCTTTTCCCATTCCTGAATGCGCGAGAGAATGTTGAGTTTGGCCTTAAGATGCGCGGAATGGGAGCTGCCGCACGCAAGAAGAAGGCGCTGGACTGGCTTGATCGCCTCGGCATCGGCCAGTTTGCCGAACGCAATGTTGCCAAGCTTTCAGGCGGGCAGCGACAGCGCGTAGCCCTGGCCCGAGCACTGGTGACGGAACCCAAGATTCTTTTGCTGGATGAACCGCTTTCTGCGCTTGATGCACACCTGGTGATCCGCATGCAGAGCGTGCTTACCAAATTGCAGAAGGAGCTGGGCATTACATTCGTGTATGTCACCCACAGTCAATCGGAAGCATTCGCCATGGCCGACCGTGTCATCATCATGGCACAGGGAGAGATTGCACAGATCGGAAAGGCCAAGGACATTTACCGTGCGCCAGCCAATAAATTCGTGGCTGATTTTGTCGGCCGCAACAACATTTTTGAAGGCTCAGTAAAATCCAAAACGGCCCAGGTAACTCAAGTTGGAACAAAGCTCGGCACATTCAAAGTGCCAACGGCAACGACGAACGGCGCGAAGGTCGGCGACCCACTCAGCTTTGTAGTGGCCGCTGACCTTGTGCAGGTCTCCACCGAGAAGCCGGCAGCTGAAAACGTGATTGAATGCCAACTTCTTTCGGAACAGTTCACGGGCACCACTGTGACACTGTTTCTGGAGGCAGCAGACGGCAGCGAAATCAAAGTACAAATCGGACAGCGTGAATTGGAAACCGTCGATCTTTCCCATGGTGGCAAGCTTTATGCCAGTTGGCCCTCGTCCCGTGCGCATGTTCTTGCTGGATAGTCGCATATGAACGACATGTCAGGCCACCGGCGGCTCTCAGCGTCATTGCGCACTGGAAAATTTGCGTTTGTTCTCATGCCGCGTTTTTCGCTGCTTGCCCTTGCAGGTGCAATCGAACCATTGCGGCACGCCAACCATGTCATCGGCCGGAACCACTACGCCTGGCCGCTCTATTCAGAAGATGGCGGCCAGGTCCTGTCTTCGAGCGGCATCCCGGTATTGCCGACGGGATCCCTGAAGGACGTGCCGTTGGATGCAAATGTCATCCTTGTGGGCGGTGCTGACGTTCTGCACGCGTCGTCTGCCAATCTGGTGAAGTGGCTTCGGCACATCGCCGTGCGCGTCAACATGGTTGGCGGCCTCTGCACGGCCTCGCGGGTCTTGGCAGAGGCAGGTTTGTTGGATGGTCACCGGGCCACAATCCACTGGGAGATGTGCGAGAGCATGCGGGAGGCATTCCCCAACATCGAACTCACCGACCGGCTGTTTGAGATTGACCGTAATCGCCTGACCTGTGCTGGCGAAACCGCCAGCACAGACATGGTTCTCAATCTGCTGCTGTCCGAGCATGGCAAGAACCTCACCGCCGCAGTCGCGGCACAGGTTCTGCATGGGCGCGTGCGCTCCCCGGAGGAACCCCAGGCACCGTTGGCCATTCGAACTGGCATACGCGACAAGCACCTGTTACAGGCAATTGCCCTGATGGAATCGCATCAGGACGGCAAGCTCGACATCGAGCAGGTGGCTCGACGGGCCGGCTGTTCACGGCGGCAACTGGAGCGGTTGTTCCACGCCAAAGTTGGTCTCCCACCGGTAACCTATTACAGAAAATTGCGATTGGACCGGGCAAGACAACTCTTCTTTGAAACAAACCTCAGCCTGATGGAGATTTCCGTCGCTTGTGGGTTTGCGAATAGCGCCACATTGAGTTTGGCCTACAGGCGCCGATTTGGGAAAAGCCCGACGAACGAAGAAAGGTCGCTGGTGAGGTTATCGGCGGTTTGATGTTCAACGAACCTCACACAGTAAATTGGCACGCCATTTGACCTGCCGCAGGCGCGCAAAGCTGAACCGCCCCATTCACCGCTAATCCGCAAACTTCGAGAGCGCAACAGCTTCACCCGCGATAACTGTACGCCGCTGAACTACCCCCTCGTCAATATTAAGGACTGGTGCAAGAACGCCTTCGAGGTGATCAGTCAGCTGCGCATCAATACGGATAACAGCCATCTCAGCGAGGAAGTACTGACCGGCGGAGTCTATTGCCGCCAAGCGTTCCAATCGGTGCTTACTATGTGCTTACTTTTTCCATCAAGCCCAACCTGAAACTCATCTAACATTTTGAAATAATTGGCGCACCCGAAGGGATTCGAACCCCTGGCCTCTGCCTTCGGAGGGCAGCGCTCTATCCATCTGAGCTACGGGTGCTAAGGCCGTTGACGGGCCAGCTATAGCCCAGCCGCACGGCGTTTCGCAATGGCAGGGTTTTTGCGACGGATCGGGCAATCGTCCCATACCGGGACGTTAAGGATATTGCCATGTCTCAGAGCCAGGCCCGCGTCAGCTGGGTGGATTATGCCAAGGGCATCTGCATCGTGCTGGTGGTGCTCATGCATTCCACCCTGGGGGTGGAAAACGCCGCCGGCGGGCTGTCCTGGCTGCATGACTTCATCGCCTGGGCCAAGCCCTTCCGCATGCCGGATTTCTTCCTGATTTCGGGCCTGTTCCTGGCCTCGCGGATCAACCGGCCATGGCGCGACTATCTCGACAGCAAGGTGCTGCATTTTGTCTATTTCTACATCCTGTGGATGAGCATCCAGTTCGCCGCCAAGGGCTATGGCCTGTACCAGGCGGAAGGCAGCGCCGGCCTGCTCAAGGCCTATGCCCTGGGCTTCGTCGAGCCCTTCGGCACCCTGTGGTTCATTTACATGCTGGCGGTGTTCTTCGTGGTGGTGAAAGCCACCCGTCCGGTGCCGCCGCTCTATGTCTTTCTGGCGGCTGCCGCCCTCGAAATGGCCCCCATCGAAACGGGCCACATGGTGATTGACGAATTTGCCGCGCGCTTTGTCTATTTCTTCGCGGGCTATTGGCTGGCGGCCAGCGTGTTCAAATTCGCCGAAGGGGTGAATTTCAAATCGGTTCCGGTCATCGTCGCGGGCCTCTTCATCTGGGCGGTGGGCAACACCATGATGGTGAACACCGGCTATGCGGCCCTGCCGGGCTTCAGCCTCGCCCTTGGCTTCATCGGGGCCGCCGCCGTGGTATCCATGGGCGTGCTCCTGTCAAAAACCAGGCTGGCTTCACCCCTGCGCTATGCCGGGGAAAATTCCATCGTCATCTATCTCGCCTTCTTCCTGTTCATGGCGGGCACGCGCAGCCTGCTGCTCAAATACCAGGTGATCGCCGATCTGGGCAGCGTGGCGCTGCTGACCACCGCTGCCGGCGTGGCGGGGCCCATCCTTTTGTTCTGGGCGACGCGCCAGACCAAGTTATCCCTGCTTTTCCGGAGGCCTTCGTGGGCAAGGCTGGCATCACGGCCTGCCCAATGGCATAGTGACGGCCATGTCGCACGCACCCAGCCTGAAGCCCGGAGACCATCTCTATCTCATTGATGGTTCGGGCTATATTTTCCGCGCCTATCACGCCCTTCCGCCGCTCACCCGCAAGAGCGACGGGCTTCCGGTGGGGGCGGTGCAGGGCTTCTGCAACATGCTGTGGAAGCTGCTCAAGGAAACCCGCAACAACGAAAAGCCGACCCATCTTGCGGTGATCTTCGACCAGTCGTCGAAGACCTTCCGCAACGACATCTATCCCGAATACAAGGCCCACCGGCCCGAGCCTCCCGCTGATCTCCGCCCGCAGTTCGACCTGATCCGCCAGGCGACGCGGGCCTTCAATGTGGCCAGTGTCGAGCAGGCCAATTACGAGGCCGATGATCTCATCGCCACCTATGCCCGTCAGGCGGTCGAGGCGGGCGCCACCTGCCGGATCGTCTCGTCGGACAAGGACCTGATGCAACTGGTGCGCCCCGGCGTCACCCTCCTCGATACAATGAAAGACAAGGAGCTTGGCGAGGCGGCGGTTCTTGAGAAATTCGGGGTGAAGCCCGACAAGGTGGTCGATGTGCAGGCCCTCGCCGGCGACAGTGTCGACAATGTGCCGGGCGTTCCCGGCATCGGCGTCAAGACGGGGGCCCAGCTCATCGGCGAATATGGCGACCTTGAAACCCTGCTGGCCCGGGCCCCGGAAATCAAGCAGCAGAAGCGCCGCGAAAACCTCATTGAATTTGCCGACCAGGCACGGCTGTCGAAACGGCTGGTGACTCTGGAGGACAAGGTTCCGGTTGAGCAGGACGTGGGCTCGTTTGCGGTGGATACACCACGCGCCGCGGACCTTATTGCCTTCCTGAAGGCGCTGGAATTTACCAGCTTCACCAAGAAGATCGCCGGCGAACTGGAGGCCGACAGTTCGGCGATTGAGCCCGCGGTGCTTCAGATCAAGTACTGGCCACCGGAGGGCGTGGAAACGACGCCTACGCCCCCCTCTCATCATGACCGGGCTTCGACCCGGTCATCTTCTCCAGGCGAAGTGCCGGACGGAGGTGCCCGTGCCGAGCGCGGGCGTGATGAGGAGAAGGAAGTCATGGGCGACGGGATTGCGGCGGCCGAGAAGGCCCTGCTCGCCGTTCCCTTTGTCCATGCGAAATATGAAATGGTGAGCACGTTGGCGGCACTCGACCGCTGGATCGCGGAGGCGACCGATTTTGGCCTTGTAGCCGTGGACACGGAAACCGATTCGCTTGATTCCATGCAAGCCGGGCTGGTGGGGGTTTCGCTCGCCACCGCGCCGGGCAAGGCCTGCTATATTCCACTCGCCCATGGGAGCGAAGGCGGCGGGCTCTTCGGCTCGGAAAAAACCGCTGGCCAGATCAAGCGCGAAGAGGCCATCGCCCGCCTCAAGCCGCTGCTCGAAAACCCGGGCGTCCTGAAAATCGGCCAGAACATCAAATACGACCTGCAGGTTCTGCGGCGCCATGGCACCGACATCCGCCCGATCGACGACACCATGCTGATGTCCTACGCCATTGAATCGGGCGAGAACGGCCATGGCATGGATGAAATGAGCGAGAAGCACCTGGGCCACAAGCCGATCAGCTTCAAGGAGGTGGCGGGGTCGGGAAAGTCGGCCATTTCCTTTGCCCAGGTGCCGCTCGACAAGGCCACGGCCTATGCCGCCGAGGATGCCGATGTGACGCTGCGCCTGTGGAAACTGCTGAAGCCGCGCCTGGTGAAGAAACACAAGGTCACCGTCTATGAGACGCTGGAGCGGCCCCTCATCCCGGTGCTCGAGGCCATGGAGCATGAAGGCATCCTGGTGGACCGCGCCGTGCTGGCCAGGCTCTCCAACGAGTTCGCCAATGGCCAGGGCAGGATCGAAGCGCAGATCCATGAACTGGCGGGCGAACGCTTCAACATCGGCTCGCCCAAGCAGTTGGGCGACATCCTTTTCGGCAAGATGGGCCTGCCCGGCGGGCGCAAAACGCCAACCGGCGCGTGGAGCACCGATGCGGATACGCTAGAGGATCTCGCTGCCCAGGGCATTGAGCTGGCGCGCCGCGTGGTGGACTGGCGCCAGCTCGCCAAGCTGCGTTCGACCTACACCGATGCGCTGCCCAATTTCATCAACCCCGCGACAGGGCGGGTGCACACGAGCTATGCCATGGCCGCCACCTCCACCGGGCGCCTGTCATCGTCGGAACCCAACCTGCAGAACATCCCGGTGCGCACCGAGGAAGGCCGGCGCATCCGCACCGCCTTTGTGGCGCCTGCCGGAGCCAAGCTGATCAGCGCCGACTACAGCCAGATCGAGCTGCGCGTGCTGGCCCATGTGGCCGATATCCCGCAGCTGAAGAAAGCCTTCGCCGAAGGCCTCGACATCCACGCCATGACGGCAAGCGAAATGTTCGGCGTGCCAATCAAGGGCATGGACAGCGCCGTGCGGCGCAGGGCCAAGGCGATCAACTTCGGCATCATCTACGGTATCTCGGCCTTCGGCCTGGCCAACCAGCTTTCCATCTCGCGCGAGGAGGCGGGCGACTACATCAAGACCTATTTCAACCGCTTTCCCGGCATCAAGACCTATATGGAGGAGACCAAGAAGTTCGCCCGCGACAACGGCTATGTCGAAACCATCTTCGGCCGGCGCTGCCATTTCGCCCGGATCACCTCGTCGAACCCCTCGGAGCGCGCCTTCATGGAGCGGGCCGCCATCAATGCGCCTATCCAGGGGGCGGCGGCCGACATCATCCGCCGCGCCATGATCCGCATGCAGGAGG